>NZ_JBFRKT010000032.1:0-74512 GCF_041469545.1 Vibrio sp. 10N.286.49.C3
GCTCTAAAGCAAGCGAGCGAAGTGGCAAAGCAAATGTCGTTTTATGAGTCTTCGGCTCTAAAGCAAGCGAGCGAGGTGGCAAAGCAAATGTCGCTTTATGAGTCTTCAGCTCTAAAGCAAGCAAGAGGCTATTTGAAATCTTTTGCGATGCAAGAAGCTGCTTCGTTGATCGCAGCTAGCTCGATTTCTCGTATGTTTGTTGCAAATGACTCCGCAGCTATCCAAGCAGTAAGAGAGATGTCAGGCTCCATATTACAGCAAGACTTAGCTGGAATTTTGGATAGCTCTAATGCTGAAATTGGCTTTGAAATCAATGCGGGTGTCATCGAGGACGCTGTTACTCAATTTAGCACTGCTCCTGCACCAGAGAGCAGTGGTAGCATTTTAGACTGGTACAATAATCAACCGCCTTCAATGCAGCTGATCATTGGGCTCATTTTTAGTTATTGGATTGGAGTATTTTGCAATTTATCTATGCCACTTTACGATGATTGGTCACAGCTATTTAGTGATACAAACTCTAGGGTAACTCCTAAGTTAATTGTGAATGAGGCGCGGAAAGAGTACGAATTAACTGACCTCAAGAATTATCGTTTTGTTGTAGCTACAATCCTACATGTTAGGAATGATCCAACAATTAATTCAGAGATACTCGATGAACTCGGAAACGGAAAAACTGTAAAGTTTATAGAAAAGTCAAAACGGTGGGTGCTGGTTGAGTATTTGTGTGATGAATCGGGAGAGTATAGAACTGGTTGGGTCTTTGCGAGGTATTTGCATAGATTCGAGATCTAAAATCTAACAAAGCATTTAAGAGTGATTCGCAACGCTCGGCATTTTCGCTTCGCTCAAGTATAGCCGAGCGCAGCTCACACCTTAATGCGGCGTTAGCTTAAAGGGACGTGAAGCTATGGATGTTATTTCAATAATCATTGTCGTTTTATGCGCAACATTTGTGTTTCCTGCCTTGTTTGGTTTGTTCGAATTGAAAACTTCAAAGCTCAAAGCAATCATCGAGGTTGAGGGTAATCAAATAACGATCCGCAAGCTGGCTGTGGAACGATTCCTTAGCTTAAAAGGCAGCACGATATGTACTACTAGCATTGTCCGTATTCAGTTTGTGAAAGACCCGATTGGAGGGACGTGCGTAACTCTGTTTAATGAATCCGATGGAGCTTTGGACTTTTGGGTTCCAGAGCACTTAATTAAAGGTGTTAAAAGTGAACTTGTGAGTGCTTGCCCGTATGCACAATTCGTTGAAATTTAAGCTAACTAATAAGGATTGAGGTGTTGCGTAGCCAACACTAAATCCCAAGTGTTGAATAAGCCCGAAGCCACTTTATTAAGTAAATTGCGTAATTTAGTTTGAAGGACACATCGCTTTGAGGTTTTTCTCAAGGCAAGCGAGGCCAAGATAAGGTTGCGATAGCAATCTTATTAACCAGTTAGCTATTTTTCGTTTCTTTCGTCGTTACACCTCCTCTATTTTGGTTGATGCCATTCTCCTTATTATCAAATGCCTTTCGACGAACCACACGAGAATAGGCATCAATAGTTGCAGGTGGTTTACCTTGCAGTTTAAGGTTAGTAAGGTGTTGTTCATAAGGAGAGTTATAGCGTTACAAGAGTATGGATGGTAGCTGTTTTACTCTGCCGCGTAGCGGCTTCGTTCAACAAACGAGTATGGCTCAGACGGGCAAGGATATTTTCGATCACATTGAATCAATATATTTTCTTCATATCTCGATAAAAATTTTCGTGCGAGCCGAGAGCTATTAGTTCGAGAGTTACAGTACCATCTTCATAGCTATAACCGAGCAATGTTAATTGCTTAACCATCTTAAATTTATGCACTCTCAAGAAAAACAGGTCACCTTTCTTCTGCTCACCAAGATGCGGATCTTCCATAAGGGCTCGAATAGCATTATCTAGATCCGTTTTTTGGTTCTTGTGTAATTTCTTGACCGCCTTCTTAAAAGTAGGTGTCTGAAGAATGTTGGTAATCTTAGTCAAAAGAGTAAGCCTCTAATTTACCTGCTTCCTTCTCAGCTTTTGCTATGACTGCTTGCTTTACGAACTCATAAGGTAGATCGGGGTTGTCTTCCATCATTTTCCCGATTTTAGCCCAGTGCTCAATTTGTTTTGGTGTAGTGCGGTTTAGTGCTTTAGCCATTATCGCAGCCTTATCAAAAAGATCTTGGTCAATACGTACACTTGCAGTAGCCATAATATGTCTCCTAATTTAGTTTGTATTTATATTGTAGTAAATCGCCACAGGTGTTGCAAATTGCGCCATGACAAGCATTTAAGCAGACTGTTACGCTTGTAATTTTCTACTTGGATTAGTTTCAGTGATTTCGATCGTAGGTTTGAGTGTTTAGGTAGTGTTGTCAGCGACTCAATTAGGCATTATGTGCTTCAGGCAAATTATCTTATGGAGGCAATAGTGAAAGATCCTGATATCGAGTTTTCAAAATGGAAGCTAGAGAGGAAAAAAGGAAGTCTCAGATTTACTGCTCGTACATCATTTCCAGCAATCTTAGGCGTGATGGTAGGTCGAAGTATTGAGCCGTTGTTTATGTCAGAAACAGCTTGGGGCTGGATACAAACTACCGATGTATTAATGAGTGGCTTCTGGAGCTCGATTGGAGCTATCCCCTTAAGTTATGCAATATGGTTTTGGCGTGAGAAGAAGTATAAGCATCATGTCGCTAATCTTCAGCAACGCAGATAACAAGCATTTAAGGCGGATTCTTATATGTACCTCTGGCCAAATTTTATGCCTGTATTTCTTAGCATCAAGCGAAATTGAAATTAGTGGAATTAATATCAAACTAGACTTTGGAAATATCCCTACAGGCGCTTAAAGCGGCCTATTGCTGGCTCCTCCTTTCAGCTCAAGATTGGATTTCGTGTTAACAGCGCTCTGGTTTACTATGGGGTAATCGTGTCGTTCACGTCTTTTAAACGCCGTAATGTTCTACCCTAAAAAGTAACACTTTGTGGAGGTCTGTATGAATATCAAAGAGTCTGATTGGAAAATCTTTTGTGAGATAAAGAGTGAAGCTGCGCAACTGTTTTGTACTCGTCAGCTAGATGAAGCCATCAAAGCGATTACTGATGAATCAGAATCTGTAGGGGAAAGGTTTCACTTTATGTGCGAGTACTCCAAAGAATCTCAAAAGCAAATGAAGCTTATTTTTGATGGCCATTCTCGAAGCCGAGCATTTATCCAACTCATGCAAATGTGCGAGGAAGGTTTGATTGTACCAAAACAATTCGAACGCCTTTCAGAGGAACTCAAAAAAGACATTACGAACGTTCTAGAAAGAAGAGCCTAGCGAAAAAGCGGTCTAGTCTTTGTGTTAGAAAAACTACTTTATAAGTCCACCTTTCGTCCACCCTTAATCCACCCAGAAAATATAGGGACAAAATAGGGGAGGGAAAGTTGATTATTTTCAGTGTGTTGCGCGAGATTTACGACGTTTTTGAGGGCTTAGAAACGGTGAAACCCCGATGTTGGTAGCATCGGGGTTTCGAATTTCTAGATTTCTCGACTGGTAAGATCGATTATCTTTTCTATGCAGAAGGCTGGATTAATCCAATCTTATTCCTTGGTAGGGAATTAGATACGGATGAAGTCCATGTGCTCAACTTTAGGCTTGAACGCGTGACGTTGAACGTCTTGCGGCTTAACCTTAACTTCTGCGCCGTCAATCACTAGAGTGATTGTTTCGTAGAATTCAGGCTTATCCATTTGGTTGATCACGTCAGCGTGAACAAGTTCGATAGCTACAGCTGCTGCTTCGCCACCGTAGATTACAGCTGGGAATTTACCAGCGTGACGTAGGCGGCGGCTCGCACCTTTACCTAGTTCAGTACGTACTACTGCTTCAAATTTCATAGTTTTACTCTCAAATTAGTAAAAATTAACTTCACACCTCAATGCGACCTTGAGTATGTGGTAAAGCTTAGGCATAAACGAGTTCATGCTTAAGCGAGCGCGGATACTAACATCACATTCAAATCTGAGCAAGTCAGAAGCCCATCTCAAAGTGAATTTCCTTCGATAAATGATTCGTTTGGAGATAAAACGTTCACTAGCGCTTATTTACCCCATTTTATCGTCTTTTACATTGCCTATCTTATCTATTTATAGCGTTGCTAAATCATCAAGTTAATGAACGGAAAATGAATGTTTGCCTAAGACTTGGTTAAGGCTTGGTTGGTTAATCTTAGTGGTAATTAAACAGCAGAATGAATAGGTGAAAATATGGAACCGGTAAGCATTGTCGTAATTACGCTAAACGAAGAGAAACGCATCAGCCGCTTAATGGAAGAGTTGAGTGTGCAAACCCATCAAGAATTTGAGGTGATTGTTGTCGACTCGAACAGTGAGGACAACACAAGAGGGGTGGCACAAGCTTATGAAAGCGCGTTGCCAAAGTTAACGGTTCATCATATGGAAAATCGCGGTGTGAGCCTTGGCAGAAACACAGGCGCTTCATTAGCGCAGTACAACCGAATCCTTTTCTTAGATGCCGACGTGAGTTTGCCCCGAAACTTCCTAGCGAAAGCGCTTTATGAACTAGAGGAGAAGAAGCTTGAAGTGGCGGGTGTGTACATGAGCTCGAAAGGTCTGCCGCTTGTACACAAGTTTGGTTACGGGCTGTTTAACGCAGGCTTATTTACTACCCAGTTCTTTTTCCCGACGGCGATTGGCGCCTGTATTTTCTCGACTAAACGAGCGCATGATGAAATCGGCGGTTTCGATGAAGAGATCGTACTGTGTGAAGACTGTGACTATGTAAAACGTGCGAGCAAAACATGGCGATTTAGATTCCTGAATATGACCTTTGGTTTTGACCCACGTCGTTTAAACCAAGATGGTGTTGTAAAGACAGGATCTACTTACCTTAAAGCCAATGTAAGACGCTTTTTTAAAGGCGAAATGCGTAACAACGAGATGAACTACAAGTTCGGTCATTATAAAGAACAGTAAGCACTGAGGTTGTTATGTTTGATGGACTAGGGCTGTTTCTGGGGGCGTTGGGTGATGCTCTCATTGGCCCAAACCTATTTGTACCGGGAGAGCCCTTCTTTATCGCAGCGGGCTTTCAACTGTATTCAGGTGCAAGGATGGCGTTGGTTTTGGTCATGCTAGGTGGTTTGCTTGGTGACCAACTCAGTTATTTCATTGGCTATAAATACGGTGCGAAAGCGCAGCGAAGGCTCATTAAGTTTCGTCCTAAAACCAAACGATTAATTGCGCGCTGCCGCTATCTAATTGCTCGCAAAGGCACATACATCATTCTTTTTGCTCGTTTATTAGGGCCTATCGCTTGGGTTGTGCCATTTATAGCGGGCTCGCATCGTGTACCGTGGCGTAATTTTAGTGTGTTGGCGTTGTTCGGCTTGGCTCTTGGTGGTGGACAGTTCAT
Organism: Vibrio sp. 10N.286.49.C3; assembly: GCF_041469545.1. Classification (NCBI taxonomy): domain Bacteria; kingdom Pseudomonadati; phylum Pseudomonadota; class Gammaproteobacteria; order Vibrionales; family Vibrionaceae; genus Vibrio; species Vibrio sp. 10N.286.49.C3. The sequence continues at coordinate 5,442 of NZ_JBFRKT010000032.1, forward strand.
TGCTTGGGGCATGTTACTGGCGCACGGTGTTGAAAACTTCCCGTGGCTTAATAACCTTAAGATATTTATCTCTGAGCATAATAGCTTGATCGCCGGTGTGTTCACGGTATTGGTCTTCACCATTATTGGTTATCGAATGAAGTGGCGACGCTTGGTGCTCAAATCCAGTGCGCTGTTGTTGGCGTGGGTATTGTTTGCGAACTACGCACACTTTTTCTGGAAAGCGGATGATTTTAAGAATCAACCAGAGACGGCTCAAATTGACAAAGTCGACTGGAATTCGGTTACCTATAAAGCGTTCCCAGGCAAATCTTCATTCTACTCGGCACAAGCGATCAACGTACTATATGTTGGAGCAACCCCAAGAGACTTAATGAAACAATTGGGCTGGATAGAGAATCAAACTTTTTCTCGAAATGAGATTGAATGGGCTGGCTATCTCGCATTGCTTAGAGACAAAACGCCCCCAGTGTCCGATTTATATTGGAGAGACAAGCCACAAGATATGGCGTTTCAATTGCCGGGTAACTTGATGAAGCGTAGCCATATTCGCTGGTGGCGTGCTGGTGTTGATGTTCAAACTAACCAGCCTCAGTGGTTAGGTGCAATCAGCTATGATGATGGCCTTAAAGTTACCCCTTACTCCGGCATTGTGACCATACTGCATAACATTGACCCTAATGTTGATGAAGAGCGAGATAGGCTTGCTAATCAGATACGAACGTCATTACCAGATATTGATCTAGACAAGTACCCATTGGCTACGGTGGAAGTAATGAATGAAGATCATGACTATTATACAGATGGTAGGATTTTAATGATTGGAGTCGCGACTCATAATGATAATGTGCAAATTCTAGATGTGGCTGTAAATGATATACAGAGCGATATATAAGAGCGACTAACTTGTGCCTTGTTTGAACCCCCTTCAAACAAGGCTTTGTGATTTCTACTGGACTCTATCTAAAGAAACTTAACCTTCTCTCATGTAACTCCTCAACTATAAATTGTTCAACTTTGACTATGCTGATTAAGGGCGAACAAGCAGCGAAAGCTGAGGATAACGTTATGCAAATGAATCCGATTGGTTGGTTTGAAATATATGTTGATGACATGTCGAGAGCAAAAATTTTTTATGAATCAGTGTTTAAAGTGACGCTGGATAAGTTAGACAATGAAACCGGAATCGAAGTTGAGATGTGGGTATTTCCTTGCGATATGGGGAACTATGGCGCCACAGGAGCTTTATGTAAGATGTCCGGTGTAAAAGCGGGAGGCAACAGCACCATGGTTTACTTCTCTTGTGAGGATTGTGCCACAGAAGCCAGTTTGGCAGCGGCCAATGGTGGCGCGCTACAAGTACCCAAAATGGACATTGGTGAGCATGGTTTTATCAGTGTAGTGAGTGACACGGAAGGCAATATGATTGGGCTACATTCGATGGGCTAATTAAGTTGAAGTGAGTCGTGTCTCGATGAACCGAGATAAAACTAAGCCCTAGCAGTACGCTAGGGCTTATTGTATTTAACTTTTATTTAGCTTGTTCAGCCTTTACTTATTTTAAGCACCAGAGAAGCTTTTAAGCCGCCCATAGAGCTCTTGCTGAGCGTTAGGCTGCCTCGGTAGCTGTGCGCCATTTCATTCACGATGTTAAGCCCCAAGCCTGTTCCTGGTGTGGTTTCATCAAGTCGAACACCTCGTTTGGTCACTTGCTCAAGCTTCTCTTCAGGAATGCCTTGGCCATCATCTTCAATCACCAATTCAATGTTGCCATCATCGAGTTCATTCGAATGGACTCGGATAATGCTGCTCGCCCATTTGTAACTGTTCTCGAGTAGGTTGCCGACCATTTCATCAAGATCGGTTTTTTCTACCGCCACTTCAATCTCAGAGTCTAGCTCGTTAATCATGGTGACTTCGTTGGCGGAGTAGACTTTATCAAACGCCATTGAGATAGCTTCAACACGCTCACAAGGTGAAGACTTCACCGAAAGAATGTTCATTGCACCGGCCATGCGTGCTCGGCCAAGGTGATAATCGATTTGGCTTTGAATCTGATTAATGGGTTGTTGCAGCAGTGCCTTGTCATCCTCTGGAAGTCGCTCTATCTCATTTTTCAGAACCGACAGCGGAGTTTTCAACGCATGAGATAAGTTACCCGCGTGGTTACGCGCTCGCTCCAATAACTCTTGATAGTGGAAGAGTAGGGCATTGAGATCAGAAACTAATGGAGAAACCTCTTTCGGGTAGTTGTCGCTTAACCCTTGTTGCTCGCCGTTTCTCAACATCACCAGTTCACGTTGCATCTTACTGAGTGGCAATAGCGACCAACTGACTTGAATACCAATCAACATCAGCACGCCCACAAACAGTAGCATCAGAATCAACCAGACCTGACCTGTAAGTTCGGTCAGTGTGGATTCTAATGGATCTTCATCAATACCTATGGTGATCGTGACAGGATCGTTCAGTTCAGGCAGATAGATATCCTGCTCGATGTAAATAAGCTTTTCTTTCTCAGGCCCTTTGATTGAAGTATGAATCGGCGAACGCTTGATGGTGAGGTCTTTGTCCCATAGCGAGCGAGATCGAATAATCTGGTCTTGAGTAGCGGCTCGCCAATAAATACCACTGTAGGGTTGGTTAAACCTAGGGTCAGACAGACGCTCTGCCATGATGAGGTTACCACTGTCGTTGGTTTCTATGTTGGCGGTTAACTCGTCCATGGTTAGGCTGAGCTGTTGCTTGACGTCATCGACCAAGTAATCGTTAACCAACTTAGGTATTCCGACGCCTGCCGCTAATATCATCGCACCTAGCCAAAAAGCCGCGGCGAGGAGCAAGCGGCTTTTTAGACTGACGTTTTTAAGTGTTCGTTTTTTTAGATTCATACGTTACCAGCCTGTCTTTGCTCATCTTGCTATGAGAACAACAACGATCAGCACAGGCTGTCCACTAATTGGAGATTGCTCTTAGCTTAATTAAATACAGCGTTATTCAGCATTCAGTTGGTAGCCAAGGCCACGAACGGTTTTGATGATCTTTGGTGCGATTTTCTTACGAATACGACCAATGAACACTTCAACCGTGTTTGAATCGCGGTCAAAATCTTGCTTGTAGATGTGTTCAACCAACTCAGTGCGCGAGATAACTTTGTTTTGGTTATGCATGAAATAAGCGACCACTTTATATTCAAGCGCTGTGAGGCTAACCGCTTGGCCTTGCCACAACACTTTAGAGCTGCGTGTGTCTAGGCTTAGATCACCAATTTGAAGTATAGGAGCAGCACTGCCTGACGCTCGGCGCAGTTGAGCACGAATGCGGGCTATCAGCTCGACCATTTCGAATGGTTTAGTTAGGTAGTCATCAGCACCTGCATTCAAGCCTTCTACACGCTGAGTAAGCGTGTCGCGCGCACTTAGGATAATCACTGGCGTGTTAATGTTTTCGTCTCGAATACCTTTTAATACGGTTAGGCCATCCAGCTTAGGTAGACCTAAATCGAGAACGATGGCATCCCACTCTTCCGATGTTGCACGGTAGAGTGCGTCGATACCGTCTTGAGAAAGCTCTGGAACCCAGTCGGCTCCCTCAAGGGTCTCTAGAATTTGTTGGCCCAAGCGAGGTTCGTCTTCAACGACTAAAATTTTCATGTATCACTCTTTTATTGTTATTTATTATTCGTGGGAGTTTTTGATCGCTTCTTTAAAGTTGCGACCTTTAATCATCAGCATTTCTAACGTTTCAGCGTTGTATTCCACTTTAATGATATTGTTTTGGAAATTTATTTTTAGCTCATACACCCAAATATCATCGTCTTCTTCTAGTTCTACTTTAATGATTCGGCCATGAAGATCATTTTCAACCGCAGCATACATTTCTGAGAAAGGGCGAATGTAGCCCTCTTGCACCGCTTCATAGACTTCGTCTTGATCTTCTTCAAATTCGATACGGGTTCCCGCTTTATGAACATCTTGTACAAGATCATGACCGTTATGGTGATCATCTTGTGCAAAGCTTGATGTCGAGCCTATAGCTACAGCGATACAGATGAGTATAGCGCTTGGTTTTTGCATGCAGTGGCCTTAGTAAAAGAAGCAAGTAACGACAGTTTAATACAATAAAAATGAATGGAGTATGAATGTGAATACGAGAGACGCTTTATCATTTTAGCAATGTAAAGTGTTGTATCAACGTGCAATTAACCAACCTGATATTCATGTTGACTCATTTGCTCAATAGTAATGCGTTGACGTTATTACATTCCCTTACAAATTACAAATAATTAACATGGTAAACTCGCAAGTATATGGACTTATGGGGCTCTTTTGCCGCGCGATATTTGATTTAATAAGGATTTTAGAGTGCCATTTACAGTGCTAGTTATGTTGTTTTTTTCAGTGCTGATAACGTTCACTAGCCATGCTAACGAATTAGATTTCAAGCAAATCAGTGATTTCGAATATGGCATGGTAGTGAGTGATTCTTCGGTTGATGCCATCCTATATAAGGAAGAAGGGTGGAGCTCAATTGTTACTTGTATTCCTGAACCTAATCAGTCGTGTTGGCTTAAACTTGCACTACCTTCAGACAACCAATCATATGAACATCTAGTTTGGAAATCTCTTTCATCCCGGACAGGAGAGCTGTTTTTTGTTGATCAAGACGGAAAAGTTGTTGGCAATTTTTTGTTTGAGTATTATCGCTCGCTACGGCTGAACAAAAATTTTGAATACAGTTATGTTTTAGTGAAATTTCCTAGAGGTAAGACTGTAAATGCCAGTGCGTTATTTTCGAAAGAGCATCAATTAAAGCAATCACTTGTTATGAAAGATGGGGTGATTCTAGCCCTATTTCTATTGTCGAGCGCAATATCGTTAGTTTATGTTTATTTTGCTTGGCCGATAAAGCGATCTAAAACACTATTTATGACGTGCTATATAGTGCTGTTTTCTATGTTTTATATTTACAAGTTTGGGTTTTTATGGGATGGGTATGATGATAAAGGAACCTACGTTATAAATTTTTTTAGAAGCGACTACTGGTTCGTTTCTTATTCTTTATCTTTAGTTTGTGTATATTTAATGCTTGTTTTTTCAAGTTGCGATAGAATAAATACAAAGCACTTACTGATTTGTTCTTCATTTTTGTTTCTACAGTTCTTTTCAGTTTATATAAACTTTGATGTCATTGTTGGGTTTTTAATTAGCACTATCCTTGCAGCCGTTGTTATAGCATTTTGTTTGATATCAAAAGAAGTTAATAATAAAGTTCAAATAATAATTAGCTATCTTTCGTGTTTTATTATGTCTGTGGTGGTTCTTGAATCATCAATGACTATTTCATTCATACCTGAGTATTATTATTTAATACAGGCGCTATTCTACTTGTCTCATGCTTCTTTTGTATTAGCGTGTGTTTATGATCTTGGGGAATTAAGAGTTATTAATTTGGGCGATTATAAGAAATTGTTGTCTAATTCTGATAAAGATTTCATGACAGGATTGTATAATCGAAAATCTATAGAATATAAAAAGGTCATTGAGTGTTCTCGTTGTTATTATTACATTGATGCAAATCAATTGAAGTTTCTCAATGATAGTCAAGGTCACCATGTAGGTGATCGAATGATAATAAATTTAGCTATGCGCTTCAAAAAAATAGCCGCACAAGGCGTAGGGATGGCGTATAGAGTTGGTGGCGATGAATTTGTATTAATTTGCCAAACGTCGGTTTCCAAGGAGTTGCTAGAATATTTGTTGGAACAGAACCTCACCCAAGAAACAGAAAACGCTCTAAGCTTTAGTTTTGGCCGTTATCGCAGTGGTCCTAATGAATCTGTCGAAGACTGTATTTACAAAGCTGAATACTGTTGCCGTAAAGCAAAGTCAAACAATGAATCTTACCAAGACTGGCAGCAACAAGACGGGGTCATGCTCTATAGCTTACCGAATCTTAGAATAGAAGCAGTTGAATTACTTAACTCGGATAGGTTGCTTTGCTTTGCTCAAAAAATTCATTCTTTAAAGGGTGTTGCTTCGAGCTATGAGCTACTGTGTCGTTTAAAAATGGAAGACGAAGAAGGGCGTGAAAAAATCGTTTCTGCTGGTGAATTGCTCGATGTTGTAGCCTCTCATGGGCTTGAGAAGGAGCTCGATTCTCGTATGCTAACTTACGCAATTGGCTTACTTGAGCACTATTCAACTATTCAATTGTCATTAAACTTCTCAGTTAAAACCATTTTCGATATGAGTGTTATTGATCGTTTATGTCATCTACCCCCTTATATCCGTTCCCGTTTATGTGTTGAAGTGACTGAGCTTGTTTTTTATCGTGCAGATGAGAAGTTTCGAAAAATAGTAGAGCGACTACAACACCACCAGATCATAGTTGCCTTAGATGATTTTGGTTCAGGTTATTCATCGTATTCAATTTTATCTGAAGGCTGTTTTGATACGATCAAGCTTGATGGTTCGCTTGTTGAAAATATTAACAGTTCTGATTTTAAGAAAAAAATGGTGCACTCATTAGTTGAGTTGGCAGAAATGAGCCAAACTAAAGTGGTTGCAGAACGTGTTGAAACAATTGAAGAGTTAAGAACTTTAGAAACGCTAGGCATTGACTTTATTCAAGGCTTTTATATTCATAGGCCAACTTTAGCCATTGAGATTTTTGATAATATGGAAAAAGAGGTGCGGGAATCAGAAAAAGCTGAGCGTAATCTAATTTGTGGTTTAACAAGTTAACTCATGTGTGGTCATTAGAATGTGAATAAAAGGAGTATCGATACTCCTTTTATTAATTCTGTTGATTATTGAGAGTCTATTGCTTGAGTTCATCTTCGAATATTTTGTCTCTCATTTTCCAAAAGCGCCCGACTTTACGTGCAATGACGAATTGAGGTGGGCGGAATCGATGTTGGTGAGCGACCACCTTCGTCGGTGAAGCTTCCTCAAACGGTCTGTGTCTGTCTGCAAGGTGAGGGCGAACAAACTGATCCTTAAAGTTCTGTTTCTGTTTCTTGGTGGTTAATGACCAAAACTCATGCACTTGTGCTTGGTTTTCTCCACGGTAAGTGACCTTAAGCTGCGACTTGCCTTTTTCGTCCTTGAGAACGTTAAGGTCCATTTCTAAACACTCAAACACCAACGCATCTTTGAGGTTTAACGCTTCCTTAAGCTTTTTATCTGGGTCGACCAAGGTGGCATCACACTCATGACAAATGCGCGCGGCAATGTCGTTGTCAGCGCCGCATTCACCACAATACTTAGCACGAAAACGATAGTTACAGTGCTCGCGTTCGCCCGTGTCTTCATCGGTAAAGTAGCCTTGGCATTTACGGCCAAAGTGTTCGAGTAAGAAGCCGTTGCTGTCTAGCTTGCCCCAGAAGTTATTATTGAAGCCGCAAGCAGGGCAGGGAATAGTGATGATTTCACTATCTGAGTCAGGCTTTGGGTCTCCGACCTCTGGTTGGTAAAGATCGTAACTGTTGCCTGCATAGTCGAGCACCAAACACTCTTTTTTACCCGGCGATAAGCGTAAGCCACGGCCAACGATTTGTTGATACAAACTGATGGACTCTGTCGGGCGCAAAATCGCGATCAAATCCACATGAGGGGCATCAAAACCTGTGGTTAATACCGATACGTTAACCAAGAACTTGATTTTACGTTCTTTGAAGTCACTGATGATTTGGTCACGTTCGAGAGTTGGTGTGTCGCCGATTACGATTGACGATTCACCTTCAGGCAGTAAGCCAAGGATCTCTTGTGCGTGTCTAACAGTGGCAGCAAATACCATGATCCCTAACTTGTCTTTGGCCAGTTCAATGATCTGGTCGACAATTTGTGGGGTCGCTCGTTTAGATTGTTCGATCACCATATCGAGTTCGGCTTCTTTGTAGCGGCCTGTACTTGCAGGTTTTAGCTGTGAGAAGTCATAGCTTAATACTGGCGCATCGATCATGCGTGCTGGTGTTAGAAAGCCTTCGTCCAACAAGTAGCGAATCGGCAACTCGAAAATACAATCTCTGAAAAACCTAGGCTCTTCAGAGCGTACTTGTCCACGCGTGTGATACTGATAAAGCCAACCCATACCAAGACGATAGGGGGTCGCGGTCAGTCCAAGCACCTTGATGCCCGAATTATTCTCGCGCAAGTGAGTGATCACTTTTTGGTAGCTACTGGTCTTTTCATCGGGAACACGGTGGCATTCGTCGATAACCAACAGTGAAAATTGGTTAGAGAATGAATCGAGGTTGCGAACCACAGATTGAACCGAAGCAAACACCACTTGTTGGTCTGTCTCTTTTCGCCCTAAACCCGCAGAGAAAATTGAGCCTTTTAGCCCATAACCTTCATACTTTTCATGGTTTTGTTCGACCAACTCTTTAACGTGAGCGAGTACCAGCACTCGACCTTTCGCAAGCCTTGCTAGTTCTGCAATCACAAGGCTTTTTCCAGCGCCTGTAGGCAACACAAGAACAGCCGGTGTTTGGTGTTTTCTGAAGTAATGAATCACTGATTTTACAGAATCAGCTTGGTACGGGCGGAGTGTATACATATCGCGTCTTGTAGGGTAGAAAACAAATAGTGTGAAATAGCTCAACTAATTGAGCAAAGGTGACTATAATACCCGACTTAGATTAGTTGAGGTATTCATGCGTTTAGATAAATTTCTGTGCGATGCGTTAGGCGTCACTCGAAGAGAAGCAACACACTTATTAAAATCCAAGGCAGTGACAGTAAATGATGTCATTCAAAAAAGCGGGTCACTCAAGGTAACTGAAGAGTGCGTTGTGGAATGGCAAGGCAATGAACTGAATGTTCACGGCCCACGTTACATCATGCTTTATAAGCCAGAAGGCTTTGTTTGTTCGCATGAAGATGGCGCAAATCGTATCGCCTTTGAATTACTCGATGAAATCAAAATGGACAAGCTGCACTTTGCTGGTCGTCTAGATATTGATACGACGGGTCTTGTGTTGATTACCGATGATGGTAAGTGGTCTCACCGCATCACATCACCAAAGCACAAGTGCGAGAAGACGTACCGTGTGTGGTTGGTTGAACCTGTTGAAGACGATTACGTTGAAAAATTCAAAGAGGGCATCCAGCTTAAGAGCGAAGATGGCCTAACACTTCCAGCACACCTAGAAGTTCGTGCTGAGCGTGAAGTACTGTTAACGATTCACGAAGGAAAATACCACCAAGTAAAACGCATGTTTGCAGCACTTGGTAACAAGGTCGAAGCACTGCACCGTGAACGTATTGGTGAAATCGAGATGGACGAGTCTTTAGAGTTGGGTGAATACCGTTACCTAACACAAGAAGAAGTAGACTCTATCTGGAAGTAATCTTTTCTACCGTAGATGTGGCCGACCAAGGATAGCGTCGGCTGATTATTTTGACTGGTACTAGGACAGTTTCAGCCATTATTACTATATGTTCATGTATGTGTGCGCATATTCGTGTATCACTGTGCGTATTCGTGTATTGCTATGTGTATATTCGTATATTGCTGCGTGCATGCTCGTGTTCACATAGAACTTAGTACTTAGTCGGAGAGTTATGCAAACGTCTACCTCACAGACCCCAAGCTCACAACCACAAACGCCTCAGTTAGGTTGGATGCTATTTTTGGTTTTGGGCGCTATTGGTGCTTTGACACCACTCGCCATCGATATGTACCTACCTGCAATGCCAACGATCGCCAAAGATCTTGGTGTGACTGCAGGGGAAGTGCAAATCACACTTACCGCGTACACCGCAGGTTTTGCATTGGGTCAGTTATTACATGGTCCGTTAGCCGACAGTTATGGTCGCAAGCCAGTTCTACTGATTGGTGTGCTCTTCTTTGCGATAGCGTCTGTCGTGAGTGCAACCACTCATGGCATTGAAGCGTTAACGTTAGTTCGTACCGCTCAAGGTTTTGCGGGTGCGGCGGCGGCGGTCATTATCCAAGCGGTTGTGCGTGATATGTTCGACCGTGAAGATTTCGCAAGAACCATGTCGTTCGTTACCTTAGTGATGACGGTTGCGCCATTAATTGCCCCTATGATTGGTGGTTATTTGGCATTGTGGTTCGGTTGGCGTTCAATCTTTTGGGTGTTGGCTATTTTTGCGGTTATCGTGATTCTTGCGGTTATCATTAAGATCCCTGAAACACTGCCTGTTGAAAATCGTCAGCCATTGCGTTTTAAAACGACGATTCGCAATTACGCTCGTTTATGTAAAAACTCGACCGCTATGGGCCTAATTTTCTCGGGTGCGTTCTCGTTCTCTGGGATGTTTGCATTCTTAACCGCAGGCTCTTTTGTCTACATTGATGTCTATGGGGTACGTCCTGACCTGTTTGGTTACCTGTTTGGCCTGAACATCGTTGCGATGATTTTGATGACGACCATCAATGGTCGAATTGTTAAGAAGGTCGGCTCTCATACCATGCTGAGAGCCGCGCTGGTCATTCAATTATTGGCTGGCGTGGGTTTACTGGTCGGTTGGTTATTGGATCTCGGGCTTTGGGGTATTGTGCCGTTTGTGATGCTATTTATTGGCACCATTTCTACTATCGGCAGTAACTCAATGGGTCTATTGCTCAGTGGTTATCCAAACATGGCAGGCACGGCTTCATCGCTTGCGGGAACATTAAGATTTGGTACTGGTTCTGTCGTTGGAGCTATCGTTGCGATGCTGCCAAGTGACAGTGCTGGGTCTATGGCTATGGTAATGGCTGCGTGTGCAGTAATGTCAGCATTACTATATTGGACATTAGGAAAGAAGGCATAATGTCAAAATACTATATTGAAATTCAGAAGTTAGTGAATGATGCATTAGGCGAGCTTTATGCTCTGCACAAAGCAGGCAAAGCGATTGATGCGCCTATTGCGAACAACCTTTATCTAGTTCGTTGGGTAACGAAGGCGATTAAATCCCAAGCTTATGATCGCGTGATTGTGCCTGATTTGGTGCGTTGGCAGAAGCAGGGCCGTTCAAAGGGCAATAACTCTGATTTAACTTTTACCTTCAAACGTATTTCTGCGTTTTACGGACGTTTTTTCCCTGAAGGCGAAGAGCCTAAAGCGCTAAAAGACAGTGATGTTGAAGCGTTCATGGACAAAATGTACGAGATGGGTTGGAGTGTATCAAGTGAAGACGAGCTAACGACTGGCGGCAAGATTCAATTCTTCACCGATGGTGAGCACTCTTTTGCTTTGTGTGGCAAACAGTGTGACGACTCTTTCGACGGTGAGCTGATGGTTAAGCCTATGAACTGGTTTGTTCGTGGTAACCACGCTGAGTTTATTCAAGCAGCGATGGAAGCAGGTTTCATGCTTCACAAAGTCACTGACTACAAGTCAGCGGTGAAGTATCACGGTGAATACATCGTGTACCCAGCTAACCAAGGCAACCAACTGGCTGAGATCCCAATTAGCGTTATTGGCTAATCTAGTGACAGTTAAAAATATAAAGACCGCCTAAATGGCGGTCTTTTTCTAGCAAGAAGGTGTGGAGGGAGTCTCATCTATAGCTCTTAATTTCTTCGCATCTCGTTGCCCGAATCTCGAATCTGCTTTAATCCTTCATCTGCTCTTTAGCTTGCTTCTCAATCGCCTTCACCATGCCTTTAAAGATAAATAGGTGAGCTGGCATCATCGCGAACCAATACAGTAAGCCTAAAAAGCCTTTTGGATGCCACCAAGCTGAAATGTTCAGTTCACGAGAATCACCGTGGTCAGAGACGGTGATTTCGAGTCTCCCCAAACCGGGGCCTTTCATACCGAAAAGCAGAGATAGAAACTGATTCTCTTCACAGCGAATAACCTTCCAAGAATCAATTTTGTCACCGACTTTTAGGTTAGGGCCTTCTGGCATTTGTCGAACAGGTACACCACCGCCAAAGATAAGATCTAACCATTCGCGTGTGCGCCATAAAGCGTTAGCGAAGAAGTAACCCTGTTTTGGGCTTCCTATCTGCTGTGCAACATGCCATAGGGAATCTAAGGATGCGCTTGAGGTGATACTTGCCCCTGTTTTCTTCGGGTAATAGCCATACCCAGCTTGCCAGCGCGTGAAGGCGGTTTTGTCAAAGCCCCAAACATTACTTTTTACGAAGTTTCCTTCAGCGTGAATTGCTTGCTCAACCATGTTTTCGAATGAGATAAGTTTCTGAGGGTACTTTTCTCTAATGATGGTCGAACTGGCAATAAAGTCATGCTTTAAGCCCGCGAGAAGCGCTCTGCCTATGTTGGACGGAACAGAAGTCACCACGCCCAACCAATAAGACGCCATTGAAGGTGTGAGAAGTGATGTCGCCCACAGCCTGAGTGGACGATCGGCTGTTTTGGCAATGTGAGCAAATTGATTTCGATAAGAGACAATATCCGGCCCGCCAACCTCGAAGGTTTGGCTTTCGCTAGGCGTGTCTTGTGCGAGTTTTAGTAGATAGTGGTTCAGGTTCTGCAAGGCAATAGGGTTGGCTTTAGAGTCGACCCATTTGGGCGCAATCATGATAGGTAAGTTGTACACGAAGTCTCGCATGATCTCGAACGCCGCAGAGCCAGGGCCAATGATGACGCCTGCTTGAAGTTCGGTCACCGGTACTGGTCCTTTACGAAGCAGTTGTCCGGTTTGTTTTCTCGCTTGAAGATGCTCTGAATCACCCGTTTGCGGTTGAAGCGAACTCAGGTAGATGACGTGTTGGTTTTTTGGCCCAAGAGCCGAAACAAAGTTACGAGCCAACTTGAGTTCGTAATCAATGAAATCATGGCCTTCAGCCATTCCATGTACAAGAAAGAAAATAAGGTCAAAGTCAGGGACGAGCGCTTGTGTCGCAGCTTGATCTGCGAGATCAAGGTATTCAAGTGACAAGTTGTCGTGAGGCTCTGTTCGTGCTTTTAAATAGTCGATATGCCTTGCTGCAGCTGTGACTAGATAGCCTTGCTCAAGCAGGAGAGGGAGGAGCTGCGAACCAACATATCCAGAAGCGCCTAAAACCAGTACTTTCTTCATTGTTACTCCATTTATCTCTGTGGTTAAAAACCGAACATTGATATAATAGCGTGATATTTATCTTTATTCATCAATACGTTCCGTTTAGGTATTTCTATGTTGCTCTCTTCAATTATTCATCACACTCGAGGTGATTTTGTTCGTAGGCTTATTGCGATTGCTTTACCTATCACCTTGCAGAGCATTATGTTCTCAAGTCGAGGCCTTGTGGATGTATTGATGTTAGGCCAATTGGGTGAAGCTGATATTGCTGCGGTGGGTGTGGCGAGTCGAGCCATGTTTGTCACGACCATTATGCTGGTGGGTGTCACTACGGGCGGCGCTTTGCTAACGGCTCAATATTGGGGCGCGGGTAACAAACAAGGTGTGCGAGAAAGTACCGCGCTTACATGGTTGGTTTCGACACTATTTGCGTTACTAACTATTGTTTTCTTCGTTTCATTTCCCGCACAAATCATGGGCGTGACGACTGACTCCCAAGAAGTGATCAACCTTGGTGTTGAATACATTGTTATCACCTCGTTTAGCATGCTAGCTGTATCGTGCGTTAGCAGTATGGCTGTAGGTTTGAGAGCGATGCACAAACCCGGGCTAAGCACCTTCTTCAGCGGTATCGGTATCCTGTCTAACGTGTTCTTAAACTGGGTGCTGATCTTCGGTAACTTAGGCTTTCCTGCGCTTGGAATCAAAGGTGCAGCGATTGCGACGGTATTAAGTGGTGCAATCGAAGTCGTTACCTTGTTTGGCTACCTTTATTTCTCTAAGCATTTACTGGCTTTCAAGTTCTGCGATATAAAAGCGGCAGCTTCGATCGAGAAAGTGGTTCGCTTCTTAAAGTTATCGCTACCGACGACGTTTAACTTCTTAGCATGGGCTGGTGGCTTGTTTGCTTACCACGCGATCATGGGGCAATCGGGTGTCCAAGGTCTGGCTGCACTTTCAGTGATGACGCCGGTTGAATCTATTTCATTGAGTTTATTGATTGGGATGTCGAATGCGGCTTCTGTTTTGGTTGGGAATCAACTTGGCGCAAAGAATAATGAAGCGGTTTATTACCAAGCGTTAGGCTTAACGATTTTGTGTTTCTTTACCAGTATCGCTGTGGCCGTTTTTCTTTACTTCGTACAAACGCCAATACTGAATGCTTTTAGTGCACTGACGGAAGAAACCAGAGCCCTCTCAGAAAAGTTCATTCTAATTTTAAGCGTGGGTATTGTTATCCGATCGGTACCGCTGACTGTCATTGTTGGTGTGTTGAGAGCGGGCGGTGATGTGAAGTTCTGCCTTTATCAAGACCTGATTGCCCAATGGGTGATCGGTATTCCGCTCGCCGCGATTGCTGCTATCTATCTGAAGTTTCCACCTGAGTGGATATATCTGCTTTTCCTCACTGAAGAAGTGCTTAAGTGGGGTGGGTCGCTCTACCGCATGAAAACAAGAAAATGGATTAAAAACTTGATAGGAAATTGAAGTAGAGCGCATCAACCCCATCACTTTATCGTTGGTGTGTGATCTATCTTTCAAAATACTTCCTCCTAACAGGGAATTAGTGTAGATTCTCATTCCAAATTCTAACTAATGTGAGCTGTTTAATGTTAAAGCTGTCAGACCTGTGTAAAGGCTATGTCGATGGGGGGGAGTTTCACCCTGTTTTGCAAGGTGCTGAATTAACATTAAACCAAGGTGATCAGCTGGCATTAATGGGAGAAAGTGGCTCTGGTAAGAGTACTTTGCTGAATCTTATCGCGGGTTTAGACCTCGCCGATTCAGGTGAAATCGCTTTCCCTCACTTCGATATGCACGACTCGACCGAGCGTGACCGCACCGCTTATCGTAGAAACAACATCGGTCATATCTTCCAGCAATTCAACTTGCTACCAACGCTTAACATTGCCGACAACATCCGTTTTTGCCGCCAGTTAAAAGGTTTACCTGAAGATAAGGGGCTCTGGAGACAGATTCTTTCTGCTTTAGACCTGATGCCTTTGCTTGGTCGTTACCCTGAAGAAGCGTCTGGTGGCCAGCAACAACGTGCTGCGATTGCTCGTGCCTTGTATATGGAACCGAAAATTTTGTTGGCCGATGAACCAACGGGAAGCCTTGATGAGCGCAATGCGGAAGCGGTGATGCGTTTGCTGACCTCTTTGGCCCGCCAATTAGAATGTACATTATTGCTGGTGACACACAGTGAGAAAGTTGCATTGCATATGGATGGCAGAATTCGTCTACAAGGAGGGCAACTGCATGTTATGGCCCGTAGTTAAAGCGCTACTTGGTCACTATCGACGTTACCCACTTCAGATTATCTTGGTATGGCTTGGTTTAACCCTAGGCGTATCACTTTTGGTTGGTGTTACCGCTATCAACCAACACGCCAAGCAAAGTTATACGCATGGCGAAAAACTCTTTTCGAATCCTCTTCCTTACCGTATTCGACCAAAACATAACGCGAATAAAATCCCGCAAGGTTTTTACATTCAGCTTCGTCGTGAAGGCTTTCAGCAGTGTTCTCCTTTTGACCACCATAGTATCACTGATGAAAATGGTGCAAACTTTATGCTTATTGGCATAGACCCTGTTTCTATGCTTCAGCTTCAGCCTGGTGCTGCCCTAAAAGAACTCACCACGTTAGATCTCATGAAACCACCATATCCGATCCTAGTGAGTGATGATCTTGCTGAACATATGGAATGGAAGGATGGGGACTACATTCCACTGATGGATGGTTCAGAGCTAGGTCCAGTGGTAGTGGACCAAAATAACCTGATTAATGGTACAAGGTTGATTGCGGATATCTCCTTGCTCCGAATGCTTAAACGCAGTGCAGGGCTTTCCGTGATTGCGTGTTCAGACATGTCTCCCGAGAAGTTTGAACGTCTTAAAAACATGTTGCCCAATGGTTTGACAATCTCTCGCAGCTCTAAAGCTGAGCTTGAGTCATTGACTAGCGCTTTCCACTTAAATCTAAAAGCGATGGGCATGCTGTCGTTTGTCGTTGGCTTGTTTATTTTCTATCAAGCGATGTCGCTGTCTTTCATTCAGCGCCAACCACTCGTCGGAATCTTGAGACAAACAGGTGTGTCTGGTTGGCAACTGACTAAAGCGCTTTGCTTAGAGTTATTGTTATTGGTTCTACTGAGCTGGATCTGCGGTAATGTATTCGGTGTCATGTTGGCAAACCAACTGTTACCTGCCGTTTCTTCGAGTTTAGGTGATCTTTACGATGCGAATGTGGGCTTAACCCTTAGCTGGAGTTGGCGTTGGAGTGGTTATAGCTTATTAATGGCGTTGCTTGGTGCATTCCTAGCGTGTGCATGGCCATTGGTTCGTTTGCTGAGGTCGCAACCGATTCGTTTGTCATCTCGTTTATCTTTGATGCGTTTTGCTGGCACTGAGTTTACTTGGCAAGCATTGATTGGTTGTGGTTTCTTGGTTGCAGCTGTCGCTGTGTATCAAGCCCCACAAACGCAAGAATCTGGTTTTGCGATTATTGCCCTGATGCTCGTCAGTGTGGCTTTGTTTACGCCTTTCTTGATGTGGAAGCTGTTCAACAGTTTGTCTTATTCACTGCGTTGGGTTCGTGCTCGCTGGTTCTTTGCGGATGCCGCTTCAAGCATGAGTTATCGTGGTGTGGCGACAATGGCGTTCATGCTAGCGTTAACAGCGAATATTGGTGTAGAAACCATGGTGGGTAGCTTTAGGGATACCACCGATAAATGGCTAACACAGCGTTTGGCTGCAGACCTTTACATTTACCCAACCAACAACGCCGCTGCACGTATGAGTAATTGGCTGTCAGAACAGCCTGAAGTCGATTCAGTTTGGTGGCGTTGGGAGAAAGATGTCGCTTCCCCTGTCGGAAGTACCCAGGTGGTCAGTACTGGTCCTTCTGAAGGCGAATTAGAAGCGCTGACGATCAAGTTAGGTATTCCGAATTACTGGTACCACCTGCATCATTCGAAAGGTGTGTTGATCAGTGAATCGATGTCTCTCAAGTTAGGGATTCGCCCAGGCGACTATATAGACCTTTATGACAGTCTTGGCTCTGGTTGGCAGGTTGTCGGTGTTTATTACGATTATGGCAACCCTTACCATCAAGTCATGATGTCACATCGAAACTGGCTATCTGGGTTTGCTGGACGCGGAAATGTCGGTTTAGGCGTCATACTCAAAGATGATGTCAATTCCGTAGGACTTCGAAGTCGATTGGAAAGCGTATTCAGGCTTGGATCTGAGCGTATTTTTGATAATAACAATATTCACAGTCAGGCGATGAGAGTGTTTGATAGAACATTCGCGATAGCTGATACATTGGGTAACATCACTTTGGTCATCGCGGTCTTCGGCATCTTTTTCGCGACGGTTGCGGGTGAAGTGTCTCGACAAAGGCATATTTCATTGCAACGTTGCTTAGGGGTCTCGGCAAAAGAGCTGATTTTTACAGGCAGCTTGCAGTTGTTTGTGTTCGGACTTATTTCTTCCTTGATTGCTATCCCGCTCGGATTGGCGTTAGCCAGCTTGATCGTCGATATTGTCATTAAGCAGTCTTTTGGGTGGTCACTCGAATTACAAGTGATTCCTTGGGACTATTTGCAGACATTTGCGTGGGCCATGGCAGCATTAATGTTAGCTGGTGCATTGCCAGTGATGAGAATGATTCGGAACACACCGATGAAATCACTGAGGGATGCGCTTTAATATGCTTCAACGAAATGGCTCAAAAAAACTCAGACACCGATTTGTTTCTGCTCTATTACTGATTGGTTTCTTTGGCACTATTTTAGGTGTCTGGGCTTACTATTCCTATTTTGTCGATGTTGGCGATAAGGGCGAGAATGAGGTTAATTCAGTACTTGTAAGTGAGCACTTCAATGTGTTTGAACCTGTATTGCCAGACCGAGGCGTTTCGTTGCCTCGTGATTTCCAGTTCCACCCAGAATTCCAGCATGAGTGGTGGCATTATTTTGCGTCTCTAAAAGGGGATGATGGGAAAAAGTACTCGGTACAGTGGAGCTTCTTTCGCATTGCAACCGATGAGCGAGAAACCTGGGGGTGGCAAAGCCCGCAGGTTTATATTTCAAATGTGGTAATTTCGTCTGAATCTAAGGTTTGGAAAGAGCAACGTTTGGCGCGTGGTGGCATTGGACAGGCGGGAATGACCAGTCATCCGTTTAGAATTTGGATTGATAACTGGAACTGGCGTGCCTTGGGTAACACACCGTTTCCAGGTCGCCTTCAAGTACAAACCGATACGTTCGGCCTTGAACTCGACACTATTGCGAAAGGGCCATACGTGCTCAACGGCGATAACGGCTATCAGAAAAAGCACGACTTATTGCCTGTCGCGTCTTATAACTTCAGCGCTCCGTTTTTATCTTTGAGTGGGGTTTTGAATCTCGACGGTGTAACGAAAGAAGTCGAAGGTACTGCGTGGGTGCATAAAGAGTGGGGCAGTGGTTTACTCGGAGTCGGTCAGCAAGGCTGGGATTGGTTCGTGTTTAATCTCGATGACGGTACTGCACTGAGCATTAACCGATATCGCCATAATCAACAATTGCCTTATGTTTTTGGAACATTGGCAACTCGTTCTGGCAAAGTGTATCAGCTAACGGACTCCGACATTTCTATCAAGCCATTACAGAATACGACGCTAATGAATGGTAGAAGAATGCCGCTCCAATGGATTATTAACGTGCCACAACACGATATCAATCTCACTACGCGTATCAAACGTAGGGATATGTGGCTGCCTTTTGTCATACCCTATTGGGAAGGGCCAATTATGGCGAGCGGAAGCCATGAAGCAACAGGCTTTATGCAGTTAACTGGCTACTAAAAAACACCTAAGGCTATCATTTGATAGCCTTTTTTTATGTTTGATATTCCGACAACCCTCGAATTATTTGTGCATACAGCCTTGGTGAACTCATCTATACTTAATTCATGGTGCATAACAACATTATGGAATATACGACGTATTGTTTAGTATTTGTAGGAAAAACCGAAGTTAAACATCCGAAGAAGTGATTATTTATCGATAGAGCTTGGATATAAACTCGTGGTTATTCTTTGTTATTCGTTTATTTAAATAATAAATATAAGGGCGAAATCATGACCGACGTCATCCGTGACTTCTTTAAATTGGAATCTGCTGGCGGCATCATACTAGTCATCGCTGCGGCGATCGCAATGTTTGTAGCAAACTCACCATTGAACGAAATGTACCAAGGGGTACTGCACAGCTATGTTCTTGGTATGTCTGTATCACACTGGATTAACGATGGCTTAATGGCTGTCTTCTTCCTTCTAATTGGCTTAGAAGTTAAGCGCGAACTGTTAGAAGGCGCATTAAAGTCTAAAGAGACAGCAATCTTCCCAGCTATCGCAGCGGTGGGTGGTATGCTAGCTCCTGCACTTATTTACGTGCTATTCAATTCAAGTAACCCTGAAGCGCTTCAAGGTTGGGCTATCCCAGCGGCAACTGATATCGCTTTCGCATTGGGCATCATGGCTCTTCTTGGTAACCGTGTACCGGTAAGCTTGAAGGTATTCCTACTAGCGTTGGCAATTATCGATGATCTAGGGGTTGTTGTTATCATTGCACTGTTCTACTCAGGCGATCTATCGACGCTTGCACTAACGGTTGGCTTCATTGCAACTGGTGTGCTGTTCATGCTAAACAACAAGCATGTAACTAAGCTGAGTGTTTACCTTATTGTTGGTGCAATTCTGTGGTTCGCAGTATTGAAGTCAGGTGTTCACGCAACATTGGCTGGTGTAGTCATTGGTTTTGCTATCCCACTGAAAGGCAATAAAGGAGAGCGTTCTCCGCTGAAACATCTAGAACATGCTCTGCACCCATACGTCGCTTTTGCAATTTTGCCAATCTTCGCATTTGCAAACGCAGGTATCTCACTAGAAGGCATCTCAATTTCAAACCTTACAGGCATGCTACCTCTTGGTATTGCTATGGGTCTATTGGTTGGTAAGCCTCTGGGTATCTTCCTATTCAGCTGGGGTGCTGTGAAAACGGGCATCGCTAAGCTTCCTGAAGGTGTGAACTTCATGAACATCTTCGCGGTATCTGTGTTGTGTGGTATTGGCTTTACGATGTCTATCTTTATTTCATCGCTAGCATTTGGTCCAACGAACGCAGATTTTGATACGCTTGCTCGATTAGGTATCCTGATGGGCTCAACGACCGCAGCTATCTTAGGTTACTTCCTGCTAAGTATTTCTCTACCGAAAACTAAGCATCAAGAAGTAAAGCTATAATTGGTAGGTAAAAGCATAATCGGTAGTAGGTTCGCTTAAGAGGGAGCCTACTCACTGAGTAACAAGTCAATTTCTGAGTAGCAAGAAGAGTCACAGAATCACCTTTACGATTCATGTGACGACAAAGAACAAAAAGCCGTGATTGGTAACCCTATCACGGCTTTATTGATCTTGAAGCTAAGCTGTATTTGTAAGCGAATTTACCTTACATCTTGCGCTTTCAGTGATGATGTCACGTTACTTTTCTAGTGTGGTAAAAATGGTCCACTCTTCAACGATCTGCTCACTTAACCCAACTACGGTCGCGGTTACCTTACGATTCAGTGCGTGTGAAGTAGGATCGTCACCATCGTTTTCTAAGCGTTCTTCACCATAGCCAACAATTCTCACGCGCTCTGGTTCTATACCATTCGAAAGTAACTCATCTTGTACATTGTTTGCTCGTTTCTTTGACAAGTCTAAGTTGTATTCGTTGGAGCCCACTTTACTGGCGTAACCTTGGATTTCAATTGAAGCGCTTTTGTAGTTTTCAAGAAACTCTGCCATGGTGCTAATTTGGCTAGAAAATATTGGGTTTACTTCAAATGAGTCATGAGCAAAGAGTATTTTCAGCTGTCGTACTTCTTCTGCTCGAATTGTTTCACCACAGCCATCATTGTCGACTTGTGATGTTTCTGGTGTACCAGGGCAGGTATCTCGCGCGTTTACTACACCATCTTTATCATCGTCTTGTAGATCGGCAA
This sequence comes from Vibrio sp. 10N.286.49.C3, assembly GCF_041469545.1. Lineage (NCBI taxonomy): Bacteria > Pseudomonadati > Pseudomonadota > Gammaproteobacteria > Vibrionales > Vibrionaceae > Vibrio > Vibrio sp. 10N.286.49.C3. Next base: position 26,470 of record NZ_JBFRKT010000032.1, read on the forward strand.
TTTGTTCAGCTTCGGGCGTCTCGATGTAGGCTTCTCGCTGCTGATTGGAGCAGGCAAATAAAGTCATCGTTAATACGGGAAGTAATAAGTAAGTTATTTTCATCATTAATACTCCACGGCCGTTGTCCACTCTTCTGGTATGTCGACCAGTAGAGCGTTCAATAAAGAACCTGTAGCGTTCATCACTCGGTATTTAGCGTACTGCTCCGAGTAATGGGCATCCAGATAATCTTTGCGGGCTTCAAACAGTTCGTTCTCAGTATTGAGCAAGTCAAGCAGAGTACGTTTCCCTATTCGGTATTGTTTTTCATAGGCGATAACGGTTTCTGAAGCTGAATCAACATGGTCGGACAAAAAGTTTTTCTGTTGCAGTGTGAGATCTAAGGCGCTCCATGAGAGACGAAGTCCTTCTTCGACTTGGCGATAAGCACGATCTCTAAGATCTTTCGCCTTATTGAGTTGGTAAGCAGAAGCTTCTGAATTGGCGCTGTCTGCACCACCGTTATATAAGTTATACCGCATTCTCAACATTGCGAGCGTCTCTTGACTTGAACCTTCATCGCCTCCTGCATCATCACGCCATGACTGAGACGCTTCGATAGAGAATGTAGGATAGTTTACGCCTTTGGACTGTTTATATTGAAAATGTGCTGCGTCGACATCTGCCGCCGCTATTTTAATTACAGGGTGTTTATCTAAAGCGTCAACTAGGGCATCTGACAATGACAGTGGAATCCAAGATATGTCGGCCCTTGGGTAAATCAGACCTAGCGGTTCTTGTCCTACAACTCTTCTAAATTGGGTATGTGTGTCGATCAAATTATTCTGGGCGGCTAATAAGTTACCATGAGCTTTTGCAATCCTAGCTTCTACTTGCGAAACGTCTGCGGTAGAACCTATGCCTGAACTCGCTCGTTTTTTTATGTCTTTATAGATTTTCTTGTGTATCGCAAGGTTACTTTCTGACAGCGCCAGTACCTCAGTCGCTTTTACTGCGTCGAGATATATTTGTGTTACCTCCAGTGCTTTGTCTTCGGCATCTGCTATCAATTGCAAACGAACTGATTCAGCTTCTGCAGCGGTACGGTCAATATCGTTCAGAGTCGAAGAACCATCCCACAGCAATTGAGTGAGGGAAATCGTTGCTTCCTTTCTTGTTAGATCCGTGTCTGGACCGTTATTTGGTGCAGGGTTTATACCTTCATAACCAATACCGGCATCAAGGTCGATACTCGGCCTGTATGCCCCACCAGAGGCGTCATTACGCTTTTTCACGCTCACATATTCGTTAAAGATGCTTTTTATCTCTGGATTCGTTGCTAGGGTAATAGCCACAGACTGTTCCAGAGTTTGAGCGGCGAGTGGTGCTGCAGCAACTAAGCAACACATTATGGATAATTTAAACAATTTCAAAGTAGCTCTCCTTCTACTTTCAATGCCTCATCCGTTTCCCAACCTACGTTTACCGTTGAATTGAGTGAATGGTATTAAACGAAGCTTAGGACATTTGCAAAAAAATGCGAAGTTTGTTGGTTTTTTTTGAATGTAAGTCGCTATTGCTATTGACTAATTTAAAAAGCATCGCATTCCCATGTCTTTAGTGAGTTGATTATCAATAATGCCACTACTAAATTTATTGTAGGAAATAGCCACAGCGCAGAGTGGGATTGGATCCGCGTTTGGTGTGTTCTGGGCAGAAGTGGGAATATGGATATGGGAAATATCAACCTAAATATACTAGGTCTTGCGAACGGCGTTATAGTGCTCGACGCTCAAGGCCAAGTTAGACGTTTGCCTCCGGGCGAGCAACCAGCTGCTAGCGACGTCATTGTCACTGTCGAAACAACTGAAGAGAGCGTGCCAAACGTTTCTGCACGGTTTGTCGATGACCAAGGTCAGCAAAACGTGATAGACACTGATGATGCGATCGCTCAAGTTCAACGTGCTATTGAAGAAGGGTTTGATCCAACAGAATTGGGTGAAGAGTTTGATGCCGCCGCGGGTGAGCAAGGCTCAAGTCTAACCAACAGCGGTAGGATTGAACGTACAGGGGCTGAAACTCTTGCTTCAACAAACTTTGAAACTGACGGACTTGAATCTCAAGGGTTGTCCGAAACGCAAAGTATTGCTCTTTTCGATATCATTGCTCTTGCGCTTGTTTCAGGTGAAACCAACGTTATTGAGTTTGAACAGGATGAGCCTATTGAAACCGGGGGCGCTTTAACCATTGACGATCCGGACGTTACCTTTATCGCCAAAGATGCGGAAGGCGAAAATGGGTTCGGGTCTTTTGTCGTTAATGAGGATGGCTCGTGGACATTCGTGGCCAACAGTCCATTTGATGAACTTGCTGATGGCGAGCAAATTCAAGATACGACGACAGTGCAAACCTCCGACGGTGGCGAACAAGTCATCACCGTCACCATCATTGGTACTGATGATGCGGCAGTCGCTACCGATGATTCGGGCAGTGTGACTGAGGACATTGATGTAGATGAGATCACCAATCAATTAGTGACGTCTGGTCAGGTCGTAATTACAGATGTAGACAGCGACACTCCTACCTATTCAGCTGACGGTGAGTTTAACCTCGTAGGTTCAACAAACGAATCACAGCTAGGCGTATTGAGCATCGACCCTGATGGTGCTTGGACTTACGTAGTTAACAACGACGATGTTCAGTACTTGGATGACGATGAATTCGTTACCGAGGTTTATACCGTGACAGCCAGTGACGGTACCACTAGCGAAGTGACTATCACTATTAACGGTGCCGATGATCCATCTGACATAACTGTTGGTGAAGGTGATTCAGACACAGGAGAAGTGACTGAGGATGTGGATGTTGATCAAGAGAGCAACAACTTAGCGACGTCAGGGACGCTAACCATCACCGATGTCGACGATAACGACGTCGCTGCTTTCGAACCAAACGGTGTGTTTAACCCAGAAGGTTCGACCAATGATACCGCTCTGGGTTTTTTGACCATTACCGATGGTGGTGAATGGACTTACGTCGTCAACAACGATGATGTGCAATACCTTGACGACGATGAGTTTGTCACCGAGGTTTACACGGTTACTGCAATAGACGGAACCACGAGCGAAGTGACCATTACTATTAACGGTGCCGATGATCCGTCCGAGATTACCGTAGGAGAAGGTGACTCAGACATGGGTGAGGTGACGGAAGATGTCGATGTTGACCCGGAGAGTAACGACTTGATGGCGACGGGAACACTGACGATTACCGATGTTGATGCTAATGATGTCGCGGCTTTTCAACCTAACGGAACGTTTAATCCTGAAGGTTCGACCAATGATACTGCGTTGGGTATGTTGACCATTACCGACGATGGCGAATGGACTTACGTCGTCGACAACGATGATGTGCAATATCTCGATGACGATGAATTTGTCACCGAGGTTTACACGGTGACTGCGATTGACGGAACCACAAGTGAAGTGACCATCACCATTAACGGTGCTGATGATCCATCTGAGATTACGGTTGGGGAAGGTGACTCAGACATGGGTGAGGTGACGGAAGATGTCGATGTTGACCCGGAGAGTAACGACTTGATGGCGACGGGAACACTGACGATTACCGATGTTGATGCTAACGATGTCGCGGCTTTTCAACCTAACGGAACGTTTAATCCTGAAGGTTCGACCAATGATACTGCGTTGGGTATGTTGACCATTACCGACGATGGCGAATGGACTTACGTCGTCGACAACGATGATGTGCAGTATCTCGATGATGATGAGTTTGTCACCGAGGTTTACACGGTTACTGCGATTGACGGAACCACAAGTGAAGTGACCATCACCATCAACGGTGCCGATGACCCATCTGAGATTACGGTTGGGGAAGGTGACTCTGACGTGGGAGAAGTGACAGAGGACGTCGATGTCAATGAAGATACCAACGAACTCTCGGTGTCTGGTACTTTAACGATTACTGACGTCGACACGAGTGACATGCCTGCATTTAAACCTAATGGCATGTTTACCCCTGTTGGATCTACTTATGCACTTGCACTAGGTATGTTAACGATTACTCCTGAAGGGGCATGGAGTTATGTCGTTGATAACGATGCGGTTCAATACTTGAACGATGACGACACGGTTATTGAGCGATATGTCGTCACCGCCATCGATGGTGTAGAGCATGTTATCGAGATAACAATCAATGGTGTCAATGACGCACCTGAAGCGACCAGCTTTACGGTCGTTAATGATGAGGACGCGATTATACCTATTCTCTTCGATTCTGAAGATGGCGGCATGCCAGATTACATCTCAGATATAGAAGATGATCATGACGACATTCCACTTAATATTCGGATAGAAAGTTTGCCAACCAACGGCAGCCTTTTGTATACCGATGAAAATGGTGTCACGAGAGAAATTGTGCAGTCTGACGTCGACAACGGTGTGTTGTTTGTCCCAAACAATATCAGCTTCGTTGCCGGGCCTGGAGAAATGTTTGAAATGGGCTTCAGTGGTGACCCTGACGATATGCCAGAGCTCGTTGATGGCTTCTATAATTGGGGCGTCGCGGTGTCGCCAACCGAGAGACTTATTACCCTAGATAACGGCAATACGATTACGGTTACGATTGAAGACAACAATAATAAGCCTTTGAAACAGTATCAAGGTGAACAGTCTCATGTCGGTTTTGGTATTGGTGATACCGATGGTAGAGGTATGAACAAACAGGAGACCTTAGTCCTCGATTTTACAAATAATCCATTAGGGGTTGTTGATTTTGGTCTAGATGGTTTGGGTGGTTCATTTAACACCAATAGTAATGTTTATGTTGAAGTACTCTATACCTTTGCTGATGGTACAACGCATACAGAGCAGTATCAGAAAGACCCCGGAGACACCGGAAACAGCCAAATACTTTATGATTTCAGTTATTCATCACCAGATAATCCGATCGTTGGAATGGAGTTGTCATCGACAGGGGGCAGTTGGGAGTTACGCTATGTCCAAGGTAACGAGGCGGTAACTGAAGACCCGCAGTTTGATTATGTCGCGGTCGACTCTAATGGCGCAGAAAGCACGGTAGAGACGGTCACCATAGATATCGAAGAACCGCAGCAATATAACGTGATCAGTGCAGCGAGTAATGAACCTTTGTATGCCGAGTCAGGCAACGATCTGCTGATTGGAGATAGCGGAGACAACATCTTCACTTGGCTAGACTCTACGCTCGACAATGGGACCGATATCATTAAAGACTTTGAGCTTTATACGGAGGGCGCCGGTGATCTGATTGACCTCAATGATCTACTTGAAGACCCACAAGATGAAACTCAAATGGCCGAGCTGCTTGGCATGATTGAAGTGTCTGTTGATGGAGACGATATCGCACTATCGATTCCAATCAATGGCGGCAGTGATACTCAAACCATAGTGGTTGAAGGTATTGCAACGGAAATGGGAGCTTCGGTTGATCTCGGCAATGATCTTTCGGTGCTAGCCGAGTTAATCAAAAATGATGCTGCCTAGTCGGATCGTGAAATGCTTTGAACTTTAATGTAATGAAAGCCTTCGGTTTCGAGGGCTTTTTTGTGTCTACTATTAACCTAAAAAAACACCGTGATCTTAGACAAAAAAAAGCCCAAACCAACGCGGTTTGGGCGGATACAAGTATAGGAGTTAATAAGGAAAATGCAGTGATTAAGAAAACAGTGAGAAACAAGTTTGACGGCCTGTTAAACATCTAAATACGCTGTTTTCTACTTAATTTATGACCCTCGATTATCATTTCAGTTCCCCAAAAAATTCATTAATTTTCTCTTTTTAATTAAACGCGTCTCTATTCAATCGCTTAGAACGTAATGCTTATAACTGGTACGACCAATTTGTGAAAATGTGATGTTGCTTGCTTGTTAAATAAATGTTCTAAGCGTATATTTCAAACAGTTGTTTAATACGAGTGATTGAAATGGCACCAAGAAGTACAACCAAAGACAAAATCTTAGATGTGGCTGAAGGCTTATTTGCTGAGCACGGTTTTAATGACACCTCTTTACGCACGATTACGAGTAAAGCCAATGTCAATCTTGCTTCAGTGAACTACCACTTTGGCGATAAGAAGACTCTGGTTCGTGCGGTACTCAATCGTTACTTAGAAGCATTTATGCCAGCATTGCAAGATGCACTAGTGAACTTAAATTTGAACGAAACGTATTCTATGAGTGACGTGTTTGAGTCTTTAAGGCAGCCACTAAGGGCACTCAATGATGTAAGGCCAAATGGTACGAGTCGATTTATGTTACTCATCGGTCGAGGCTATACAGATGTGCAAGGTCATTTGCGTTGGTTCATTACTACTCGTTATAGCGAAGTACTGACTTTGTTTACCAACTCAGTAATGAAAGCCAACCCAAACCTCACTCAAGAACAGTTATTTTGGCGATTGCACTTCACCCTAGGGACTTGTGTATTCACCATGGCATCTAGCCAAGCTCTAATAGAAATTGCAGAGAATGACTATGACAGAAAGATAGATGCTAAGGCAGTGGTCGATATTCTTATTCCATATTTGGCCGCTGGCATGTCAGCAAAAGAATAAAACAATAAAAAGCAAAATATTCACAAACAATATAGTGAACAAAAGGATCTGAACTATGAGCTCTCTAAGACAAAAATGGGTAAGTGACCCAGCTTTTAAACTCTTTAAAAAAGTACTACCACCCCTATCTAGCACCGAGAAAGAAGCGATGGAAGCGGGTAGCGTGTGGTGGGACGGAGAGCTGTTTTCTGGTAAACCAGATTTCACTAAGCTTCACCAGTACCCAAAACCTCAGCTGACAGCAGAAGAGCAATCGTTCATGGACAATGAACTTGAAACTTTGCTCGCTATGCTCGATGACCACAAAATTGTGAAAGAAGACAGAGACCTTCCTGAGGAAGTATGGAACTTTTTACGCAAAGAGCGTTTCTTCTCGCTAATTATCGCGAAAGGGTACGGTGGCCGTGAATTTTCGGCGCACGCCAACTCTACAATCGTAACTAAGATTGCAACGCGTAGTATCAGTACCGCGGTTTCGGTAATGGTTCCAAACTCTCTTGGCCCTGGTGAGCTACTGTCTCACTACGGAACTCAAGATCAAAAAGACTACTGGCTTCCACGTCTAGCTGACGGTACAGATATCCCTTGTTTCGCACTAACAGGCCCTGAAGCAGGTTCTGATGCGGGTGGTATCCCTGATGTCGGTACTGTGTGTATGGGCATGCACGAAGGTAAAGAGACACTAGGCATCAAGCTTAACTGGAACAAGCGTTACATTACGCTAGCACCAGTGGCAACGGTACTTGGTTTGGCTTTCAAACTGCACGATCCAGAAAAGCTACTGGGTGACAAAGAAGACATTGGTATCACTTGTGCGCTTATCCCGGCAGACCACGAAGGTGTTGTGATCGGTGAGCGTCATGATCCACTTGGTCTTGCGTTTATGAATGGCCCAACACGCGGTCACGATGTATTTATTCCTATGGAATGGCTAATCGGTGGCGCAGATTACGCAGGTAAAGGCTGGCGTATGCTGGTGGAATGTTTGTCTGCAGGTCGTGGTATCTCATTACCCGCACTTGGTACGGCGATGGGCCACCTAACAGCGAAAACGACCGGCGCATACGCTTATGTTCGTAAGCAGTTCGGTATGTCGATTGGTAAATTTGAAGGTGTTGCAGAGAGCTTAGGCCGTATTGGTGGTTTAACGTATCTATTAGAAGCGACTCGTACACTGACAACCACTTCACTTGATATGAAAGAGAAGCCGGGTATCGTAACGGCTATCGCGAAGTATCACATGACAGAGATGGCTCGTACTATTCTGAATGACTCAATGGATATCCATTCAGGTCGTGCAATTCAAGATGGCCCAATGAACTACTTGGCTGCGCCTTACCTAGGTATTCCAGTTGCTATCACAGTAGAAGGTGCGAACATTCTAACTCGTAACCTGATGATCTTCGGTCAAGGTGCGACACGTTGTCACCCATACGTATTGAGCGAAATGGAAGCGGCAGCGAATCCAGACGAGAAGCAAGGTGCAAAAGACTTTGATAGCTTGTTGTTCAAGCACATCTCACACGCAACTAAAAACACGTTTGGTGCGTTTGGCGCAGCACTAACTGGCTCTAAGTTCATTAAAGCCGACATGAGCGGTCCAACGAAGCCTTACTACCAAGATTTGACTCGTTTGAGCCGCGCACTTGCAGTGAGTGCGGATTTCGCAATGCTGACGCTAGGTGGTGAACTGAAACGTAAAGAGCTTATCTCTGCACGTTTGGGTGATGGTCTAAGTTACCTATACATGGCGTCTGCTGCACTTAAAAAGTATGAAGACGAAGGTCGTCAACAAGCTGACCTAGACTACGTACACTACGCGGTTCAACACTGTTTCCACAATGCGGCTAAGTCGTTACAAGAAGCGTACCGTAACTTCCCGAATAAGATGGTTGGAAAAGTACTTAAAGGTCTAGTTTTCCCTGTAGGTAACCACTTCGAAAAACCAAGTGATAACCTAACAGTTCAACTAGCAGAAAGCTTGATGACTCCGGGAGCACACCGTGAACGTCTGACTCACCTTTGCTACATCGGCAAGGAAGAGGATGATAGTGTTGGCCTTATGGAGAACGCGTTCAATGCGATGTACAGCATCAAGCCTCTGGAGCGTAAGATCTTTAAAGCAGTGAAAGAGGGCAAAGTGGCTCGTAAAGGCTTGTTGGCAGACAAACTGGCTCAAGCACTTGCTGCCGATGTTCTGACACAAGAAGAAGTCGACCAAATTGTTGCTGCTGATAAACTACGTTACACAGCGATTCAAGTTGACCACTTCAGTCATGACTTTAGTGAAACTTTGACGCGAAAAGAGTTAAAACCTAAGCTAAATAGCGTTGCTTAGATAACGAAATGATAAAAGGCACCTAATAAGGTGCCTTTTTTGTTTTTGTCGTAGAAGTCGCAATAGAAGCGTTAACAAATGGTGACTTAGTCGGCAAATATCAGTTGAGTGCTCCAACCACTTGCATTTTCACCACATTTTTACAGAAATTAGATGCCATTTGCGCACGAAACTCTTATCCTTAACCTGATTTTTTAAGGAAGTTGAATATGATCATCAAACCTCGAATTCGCGGATTCATCTGTACTACAACACATCCAGTCGGTTGTGAAGCTAATGTAAAAGAACAAATTGCTTACACAAAAGCTCAAGGCCCAATCGCAAATGCACCTAAACGTGTACTCGTTGTTGGCTCTTCAAGTGGCTACGGCTTGTCTTCACGTATTGCGGCTGCATTTGGTGGCGGCGCTTCAACTATCGGTGTTTTCTTCGAGAAAGCCGGTACTGAGAAAAAGCCGGGCACAGCTGGTTTTTACAACTCAGCAGCGTTCGATAAGCTAGCTAAAGAAGAAGGCCTGTATTCAAAAAGCCTTAACGGCGATGCTTTCTCTAACGAAGCTAAACAGAAAACAATTGACCTGATCAAAGAAGATCTAGGTCAAATCGATATGGTTGTGTACTCACTGGCATCTCCAGTGCGTAAAATGCCAGAGACTGGCGAAGTGATTCGTTCATCTCTTAAACCTATCGGTGAGACTTACACATCTACAGCGGTAGATACAAACAAAGATGCGATCATCGAAGCAAGCGTTGAGCCTGCTACTGAAGAAGAGATCAAAGACACTGTTACTGTAATGGGCGGTGAAGATTGGGAACTTTGGATCAACGCACTTTCTGAAGCGGGTGTTCTAGCTGACGGTTGTAAGACTGTTGCTTACAGCTACATCGGTACAGAGCTAACGTGGCCAATCTACTGGGATGGCGCGCTAGGTAAAGCTAAGATGGATCTAGATCGTGCAGCATCAGCGCTTAACGAGAAACTAGGCCAAACTGGTGGTACTGCGAACGTTGCTGTTCTTAAGTCAGTTGTGACTCAAGCAAGCTCTGCTATTCCTGTTATGCCTCTTTACATCGCTATGGTGTTCAAGAAGATGCGTGAAGAAGGCATTCACGAAGGTTGTATGGAACAGATCTTCCGTATGTTCAGCCAACGTTTATACAAAGCAGATGGCAGTGCAGCAGAAGTTGATGAAGTGAACCGTCTACGTCTAGACGACCTAGAACTTCGTGATGACATTCAAGAGCATTGTCGTAACCTATGGCCTCAAATCACAACTGAAAACTTAAAAGAACTGACTGACTACGTTGAGTACAAAGAAGAATTCTTGAAGTTGTTCGGTTTCGGTGTTGATGGTGTTGATTACGAAGCTGACGTTGAGACAGCTGTTGAATTTGATGTAGCTGACATCTAATTCACAAATCAAAATAAAACGAAATAGGCGCTCATTGAGCGCCTATTTTTTTGTCTGTAGTTTGAGGAAAGTAGTATAGAGATTTGGGATGAGAAAAGAGATTAAGTAATAAAAAATGCACTAACTCAAAGATGAATTAGTGCTTTTAAAATATCTAATCTAAAGCGCTATAACGCTGAATAAACTAGCTGATGATAATGATAAAGGTACCCGCTAAGGTCATCAATATATTGGCTATCGCGTACGTACCTGCGTACCCCAGTGCTGGGATAGTTGAACGAGCGTGGTCATTCACTATGTCCATTGCCGGAGCACAGGTTCGTGCGCCAATGATGGCTCCAAAAAGAAGAGCTCGGTTCATCTTCAGTGCGTAAGCGCCGACTAGGTAAGCGAAGAATACCGGCAGTACACTCACGATAAGTGCTATCCCGATAACTTGCGGACCCACTTGGGTCAAATGCTCAAATATCTTACCACCGGCGCTCAAGCCGATACCGACCATAAAGAACATCAAACCGAGATCTTTGACCATATTCAACGCCCCTTGAGGAACGTAACCGAAGGTAGGGTGGTTCGCTCGTAAGAAGCCAAGCATGATGCCCGATAGAAGAAGACCAACTGCATTACCTAAACCAAATGAGACTTGGCCGAATGTCATGGTGATCAAACCAAACAAAATGCCCAGAATGAAGAAGCTACAGAAAGCCGTCAAATCGGCCATTTGGCTGTGAATCGAGATGAAACCAATTTTTTCTGCAAGGCCGTGAACACGGCTCTTTTCACCACTGACTTGTAGTACATCACCTTTAGAAAGTACGATGTTTAAATCCATCGGCATTTCAATTTGAGCTCTTACTACGCGGTTAAGGAAACAGCCGTATTCCGATAAGTTTAAGTCAGATAAACGCTTACCCGCGATGTTGTCGCTTTTAACGACGATCTCTTCTTCAACGATTCGTAGATCGAGAAGGTTACGGTCAAAAACTTCTTTACCGTTTCGGAAACTTGGATCAAGACGAGCGTGGCTGTCAGGGAAGCCAACTAATGCGATTTCATCGCCTTCTTGCAGAATGGCATCGCCATCAGGGTGGGCAAGAATACCATTACGTCGAATCCGCTCGATGTAGCAACCAGTTTGGCGATAGATGCCAAGCTCACGAAGGTTCTTGCCATCAGTCCAGGTAATTAGCTCTGGTCCCACACGATAAGCTCGGATAATGGGTAAGTAAACCTTACGCTGGCCAGAGGTGCCTAGGCCGCGCTCTTGAGCTATTTGTTCTGCAGAGTCGTGCAGGTTTACTTTCTGAAGCTTTGGAATAAGGCGGGCAAACATAATCATACTGATTAAGCCGACTAAATAAGCCATCGCGTAACCTACAGAGAGGTTTTCTATGACCAGACCCAGGTCCATGTTTCTTGGTACTTCAGCTAAACCTGAATTGAGTGCATCTTGCGCACCAACTAATATTGGTGTTGCAGTTAGTGCTCCCGCCATCATGCCTGCGGAAAGTCCGAAACCAAGACCTAAATATTCGCTGCAAAAATAAGTAAGGGCAATGGCCGTAGAAAGTACAACGAGGCTAAGAATGAGGTAATGCTTACCATCTCTGAAGAATATACCGAAGAAGTTGGGCCCGGCTTCAATACCTACACAGTAAATGAAGAGCATGAAACCAATTGTGAGAGCGTCGGCGTTAAAGGAAAAGCCAAGATGTCCCATGATAAGAGAAGTAATCAGAACACCGATTGAATTTCCTAGTTGGAGACTACCGAAACGAATTTTACCAATGGCGAGGCCAATAGATAACACAACAAAAATGAGAAGGATGGGGTTTTGTTTTAACAGCAAGACAACGTCGATATTCACAGTGATTGCTCAATAATTAACGTGAAACACAGGATCAGTTTGAGGAATGAATTGTATCTAAATATAAATAAATTATAAGTGCTATTTTCAATTTTATTCGATATTGACCTTAATCTTACTTCGGTTGAAAAATTGTCATAAAAAAGCCCGCTACAATCAGCGGGCTCTATATCAATCATACAGTCTAACTATTTTAGTTATCAGCCGTTTAAGGCTTTAGCTTCGATTCTCGTATGAGAAATTCTAGATTAATCGAAAAGACCTAGGTTTTCTTTTGCGTATGCTTCAAATTCTGTGCAGCCGCCAATGTGATCTTGGTCGATGAAGATTTGTGGAACTGTGTCTACAGGTTTACCAACAGTCTTCTCTAGGTCAGCTTTGCTGATGCCTTCAGCGTGGATGTCAACGTAACGGTAGTTGAAGTCATCGCGTTTAGCTTTAAGAGTTTCAGCATGCTCTTTTGCACGAACACAGAATGGACAAGCAGGGCGACCAAAAATAACTACAAACATTTAATTTCTCCTAAATACGGGATGAGGCTCGTTAACTCATTTATGTTAACTATTCTTTTATGAATGCCACTCAAAATTTCTTAAAACCAACTATGCCTCAATGGCATGGGGAAATAAAGATGGAATTGCCTCTTAATACGATAGGTTTTGCCTATCAGCGCAAATATTAATCATAAAAGGCTAGAGTCTTGTTTATTGGCCACTGTCATCGTGAATTCCCCTCAGTATTAGTATGTGAATTACCCCTAAGATTGCAACTTTAGTCGATATTTAGTGCGACAAGTTGCACCTTGTCAAAAAAATCAAACGCAGAACGAGGCATCCTTTATCTAGGTATGGAACCATATTCTGTAAGCAGTCTGAAGTAATGATGTTTTAGTGCATTCGTATTTGGGGTGCCGGGATTGTGTTGTAAATACGAAAATCAAATTTCAAATTTCAAATGTGAAATCCAAGAGACCAATTTCCTAAAAACCAAGAGTTCGCAGTTTTGTTCGGTCATAGGCGCAGGAGGCACCATGTTTCAATTTATGACATCTACAAAGATCATCTTTGGTGATGGAGCACTCTCCGCTTCATTGTCTCTCTTTAATCAATACGGTTACAGCGTGCTATTGGTGACTGGCAATACATTAGAGCGCACTTCAATAGTCACTGACTATCTCGATGCACAGAGTTTGCGCTATCAACACATTGCCGTATCCGGTGAACCTAATATCAAAATGGTTGAGGAGGCTGCTATTTCTGCACGTCGATTTAAGCCAGATATGGTTGTCGCTATGGGGGGCGGTAGCGCCATCGATATGGGCAAAGCGTTAGCCGCGGTTTTACCTAACCAAGGTAGTTTGTATGACTATGTTGAAGTCGTTGGGCGTAATGTCCCTCTTAAAACCAAACCGCTTCCGTTCATTGCGATTCCAACCACAGCGAGTACAGGTGCAGAAGTCACTAAAAACGCGGTGCTGAAATCAGGGCAAGACCAAGTAAAAATCAGCCTTAGAAACCCAGACATGCTGGCTGACGTTGCGATTGTTGACCCAACCCTAACTCATGGTACGAATCTGTATTTATCGGGGCGAGGTGCTATGGACGCATTTACCCATCTAATGGAAGCCTATGTGTGCGGTGAACCGAACCCACTGACTGATATGATCTGTGAAGAAGGCTTACGTAAGCTGAGTGGTTCTGTCATTCAGGCGTGTATCTACGATGAACCTCAAGCGCGTTCTGATCTCGCGTTTTCCTCTATGTTAGGGGGAATAGCGATAACTAACGCCAAACTTGGCGCTGCGCATGGTTTGGCTTCTGCGCTAGGTGGCAAAATCTCGGCTCCTCATAGTGTGATAACTGCACGTTTAGCACCATTTGTGATGTTAGAGAACATAGCCGTCGCGAAAGAGCAGCAAAGAAGCGACATCCTAGCGCGTTATCAGCGAGTTTCTCAGATAGTGACAGATAACGTAGAAGCAACAGAAGAAGATGCGATTTCTTGGTTGTCTGAAGTGTTGGATACGCTCAAGCTTCCAACTTTACTGGAATTTGGTGTCTGTGAAGCCCAATTTGATGAGGTGTCTGCCGACGCGCTCAAGTCAGTGGCGATTAAAGGGAACCCTTTACCGCTGAACCAAGAACGGCTCGTACATATTCTGAAGAAGGTTTGCGAGAAGTGTGGTTGTGTAGAAGGGCATCATGAGGGAGCTTCAATGAATCAAATCGAGCAAGAGCCTGCCGCCGAGTCGAGCTTTACCATTATCAATTCTTATGCGTCCGAGAACAGCGTGGTTGAGAAGGGCAATAGCTGGACTATCTAACAGTCTTCAATCTGCTCTTGGCATAACCAGACACAGTATAACCAATCACAGCACAAACCCATTTAAACAGACAAATAAAAACGGAGCTCTAGGCTCCGTTTTTCAATTGAATTCTTAAGCTCACATCTTAACAGATTAGAACTGAGAGTACTTTTCGTAACGTGAATCACGAAGCGACTCTTTTACTCGTTTCAGGTTCTCTCGGAAGCCAGAACCACGACGAAGCGTAAAGCCTGTTGCTAACACATCGATAACCGTCATCTGAACAACACGACTTGCCATTGGCATGTAAACGTCAGTGTCTTCCGGTACATCCAATGAGATAGACAGAGAACTCGCTTTATCTAGCGGAGAGTCTTTTGCTGTGATAGCGATAACTGTCGCCCCGTTTTCACGAGCTAAGTTCGCAATCTCTACTTGGCTTTTAGTGCGGCCAGTGTGAGAGATCAGAACAATAACATCGTTATCACTGCAGTTAATGCAGCTCATGCGTTGCATCACGATGTCTTCGAAACAAGTGATTGGGATATTGAAACGAATGAATTTGTTTTGAGCATCTTTGGCTACAGCAGAAGAGGCACCCAGTCCGAAGAACGAAATGCGTTTTGCTTGTGTCAGTAAGTCAACCGCTCGGTTTACTTGCATCGCGTCTAAACTGTTTTTAGCAACATCTAGACAAGCCATAGTTGATTCAAAAATCTTATGCGTGTAAGCATCTGGGCCGTCATCTTCTTCAACATTACGGTTCACGTAAGGTGTACCGTTCGCCAAGCTTTGAGCTAGGTGAAGTTTAAAGTCAGGGAAGCCCTTTGTGTCTAAACGACGACAGAAGCGGTTAACTGTAGGCTCACTCACGTCAGCCATTTTAGCTAAGGTAGCAATGCTAGAATGAATTGCAGTTTGAGGGGAAGCCATGATTACTTCGGCTACCTTACGCTCAGACTTGCTGAAATTTTCCAGGTTTTTTTGTATTTTTTCTAATGTATTCATAGTGTTCACAAGGGTATAGAGAACAACTTGCTAGTTAATATCTTTTACCAGGGGGTATGGCTGAAACAAATATAAGAAAATACAAAACCAAACTTATATTCGGTATTGTAAATTCTACTGCATCAAATAGATATCAAGCTAACTAGCACCATAGAGTCAGTATAAACCCAAGATACTATTCACTAATACAAAAACACGGCATCAATGCTTAAGAATATGACAAACCTCAACAAAATTTTAGAAAACTACAGAATTGGAAGAGGATTAGAGCAAAAAGAATGCAAATTGAGTATGAACTGACAGCTAAGTTACATCAAAAAGAAAGAAATTTTCAATTTGATGCAACTAAAATTGAATGGCTAGGCGTTGATTAGCTTAACCAATTTGGTGATTTTACTCATCAAATTGGGTGCTAGTTTAGAGATTTCACGCTGTTCTTCAAGCACTGAAGAGAGAATATCGTTGCCCGTCAGTGGATTTGCTAATACTACACGGAAAACGATGATTGGCTGATGCGCCCATATTTCGGGGTTTAAGCGCGTTCGCGATACGAAAGACTTGCCCGTTTCACGTTGCTTCTTCTGAATAAACTTGGTCAGTTCATTCAGTAGCTCATTCAGTTCAACACGCTCTGGTGCTTTAGCCTTGAGTAGTGCTGCTTTGACTGATTCAGGCACATAGCGATAGGTCAGTAGGCAAAGCTCAGGCTCTGAAACCAGTTCGAAGTCGTTTTGATCTTTAATCAGGTCAGCAAAGTAGCGCGCTTTATTGATGCTCTGGTCGATTAGCAGTTCATACCCAGGGCGACTGATGATGTGCATTGAGGCGTAGACTAACATTGCCATGCCTGAACGAGAGCCTTCTAACGTATGGCTACCTAAGTCTTTTGAGCCTTTGCGAAGGATGTATTGAGCATGATGTTCGATTGCGGTCATCGCATCTGGCTTCTTAAACAAAACCATGCCAGCACCCATAGGGATATAAAGCTGTTTATGCGCATCAATCGTGACTGAATCAGCCAATTCAATACCATCAAGAAGGTGACGATGGTTGTTCGACATTAGAGTCGCACCTCCCCAAGCGGCATCAACATGGAAATGACAATCGGATTCAGCACATACTTCTGCAATGTCTCTTAGAGGGTCGATATTACCGGTTTCGGTTGTACCAGCCACACCAATGACAGCGAAAGGCTTTATCTTATTCTGCTTGAGCTGTTCAATCTTGAGTCTTAGGTCGTCCGTACAAATGCGGTTGTCGTTATCTGTTTTAACAGACACTAGACCTTCTTGACCAATACCAAGGACATCCGCTGCTTTTTTCAGAGAGTAGTGACCACGTTCAGAAACCAAGATAGCAAGGCCTTCGTAGCCGTAGTGCTTCATGGCTTTAAACAAGCCTTCTTTTTCCACACCTTTGAACGAACCTTGTGCTTTTAGCGCGTTGTTACGTGCAACCCAAAGCGCTGTTATGTTCGCGATGGTACCGCCAGAACAAAACGCTCCTAAAGAGTGGTTGGCACTGTGCATCCAGCGAGAATAAAACTGGTCGCTATCCTGATAAATCAGGCGATGTAACATACCCAGAACTTGACGTTCTAGGGGCGTGAAAGCTTTTGAGGTCTCGATTTTTACTAGATTCTGATTTAGCGCAATCATGATTTTAGACAGCGGCATCAGGAAATAGGGTAGCGCAGACGTCATGTGACCAATAAAACTTGGCGACGACGTATGAACCGAATGAGATACAAGAGAATCGAGGAGATGCTCGGTATGTTCTGAAACAAACTCAGGCTGCTCAGGGATATGAGCATTTGAAAAATCTTTCTCAATTTCACGCAGCGGCTTTTCTTCAGCCACAATGTGTTCACGTAAGAATTGATTCAGGTTTCGTGAAAGTTTGTCTTCGATTTGAGTGAGTGTTGAGTCTGGGCCTTCTGGTACTGTAAAGATACGTAGAAGACTGTCAAAGCTAACATCTGCTGTTTTTTGTTCCGTAACCATAGCAAGCGAGTTATTTTTCTTATATTGACGCGAGCGGGATAATCTAAACGAAAACGGGAACAATGTCCCGTCTTAATTATGAAATCCAACTTCCCATAAAAGCATAGTAAATTAAGGGTTATTTACACTTAATCGCTTCTAGTTTGGCGATCGACTGGTTGTAACGCTGCAGTGCTGTATCGATTTGCTTAGGGTGACTAAGCAGCTCAGCAAAGGCGGAACGTAGCTCGTAGTTTTGAGCGTGAGGTGTTGATTGGCGGTCGTCGAACGTTGTTTTCGCAATTCTACCAAGTTCATCATCACGTGTTGATAACGTCTTAATGTCGTGTTGTTCCAGTTGCAGCCAGCCTTCTACCGGTTGCTCTGTTGCCACTTTGCTTGAATCGTTCACAAGGTAGTAGTTTACCGCAGCGCGATTAAGCTCGAAGTGGTGCTTACGACCTTCTAGGAACCACTCGCTTACTTCTGTCAATTCTGGGTATTGCTCAGAAGTTAATGTCGCGAGGTCAGCATACCAACCTAAAGAGGCGTCGATGTACGCATCATATTTTTTTGCTTGGCACTGATTTGTCTCAGACATTGAATCTGCTGCAAAAGAGAAAGTCGAAGTTGAAGCTAGCAGTAATGCGACGCAAAGGCGTTTCATAGCGGTTCCTTTTGTAAGTTTATTCTTTTTATAACGTTGTCGTTACAGATTACCGTGATCATTATTTGTTGAGCAATGACACTTAGTGTCTTTTTATTTCGGTAACTGTATCGGTGTCTTGGGCATCGGTATTCGAGTTGCATTCTAATCTAAAACAAACGCTATTCCTGCGATCTAGTTAGCAAGAGATACAAAGAACAACATCAAAATCGGGACAAGCAAGCTGAGGATAAAGCCACTGACTATGGCGACTGGCACGCACCGAACGCCACCTGTGGTTTGAATGACAGGTAATGTGAAATCCATCGCTGTTGCGCCTGCATAACCAATCGATGTGCATGGGTAGCTTCGGATCAGCACAGGAATAAGTATTAAAGCAACTAACTCTCTTAACAGCTCAAGCATGAAAGAAGCGCCGCCATAAATAGGACCAAAGGCGTCGCCCATCAAGATACCGGCTAAAGAATACCAGCCAAACCCTGAAGACATTGCCAAGGCTCTGAACAAAGGAATATCAAGGATATAAGCCACAATAATACCACCAAGCATTGAGGTGGTGATGATTGCGATTGCGATTACCATACCGTGCTTGTTGAGTAAGATTTGACGAAGTGTTAGTCCGCTATTGCGTAACTGAATGCCAATAAAGAACAGTAGAACAAACAGAATCCATTCACTCGCGGTATCAACCCAATCAAGTCCAATAGGCAGAACTAAACCCGCAATAAGGCCGGAACCGACCACTAAGATGAGTTTGGCAGACTCCATCGCCATAGAAGACAGGGGGAGTTTCTTATTACAGCTGTCTGTCTGGAGTGGCAGTAACTTATCAATAGCAGGTAGCGCCATTAGATTACAAACGCTTAAGCAGACGAAGAAAGTGGCCGTGTATAGAAGAATTGTCTGCAGGTTACTGCCTAGGTTATCGAGTGCGGCTAAGCTAAGTCCCATTAACGCGAGAATCACGTAGATCAACCGCGAAGTAGAGCGGTTGATAAATTCTAGCGTCTGAGCGTTCGAAATTGAAAAAAGATACCCCACGACGAGTGGCGCAAATATAAAGATCATCCCTGTAAACATGCTTTCCCCATTGCATTGACTTCATATTGCATTTACTAGCAATTTAACAGTAACTTAGAAGCCGCTAGTATTGATCACGTCACTTAGCTTTGCATTAAAATCCTGTTTGCTCAAGTTGCTTAATTTATAAAGTACTTCCGCTCCTGTCACGTTTAGTTCTACTTCGTGCTCATCAATGTTCTCATCCTTGTTTCTAAACATCAGTAGGTGGTTAGCTATTCGCGCAATATCAAGGTAAGACACCTCGCGCTCTTCGTGATTATTAATGGTGTTGCTGCACACATCGATAAAGTCGCTGTCGAAACCCCAGCGTCTAAGGACCAACTTACTGGTTGCTGAACATTGGCCTTGGAATATTTGCAGTGCAATGTCGTGATCTAAATAGTTCCCGTTGTCTAGGTAGAGGTGATATTCACTAACCAAACAGAACAAGCCAATGTCTGCAAGTAACCCAACAAGTAGTGACTTTTCATGCTCTAGATAACGGTATTCGGTAGGGGATAGTTCTTTAAATAGGTTAGTGACTAACACCATAGTTGCGGCGAGTTCTTTTGATACAGAAGCGCTCTGAACCAATAGCTCGTTGCACTCTTTACTCAAATTGACGGAATGTTTAAGTTGTTCAATAGCCTGAGCTGTGACAATGTCACGTACTCTCAATATACCAAGACGCGATACGGCCGTCATAACATCGACACAAGTAATATTGCGTCTGTTGAAGACAACTGAGTTAGCAACTCTGATCACGATTGCTGTCAGCCCTGGGTCTTCAAGTAAGCACTCGGCAACTTCGGCGACGCCTGTTGGTTCAAGAGTACATAGCTTTTGAATTTTAAGTACAACCTCAGGAATCGGAGGAAGAGTTATTTTTCCCGCTGAGATGGAATGTCCAACAAGTTGGGCAAACTCGGATTCTAGGCCCTTAAGGAGAAGAGCTTTATTTTGTGGTAGCCAGAAAAATGATAAATGATTCATATTAAGAGTAAGAACATGTATGTCGTACCATTTTACAAGCCGCGATGCTGCGAGGCAATACTCATCGAACCACATAAGCTTTGATAACTTGAACGGGGGTATCACTAAGAATTAAATTCTTGGCGTGATTTGATAGTTTAATGTGATGTAAATCATTAAAAGCAAGGATATTCAACTGATTGATGTGAGCTGCGCCCTGACTTATTTTTCTTTTCGAAGTATCATTTATTTCAAAGGTGACAAACGAAACCATAATATTCACCTAAACATTAAATAGATTTAAAATTTTTCGCATAAAAAGCTGCTTGTCTGGCGATCAACCTAATCGGGGTAATTTGATTAAGGATCAACGGATATGACCGAGACAGCATTTATTAATTACGTGAATCAATTTGGTGAACATCAAAAGCGCTCTATGTTTGGAGGTATTGGCCTCTTTCAAAATGACGCTATGTTCGCTTTGTTGAGTGAAGATTGTGTATTCATTCGAGGTGGGAAGTTATTAGATAAAAAGCTGACGGGGCTTGATTGTGAAAAGTATCGTCACGTAAAAAAGCAGACGACAGCGACCGTGAATTACTACGACATCACGGATCTCTTTACGTCTGAGCATCCTGAATTGGATAGTATTATTCGTACTTCAATCGATAATTCAATTCAGCAGCGTAGCTTCAAAAAATCATCTGCTAGCCGTAGATTAAGGGACTTGCCTAACATGCAACTGACGTTAGAACGCATGGTTAAAAAGGCTGGAGTGGATGATGTTTCAATGTTTATGCAGTTGGGTGCATCTGAAGTGTTTAATAAGGTTCGCGAAGCGTACGGAAACGATGTTGACCTAAAATTACTTTGGAAGTTTGCGGGTGCAATTGATGGTATTCACTGGAAACTATTACAAGAGCCACGCAAGCAGCAATTATTAAAGAGCTGCCACTAAAGATATCGCCTGTATATGCATAAGATTACTGTTTATATATAAAAACCGAGGGATTTCCTCGGTTTTTTGTTTCTATCTAGCCCGTTTTAAAGGCTAAGCTCTTATTAAGAGCTTTCTCGTTTTACTTAAAGCTTGAAACGAGTCGTGAACATTAACTGATCACCGTAGAAATCATTGATACGAACTTCTGCACCTAGAGAGAATAGTTCTGTAGAGTGGAAACGAACGTAAGCAGAACCGATCCAATCATCTTTATCATCGATAGAAACGTAACCGCCTTTGCCGCCAACTTCTAGTTGTGGGCCAAGCCATTGACGAACACCAACGTTGAATTCCATACCAACATCAGGAGAGCTTTTCGCAGCTGGTTGAACTATACGAGCTAGCATTTCACCCGTTAGATCTGCCCAGTTGTTAATTGGAGCGTGGAAACCAAGACCTACAGCAGAGTCGTAATCGCCTTCAAATTCTGAATCGATACGCGCTACTGCGTGAGCATTCGGGTGGATTGACTTACTGAACGCACCACCAAATGTAATTGGGCTCGCACCGATACGAGCGTCAAAGTAATCGTAGCTAAAGTTGCTCATTACTTGTGCTTGTTCATTTGGTTGTCCATCGACAGCTAGTGCTTGGCTAGAAGCCAATAGCATAGCGGTAGTAAGTAGAATTTTGCGCATAACGACCGTAAACCTTTATTAGTGTTGATCCCTTTGGTTTGATAAAAAATAGCCAAACCATAAACATTGAGACAGTTTAATCTAACTCGCGGAAAAGTAACCCATAAAAATGCTATTCATTTGTCATTTAGCTAAAAAACAAGCAAGTAAAGTACTGCTCTGTTACAGAGATCTCATGTTTTAGGGTTATTTAGCAAAATCTAGTATCCATTCACTTGTTATCGATAACTATTAGATACACTTAATTTACTCGCTGTTATACAAAATACACTTAGTGTCAAAGATGCATCGCGACTAACTAATCGCTATTCATCATCTAATCACTATTCAGCAAACAACCTCTATTTACCAACCTATCGCTATTCACTGAAACTAGTTCGCTTGTCCGACATTGATGTCAGTATGCGCTCAGTATCTAAAATGGAAGTCCAGTTTAACAACTGCTTGTCGTTTGCAATGACATAGTCTGTCAGTTGTTGAGTAATCGTGTCTCTAAGTTGATCGCCTTGCCAAGGTTTTGAAATATAAAAATCAAGCGCCGCGTTGTTAATTGCTGTGACGGTATCTTCTAGCCCGGCTTGCCCGGTAAGCAGTAGTTTGCGTGTCGGCATTGTAGAATCGTGCTGGTTAAGTTCGATAAGAAAGTCGATCCCCGTTTTGTCAGGCATGATGTGGTCACACAAGATTAAGGCGAGCTTAATACCTTCCTGTCCCATTTCTTGAATGACTTGCTTAGCTTCATCGACCGATTCGGCACCTTCAACAATAAAGTTGTCTTCAAATGGTGCTAAATCTTGAAGGACACTATTGAGAACTTCAGGTTCATCATCGACACATAAAATTAGGTACTTATTCATGAGGTGCTCCTTCTTGTTTGAATGGAAGCCACACTTGCATGTGTGTATGGCTGCCTACCTCAGACTCCACCAAAATAAAACCTTGATGAGCCGAAACGATTTGTTGAGAAATGGATAACCCAATCCCTAAACCGAAATTGCCTTCTTTTTTGGTCGTGAAGTTTGGGTTGAAAATAGTGTTGATGTCTTCTTTGGCGATACCGTGTCCAGTGTCCGATATTTGCACTACAAGAAACGTGTCGTCACCTTTAGTTTCTTGAGACGTGGTGATAGAGACTTTGCCTCGCTCTGAAAGAGCATCAAGTGCATTAGAGAGAAGGTTGGTCCACACTTGTTGCAGCGAGAGCGACTGGCACAATAGAAGCGGCAAGTCGGTGTCGTAGTGTTTTTCAAGTTGGTGATGTTTGAGCCTGTTTTCAAAGATCACTAACGTATCTTCAAGCCCTTCGTGGATATCTGCGTAGTGGCGAACCTCTTCATCTTCTCGGGCATAGCTTTTTAGGCTTTTAACCATATCGGCAATACGCTTGCTGCATACTTGAATTGAGCGGATAGAGTTTCCAACATAGTGATAATGCTCTAAGTCATTAAGTAGCTCTTTGCCTGCGACTGGGGAGCCTTTTAAGGTATCTAGAACCGCAGAGTCTTGGCTCAGGTTCAGTCTTACGGCTTTTTTAGCTAGCGCGCGGTCATCGATAGTAGAGGTGAGGTGTTTTACAAGTTGTCTTTCTTGAGCTGTTGATAGTGGCTTCGCCATTTTTGACTGTGCTAATACATCCGTCCCTTTATTGGATTCTGGGAGTGCCGAGTTCTCGAGTATTTGATCGAGATGTTCAGACAAGGTTTCAATGCTTCGCAAGATCGCTGCAATCGGGTTGTTCAACTCATGTGCAACACCCGCCACGAGTTGGCCGAGCATCGCCATCTTCTCTTTCTCTATCAATTGTTGATGTGCAGATTCCAACGATTCTAGCGTTTGCTGAAGCTGGATCTTATTGTTGATGCTTCTTTGTAATCGTCGGTTAAAGTGACGGAGTAGTAGATTGGTAAACAGCGGCAGCAGAGTGTTGTTTGAATGCATCACCTGAGCAAAGCTATCTTTATCCAGTTTGATGACTTGGGTCTGAGTCAGAGTAATCGCAGTAGAGAACGAAGGCTCACCCGTCACGAATGACATCCCTCCGACAATATTGCCCTTAGAGTGACGCACAACTTCGCGTTGCTGCCCCAGTTCATCTTTTTTATAGAGCGCCGCTTCACCTTCAATAATTAACCAAAGAAAGCGATTATCTTCGCCCTCAACCGTCAGCAGATGCTCTGGTGAATAATCACGAATGGCCTTGGTTTTATCATCTTTTGAAAAGACATCCTGCAGAGCACTGACGACACGCTCAGCAAGGGCATTGTCAGAAAGCTGGTGGTAATCGTGAATGAAACCCGATTGGAAAGAGTGAATCTTTTGTTCAATGTGCGCTCTGAGTAAGCGCTGTTGATCCAATGCATCGCTGTAAGAGAGCAGGTTTTCTGAGTCGTATTGGATGACAAAAGACGTTAGCTCTTTTTGCGCTGATTTGAATAGAACCTGATCTTGAACTGGCTTGGTTAGACAGTGGTTGAGCCTGCCTTCATTTACAGCGGTTAGAATGGATTGAATGTCTGACGAAGCGCTGACTAATATCGTTCTTGCGGTATTACTATGGGGCAGCTGTTCGAGTTCAATCAGAAATTGCACGCCATTAAATTCAGAATGATGATGAGTGATCACCAAGGCTACGGTTTGGTTGTGATCATGAATATCTTCTAATGCGTGATGCGCGTCTTCTATGTTCTCGGCAGTATAAATATCGAATACAGAAGCCAACGGAGCCAACTCCGAACGTATTCTTTCAATGCTAACCGGATTATTGTCCAAACAGATAACAGCGTATTGATTCACAGCTCAACCTTAATAGTAGCGACGTCTCTAGCCTAGCAAGAACCGCCGAATAAGGATGAGAGCTAGCCGTTAATTTATTGAGGCAATCGAAGTATTGAGCAATAGACTGATTTAACTCAATGTTTCTTGTTTGCTACTGATGGGTTAGACTAAAAAAAACAGACACGTGTAGAAAGAGAACTCATGGAACAGTTAAGAAAAATTGGTGCAATTGGCGGCGCAATCTCATTGGCACTTTGTTGGCCACTAGCGGTTGGCCAAATTGGACAAAATGCCATTACCGATGGTGTTGCAAAGCTTAACAATTCAAGCATTCAAGCGGAGATCGTGGAGTACGATAGAGGTTACCTGTCTTCTAACGTAACTACTCGCCTAACTGTGACCGATGAAAACCTGAAAGAACAACTCGCGATTGATGGGCTGCCGAGTGAGTTTGTCATCAATAGTGCGGTTAGCCACGGTTTGGTGAGCCTGAATGCACTGTCGACGTTTGATAATACTGATATTCTGCCTCTAACTCTGACAACTAGCACTGAGCTAAACGGCAACACTGACTTTAACTTCGAGTTAAGCCAGTTCAATCATCAAGGTTCTGATGAGAATGGTACTTCGGTATCAATCACGAAATCGAATCTGTCTGGCCATGCCACTGTTTTAGGGCAAGTTGATTACGAGCTTTCAATCCCTTCAGTTCAAATTGATTTTGAAACCGGTGAAGAGGTAACACTGTCAAACCTAAAAGGTGTAGGTTCAGGTCAACAAGCGAAAGGCTACTGGTTAGGTTCTCAGAATTTTACTATCGATAGCTTCTTGGTTACAGACTCTGCAATGCAGCCTTTCATGACCATTGAAAACTCTAAGTACGATTTTGAATCACATCTAGATGAAGCGACTAAGCGTCTGCGCAGCAACCTTAAGCTGGATATCGCAAACATCGAGACCAGTGAAGGCCAGTTGAACAACCTAAACGTCGATTTCGAAATGTCGAAATTGGATAGCGAATCGTTTGAGAAAATCTTTGAGATTTACCAATCTAATCCAGTAATGACGCAAGAAGACGTTGCCGAGATCATTCCATTTATCGATATCCTGTTTGCTAAAGGCTTCGACCTTTCAATGAACAATATGTCGTTAGATCTAGGTAAGGGTCAATTCGAATCTAAGTGGTTAGTGAGCGTACCGGAAGGAACCGAAAACATCAGCAGTAATCCTTCGATGATTGTACCTGCATTAAAGGGTAACGTTCACTCTAGCTTCTCAAATGAGCTTGTTGAAGAGTACCCATTCATCCGTGAAGGTATTGATGAATTGCTTGTGATGGAAATGATCAAGGAAACAGAAAGTGGTTATGAAATCAGCGCTGACTTAGAAAATGGAAACCTAGTGTTCGAAAATGGACAAGAAATTCCATTAATCGCTCTACTTATGCCGGTTTTTGTTCAATAAACAGAACAGGCTTGAATACTGATAGGGTGATTTAGCAGGTTCAGCTTAAACATTTTATACGGTACAAAACAAAAGAGGTCTTAAGACCTCTTTTGTTGTTTTTATGTTGGGTAAAACATGGTATTACTTGCATAGTTATTATTTAGCAGGAGCAATCATCCCCATGGAACTTACATTAGATAACGTATTCAACTTCAGTGCTGGCCCAGCTGCACTGCCTAAACCGGTAATGAAACAAGCGCAGGCGGACTTTATTGATTGGAATGGTTTAGGGACTTCCGTGATGGAAATCAGCCATCGCAGCAAGGAATTTATTCAAGTTGCTGACGAGTCCGAACAGGACCTACGTGATCTTCTGAACATCCCAGACAACTACAAAGTTCTTTTCTGTCAGGGGGGCGCTCGTGCTCAATTCGCTGCTGTTCCTCTAAACCTTTTAGGTGACGCGACGAAAGCGACTTACATTGATGCGGGTTACTGGGCAGAAAGTGCAGTGACTGAAGCGAGCAAATATTGCGAAATCGATGTATTCAACGCCAAGACGTCAATTGATGGCAAAGCAGCGGTTGTTCCAGCTAAAGATTGGAAAATCGACCCGGAAGCGGCGTATGTACATTTCTGTCCAAATGAGACCATCGATGGTATTGAAATCAGTGAGCTTCCTCAAACGGATAAGCCAATCGTAGCGGATATGTCATCTAACATTCTGTCTCGTAAGATCGATGTGTCTCAGTACGGTGTTATCTACGCTGGCGCTCAAAAGAATATAGGCCCTGCTGGTATTTGCATTGCTATCGTGCGTGATGATCTGCTAGAGCTAGCAAACGACGTATTGCCGAGCATTCTTAACTACAAAGTACTTGCTGAAAAAGACTCAATGTTCAACACACCGCCAACGTATGCTTGGTACCTATCAGGCCTCGTATTCAAGTGGTTGAAAGCTCAAGGTGGTGTTGAAGCGATGGAATTAGTGAACAAAGAGAAAGCTGCGCTGCTTTATAATGCGATTGATAGCTCAGCTTTCTACAGAAACGATGTTCATACAGTAAACCGTTCAAGAATGAACGTGCCATTCCAATTAGCGAAACCAGAGCTAGATGCTAAGTTTTTAGAGTTGGCTGATGCTGCTGGTCTGAAATCACTAAAAGGCCACAGAGCGGTAGGTGGGATGCGAGCATCACTTTACAACGCGATGTCTCTGGAAGGCGTGCAAGTATTAGTCAGCTTCATGAAAGACTTTGAAGAGAAATACGCTTAATTAAGGCGTATTTCACAATAAGAGGAGCGAAAGCTCCTCTTTTTTTACTTGCTGAAAAGGAAGGGTATGAAGAAGTTAGGTACAGTAAACAGTGTTTTGGGCGGTAAGGTTGTTGCTTTTGCTCACGGTACACAGAGTGCTATCAATAAGCAGGTTTTATCTGAGCGCCAATACGCCACTGAGCTTGGATTTATTAACGATGAGCAAGGCGACCCTCGCTTTCATGGCGGTATTCAGAAAGCCCTTCATATTTATCCAAGTGAGCACTATCCGGTTTGGCAGCAAGAACTGGGCGACAAAGACATCTTCCAATCTGCAGGCGCATTTGGCGAGAACCTGAGCTCAAGCGGGATCACGGAACAATCCATTTGCTTGAAAGATAAGGTTCGCATCGGATCTACTTTATTGGAAGTCTCACAGGGGCGCATGCCTTGTTGGAAGCTCAATGTACGATTCGATCAAAATGATATGGCAAGAAGGCTACAAGATACCCTTCGAACTGGCTGGTACTTCCGTGTTTTGGAAGAGGGTGATATCGGCTCCGGTGACGAGATTACCCTGTGTGAAAGACCTTACCCAGAATGGCCGTTAAGCCGGGTTATGGGGGCGGTGTTCACGGGTTGTTTGGATAAACAAGAGCTTAGAGAATTGGCGGAGCTGCCTTTAGTGGAATCTTGGGGCACGCTTGTAGAACGTCGACTTGAAACTGGCGAAGTTGAAGATTGGGAAATGAGATTGGTTGGCCCGACAGCCGAGTAGACTTTCTCTTCAGGCGCAAAAAAAAATCATGCGAAAAAGAAAAACGCTCACAATCTAGATGATGTGAGCGTTTTTAATTTTGAAGTGTGCACTATTAACTATTAGTCAGTAGCTAACAGTTAAATCGCTTTATACGCGTTTAAATGGTGTTTAATTTAGCTATAACCAGAAATCTTTAACAGGCATATCAGGGCTAAAATGGTGCGCAATCTGTGCTTGTAGAAGCTCCGCTGTCGCAATCGCATCAGTTAACGCATGATGCGGAGTATAGTCAGGCAAGTGGTATCTACGACGGCTCTGACCAAGCCTTACTGACGCAGGCTTCTTACCTTTTAGCTTATTCCATAGACCGCCGGCCAGTTTGTTTTGGATTTGAGATTCAATCTCGAGCGTGTCGAGGACTGGAAACTCAATTCCTTCACCTAATCTGACCTTCAACGCGTTATCCAAGAAATCACGCTCGATGCGGCGATAATGAACGACTGGGATATGGCCGCCCATTGACTCTAAGATCTCATCTAATACTTCACTTAAGTCTGGCGCATCAATGATGTCGTTGTGAGTGATGCCATGGATAACAACCGAGTCTTCTTCCAATTTCTGCTTTGGTCTCAGGGTCCAGTGCTTGGCTTGTCTTAGGTAGATTCGATTTAGCGTAAACGGAACTAGACCAATGGTAATGATGCCATCTTTGTTTGGGTTTAAACCCGTTGTCTCAAAGTCGACAGCTAAGAAAGTCACTTCTGATAATGGCGTATCAGGTGCAGGAAGAGGCTGGCTATAAAATTGCTTTAAGCGCTCGTCTCTCGCTCGTTCCAATTTCTGAGCAAACTTAAATGGCCAATCGACTGCAGGTGATCTGAATAGTTTGTTCATAGCGCCTACTTAAACTTATTGCTGGCTTGATAACGGAACTTAAGAAAGTTCTGTGCATTGCTTAATATTTGGAATGCATCCTTTAGATTACGTCGCTCGAAGTCAGACAAGTTCTCTGGCTCAATGTTGTTATCAGGCTCAATGTTGTTGTCGACATCGTGGGCTTGGTGGCGAATACGAACTAAAGAGATGAATTCCATCGCATCTTTCAAGTCTTGAGCTCGACCTTTTGGCAAAATACCTGCGTCGATAATGTCGTCTAAACGTTCGAATGAGTTCTTAGAGCGAGATGCGACTGCTAAAGAGTGAACGCGGATTAGATCGGCAAGTGGTGCGGTACCACGACGTTTAAGGTTGATCGAGTTGTTATGACGACCATCTTTCTCCATTACGAAATCTTTAAAGAAACCCAGAGGCGGTGTTCGGTTGAGTGCGTTGCGAGCAAGACACGCCAAGAAACGGTTGTTCTTACGCGCACGTCTTACAATAAAGCTATTTAACTGTTCTGCCCATTTTAAGCGGCCATAAACACCATCTAAATCAAAGAAGATAGAGGCGTTCAGTAGTGCTTTCGGGTTTGGATCATCAATCCAATCAGCGAAGCATTCTTCCCATTGTCGACGTGTCATACGCCAAGTTGGGTTAGTGGCCATGATGTCACCGGTACAGTACACATAGCCACATTGGTCTAAGCCATCACAAATGAAGGTCGACAGCTCTTCAAAGTACTTACCGTGCTTTTTCTCATCGTAGGTATCATCAAGAATAATGGCGTTATCTTGGTCAGTAACGAGCAGCTGCTCATCACGCCCCATCGAGCCGAGCGCGAGGAAACAATAAGGGATCGGCGCTTTACCGAGTTTATCTTCGGCTAGTTCAATAATTCGTTGTTTAAAGCTACGGCCAATTACCGACATTGCGGTACCCACCATGTGGGCGTTGGCGTCTTCGTTAACCAAGCGCACAAAGCTGTCTTTTACTTGCTCAGAAAGGACTTTAAGATCTTCGATGCTTTGCTGTTGGAAGATGCTGCTTACCAATAACAGCGAGTTTTGAGATTCGTAACGTACAATATCGGTCGCTTCAATAATACCAATAGGCTTCTTATCTTTTAGTACTGGTAGGTGATGCACGTTGTAGCGAAGCATGGTCATCATGGCTTCGTAGACATAGGCATTATGATCGAGCGAGATAACCTCTGCTGTCATTACACTTGATACTTCATCCGATGGATCGAGTCCTTCTGCTAAAACTCGGGTACACAGATCACGGTCGGTAATGATGCCAATAACGGGCGTCGAATCGTCTTCATCATCTTCAACAATATCCGGGTCGATGATCAGCAAAGATGAAACATTATCTTGTGCCATCATGGTAGCAGCTTGTTGGATGGTTCGTGTTTTTTCGATCATTGGCGCTTCGCTAGTCAGCAGCGTCTTTACCTTTGACGTGGTTAGATCGTTAGCGTCGTTGCTGTCTGAGTTAGCCTGACGCAGTCGCGCATTATCTTCTACTTCGACAAAGTCAGCGAATGAATCATAGTTGTCGTAGAGTTCTTGGAAAATAGGTTCAGGGATACAGTAGAGTAGGGTGTCTTCTGTTGCTTTTACCGGGAAGCGAACTTTATTGTTGGTGAGTAGCCCCATTTGGCCAAATAAGTGTCCCTCATCCAGCCGGTTATAGAGCTCACCTTTACGACGATAGACTTCTACTTCGCCGCTTCGAACAATGTAAAGGTCGTTAATCTGATCACCAAAGTGAATGATAGGGGTATCTTGGCGGTAATAAGAAATTTCGACGCTACTGGTCACTTTCGCCAACATCTCCTCTGGGAGTTCTGTGAAAGGGGGGTATTGTGCCAGAAAGTTTTGAATCTCTAATAACTCAGCATCCATAATGATCATCCATTGGTTTGTATGATTTCATGGTACAACATTTGATAATATTTTGCCGTCACAAATCAATCTGTGAGCTAAAACCTTTTTAAAGTCTTAGGGATAGACTAATCTTTCAAATAATAGGGTGACAGTTAAAGGATGATAGGAATGCCGAAGTGGAAACTTAGTTTAGTGTCTGCAATTTTTATGTTTTCTTCAAGTTCGTGGGCCGAAACTCACAGTGTGGATATTCTTGATTATGACCATATATACGCCACCGCTCATTCGGGAAGTTTGAATGAAGATGCAGGCAGCAATAACAATGCATCATCCTATGGATTAGGTATTAGCTATGCGATAACGGATGATTGGCTATTGTTGGGTGACTACAGTGCTCGTTTCATTCACCCAGATGAATCAACAACTCGAATGGATACCCTTATGCCGGGCATTGGGTACCGTTACAGTATTAAGCGAGATCTAGATATAGTGGCTTACTACCTGCTTGGTATTACTAAGGGGGAAGTCGAAGATAATGGAACTAACATTACTCGCTCGTCTGACACGGAGTTTATCCAAGGAATAAAAGCGGAACTCAACTATGGCTTTGCGAAACGTTGGATAGCGAACGGCAGTGTACAAGTGAATCGCAGTGACTTGTTTGACGAGGAAGTCTACCACCTAGGTTTACGCTATTTAGTGACCAACAAATTTGCGATTGGTGGCTCTTACCAACACAGAAATGGCGAAGGTAAGATTCGTAGTGAACGCACTAACGAGCTAGGTGTAGAGTTCTTCCTAGAGTATTAGTTAGCGATATATAGACTAAGCGTCTTAAAAACTGACATATAAAGGAGGCAGACACAAAAAAGCCAGCTTAATAGCTGGCTTTTGCATATCTATTGGTCTGCAAGTGCAGGTTTCTTTTTCGATTAAAGAACCGCAGCGATGCCTTTACATAGAGGACCCATATTTGACTTCGTCATGCCCGCTACGCTGATACGGCCAGAGCCGACAATGTAGATTGCGAATTCGTCTTTCAGGCGAGTTACTTGCTCTTTGCTTAAACCAGAGAAAGAGAACATGCCGTTTTGGCGCTCGATGAATGTGAAGTCTGCATCAACACCTTCAGATTTCAGTGTCGTTACGAATAGCTCGCGCATCTCTTGGATACGGTCACGCATTTCTGCTACTTCTGCTTCCCATTCTGCACGTAGATCAGCATCACCAAGGATGTGAGTAACGACAGCACTGCCGTGCGCTGGTGGGTTAGAGTAGATAGAGCGGATGATGCTCTTAACTTGAGAGAACGCTGTTGTTGCTACGTCTGCAGATTCTGCAACCAATGTGAATGCACCAACACGCTCGTTGTACAAACCGAAGTTCTTAGAGAACGAGCTAGCAACAAGAATCTCTTTGTTGTATTGAGCAAAAATGCGCAGGCCAGCTGCATCTTCTTCAACACCTTTAGCAAAACCTTGGTAGGCAAAATCGAATAGAGGAAGCAGTTTCTTCTCAGCAACTAGCTTAGCAAGTACTTCCCACTCTTCAGTTGTTGGGTCGATGCCTGTTGGGTTATGACAGCAGCCGTGAAGAAGAACGATGTCGCCTTCAGAAGCTTTCTCTAGGTCAGCAACCATGCCTGCGAAGTCTTTGTCTTTGGTTTCAGCGTTGTAGTAGCTGTATTGAGCTGTTTCGATACCGGCAGCAGCGAAAACGCCGTTGTGGTTAGCCCAAGTTGGGTTACTGATCCAGATTTTCACGTCACCCAGTTGGCGCTTGATGAATTCACCCGCTACGCGAAGTGCACCTGTACCACCTGGAGCTTGTGCTGTTTTAGCGCGTTGAGACGTTACGATCTCTGCATCTGAACCGAAAAGCAGTTTCTGAACCGCTAGACCGTATTCAGCGGTACCTTCAATCGTTAGGTAAGATTTGGTTTTTTCGTTTTCAAGAAGTGCAGCTTCTGCTTTCTTTACTGTTTTAAGTACTGGCGTTTGACCTTCTTCATTTTTGTAGATGCCAACACCAAGGTTAATTTTCTCTTCACGAGAGTCTTTTTTAAATTCTTCAGTAAGGCCGAGAATAGGATCGGCGGGAGCTGCTAACACTTTTTCAAACATAATCTTCATCCATGTCAATTGAGAGGGAGGTAATAATAACTCCGGTATTTATACCTTTCATACAAGGTTGTTACAACTCAAAACCTAGAATTTATTAAAACGATTTATAACCAACAGCTTCGAAAATTTGATTTATGGAATTTTTCGGCATTTCCATTTGAAATGACTGTGCGTCGATGCGGTTTTGTTTAACGTAATTCATTGCTAACAATGTTGTTTTTGTTCATGTTTAGGGCGGTA
The DNA here is from genome assembly GCF_041469545.1 of Vibrio sp. 10N.286.49.C3. Taxonomy (NCBI): domain Bacteria; kingdom Pseudomonadati; phylum Pseudomonadota; class Gammaproteobacteria; order Vibrionales; family Vibrionaceae; genus Vibrio; species Vibrio sp. 10N.286.49.C3. The sequence goes on from NZ_JBFRKT010000032.1 coordinate 59,685, forward strand.
AACATGAAGGAACTCTTTAGAATGAAGAAAACACTGAGTCTGTTTTTCGTGGCTTTAGCAGTGGTCACTGCTGGGGGCTGTAAAGATAGCAAAAATGAAGGCCATAAACCTATGGTCTATAAGCCAACGAAAGCATCACCGTCAGAGCTTTCTGTTGAAATTATTGTTAATGGAAAAAAGCGTACGTTAGAGCTGAATCGTTACTCTATTCGTGAGCCCGATATGAAAGTATATCTATGGGATCATCGTATTAACGGGAATGCCCCTTCGAGTACTATTAAAACTCCGGACATTCGTGTTTACCGAGGCGTTGATACGAGTGATGAGAATACTCAAGTTATAGCGGCTCTTACCACTAAAAATAAATTATATGTAACTGCTTTTCGTGGTAGCCACCGAGTTTGGTCGATCAAGGATGCAGCGGTAACTGGTGGTAAATCAGCGGGTACTATCCAACCGCTGAAGTCTAGCTTTTCTTCTGTGTCTCGACAAAACAGTATATTAGATGCGGTTCAGAAGTCGATTAAGCCAATAGACAAAAATCCGGATAACCCAGTTTCGGGTCTAGACAATATCTTACCAACAAATATGTCAGACATTAAACTGAGTAAGATAAATGCATTTGTTCAAATTAGTTACCAGACTTTTAAAGAGCAAGCTGACGGTAACTTTGATGATGCTATGGTTTTAGCTGATTACTACATAAACTTAGTGGACTATGTGTATAGTCGTGATGCGTTAATTCGATTCTCTATGCAAGATGTTCTTATTGAAACATGGGGGCATTTAAGGAGTCACTACAATAACTGTATAAAGAGTAGCAGTCACGATAGATGTAAAGACTGGGGTTACCAAAATGAGAATACCTCAATTAAAAACGCAACACGACGTTGGGTGGATGCCCAAAGAAAAACGCGCCATTGGGATGTTCGACATCGCATGATTGATTTGGTAGGCAGTGGGGTTGTTGGTGTGAACTGGGGATCTTATGTTCGCTCGATGGGTCAATTGATTCAAGCGGATGGTGTTGTTTTACACGAAACCTCACACTATTTAGGTACGGGGCACCATACTGGTGGCGAGGAAGAAACCTCACAAGGTGGTGAAGCGCACGTGGGAGATATTGGTTTTGTCGGTTACAAAAACCGTGTAGCCAGACGAGCGATTGTTGGCCCTGCTGATTACCCGTTACCCCCATCGGCTAAAATTGATCACTTTGGTGTGTTGCGTGATACAGCGAAAACATTAGATGTGTTGAAAAATGACTTTGATGCAAATGGTGATTCGATATCGATAAATAAAGTGGACTCGCTTACCGTTCAAGGCGGTCAAGTTAAGATCGTCGGAGATAAACTGGTCTATACCCCACCGAAAGGGTTTGTGGGAGAAGATTCGTTCTTTTATCAAATCACTGACTCAACTAAGCATCATGGAAAACAATTGTATGATCGTGAAGAGGTTCATTTAAGAGTAACAAGCCCTGGTTTGTACGCTAGATTCGGATTTGAAAGCGCGATTGAAGATTTTTGGATTCCTAATGAACAGACCGGACTAGCAAGTCAGCTTCATGTTAGTCGTGATTGGCGTTCAGGGAAGGATGTTTGGGTTGATTACTCACAATCAGTGACTAACGATTCCTATGGAAAGACATTAACGCTGGGTGCTCATGAAGCGGTAAGGTCAATCAAAAGCAAATACGATGTACCTGAGTCGTTTAAATATAATACTCATTACGGTCATGCATTTGATCTCGGTGATGATAGCTTCACGGTTTCATTGAAAGTTGGAACTAGACTTCCTCATGACATTAATTTGGTTAACCGTGGAATGGAGAGAGAAGGCTACCACTTACGACTACTGAAAGATGGAAAACTAAAGTGGTACATGAAGTCTCGTCAATACGCTATGCATATAGGCGGTACTGATTACCGCATTGTAACAATGACGACGGAGTCACCTTTACCTGCTGATAGCGCATGGCATGCAATTGCTGTGCGAGTTGACCGAACAACGAATCAAGCAAGCTTATGGGTTGATGGGGTTAAACAGTCGCTTGTCGATGAAGCGCAAAATGAGGTTAATCTTCCTAAAGGTTATGCTGGTTTATGGGGCGGAGGTAGCCGAAGAGCGTCAAGTATCAGTCAAGGTTTGACTATCGGGCAAGCATGGTGGGATACGGACGAAGTACACAAGCAGGAGTTACAAAAAAGCCAGAGCCGCTATTTGCGTATCGATAACGTAGAGTTGAGGTCATTTGCACTTACAGATGATCAGATATCAAAATTGACCAACAACAATTATGTGTATCCTTATACACCGCGTCCATATAATGGTGAAGGCATTGCTTTCTCAGGAAGCAAAACACTGAGCTGGAAATTGTCTAAGTCATCGGCTTACAAGTTAATGATTAGCCGTGATGGAAAGTCTTGGTCTACTGAAAAAATTGGTAATGGTAGTTCGGGTTCACATACTGTCGCGCTCAATGCCTCCGATGAGGCGCTTTATTGGCGTGTCGACGTGAACGGTTCTGTCGGCGAAGTGTGGTCGGTTCGAAATAATCTAGTTAATGGTCGTCAAGAAGTCGCATTCAGTCACTCTGAAATTAGTAACGGTGCCGCAATACCTGATTGTGAAGTCAAATCAGGTGTAACCTGCTTATTTGGTTGGCCAGCAACGCAAAATGGTTATAACGACTTATATGGTAATACTTGGACAATTGACAACGGCGGGACTACTAACTGGGAAGGCCATATATATCTTGGTGGTAAACAAAAAACGTTGAGCTTACAAGTTGATACTCCAACCGGTGAGTGGTCTGGTGTTCGTTTTCGAGCAGCTGCGGCGGGCAAAGGTTGGACCGGTGCGGACGATTACCCTTCAGGTACACTGAAGCTGTATGCAAATGGGAAGGAAGTATGGAAAGCTTATAATATCGGTGATGAGGTTTGGACTAAAGCAGGTACAGAGTGGGCGTCACTGCCTTCTATCGGTACTTACTCAGTAAGTGTACCTCGTAAAGTGAAATCTGATATGTATGGCGTTCACTTTATTGATCTCCCTGCAAATGTCACACAGCTCAAATGGGAATATGAAAGCTCACGCTTAGATAGCAAAGGAATGACCCCCGGAGCCGTTATAGGAGGTGTACAACTAATAAGGTAGTACTTTTCTTTTAAACTTTAATAGCCCAGCGTATTTGTACGCTGGGCTTTTTTATTTACGTAGTTAAATCATGCTCCCTTTTGAAAGACAGTCCTTTAATAGGCTGTACGTTGGCGTTGTTTTGTTCAACGTAATTCATTGCTATTACTATGGTTTTTATTCATCTTTAGACTGGTCGATATAAGGGAACCACATAGAATGAAGAAAATACTGAGTCTATGTTTTGTGGTACTAGCGGTAGTCATGGCTGGTGGGTGCAAAGATAGCAAAAACGAAGGCCATAAACCTATGGTCTACAACCCTACGAAAGCTTCCCCCCCGGATCTCTCAGTGGCGATTACGGTTAATGATAAAAAGCGTACGTTAGAGCTCCATCGTTACTCGATCAGAGAGCCCGATATGAAAGTATATCTTTGGGATCACCGTATTAATGGGAATGCACCATCCAGTACTATTAATACGCCAGCGATTCGTGTTTATCGTGGTGTTGATACCAGTGATGAGAATACGCAAGTTATTGCCGCACTGACCAGTAAAAATAAACTCTATGTGACAGCGTTCCGTGGTAGTCAAAGAGTATGGACAATTGAAAAAGCGGACATCATAAGCGGTCTTTCCGCTAAGAAGCTAACAGCAACAGCTCAAAACTTAGCTTCGGTTACGCCGCAGTCTGCAATTTTAGACAACATGCAAAAAGCAATTAAAACCGTAGATGAGCACCCAAGTGCACCAACATCGGGTTTAGATAACTTAATTGCTAAAGACAAAACGCAAGTTCAGCTGCACAAAGTAAAAGTGGCAGTTCATGTCTCTTACCAAGCGTTTGTTCAAGAAGCGGATAGCAACTTGGATGATGCGATGGTGCTCGTCGACTACTACATTAACTTGGTTGATTATGTTTTGAGTCGAGATGCTTTGTTACGTTTCTCTGTCAATGATGTGTTGATAGAAACTTGGGGCTATCTGGACGACCATTACCAAACTTGTAAAAAAAGTGCTTCTCATGACGCTTGTAAGGCGTGGGGTTACCAACATGAGAATGAACCTATTCGAGTTGCTGCTATAAAATGGTGGGATGAGCAAAGAAAAACGCGAGGTTGGGATCTCAAACATAGAATGCTGTGGCTGAAAGGCAACTGGATTCTAGGCGTAAACTTCGGAAGTATTGTTCGCTCTCCTGGTGACATCATCGGTGCAGACGGCGTTGTATTACATGAAACCGCACACTACTTAGGCACAGGCCATAGTACCTCGGCTGAAGGTGAAGGTATTCAAGGTGGCGCTGCTCATGTTGATGACATCAACTTTACACGTTATAAAAATAACCGTTTGAGAAGAAATTTGGTTGGGCTTGCCGACTACCCTTTGCCTCCATCGGCTAAAATCGACCATTTCAGCGTAAAACGAGACAGCACGACTGGCTTAGATGTGCTCAAAAATGACTTTGACGCGAATGGCGACACTATTTCTATCCATAAGGTTGATAAATATTCAGCACAGGGTGCAGAACTTAAAATCGCCAATGGAAAAGTAACTTATAAAGCCCCAAAAGGTTTTATTGGTGAAGATGAGTTCCACTACATCATTACTGATGGCAAGAAACTTTTCGACCGAGATGTCGTACATGTAAAAGTGACATCGCCTGACTTATATGCTCGCTTTGATTTTGAGCAGGCTCCTATCGATGACTTATGGGTAGTAAACGCTCAAACAGGCTTGTCTGAACAGCTAGCAGCCGCTAAAAATTCAAGCAAACAGTCGATTTCTGAGGTTTGGGTCAACCAAGGTTATGATAATTCAAAGACGCTTAAACTAGGCGCTTATGAATCTGTAAAATCTAACTTGTTAGAAAATGATGTTCAGGAGTCTTTAAAGTATAAATTCCATTATGGGCATGATTTTGACTTTGCTGAAGACGATTTCACACTCTCACTGAAAGTGAAGCCTAATGTAAAACTAGAACATCCAATTGATTTGGTTAGCAAAGGTATTTGGAGTGACGGTTTCCACCTAAAGTTAACCAAAGAGGGAGCTATTGAGTGGTTTATGATTTCACGCCAACTAGCAACTTATGCTGGTGGAAGTGACTTAAGAAAGGTATCTGTTACAACCAAAGAGGCACTTAACCTAAGTCAGTGGAATACCGTTGCTGTACGTGTTGACCGTAATACCCAAAAAGTTTCTATTTGGCTTAATGGTAAGCAAGCGACACTAGTTGACGCTTACAACAATAAAGCTGAAGTTGACGATATTAAACTTACTGACGGCTATGCCGGTGTTTGGGGGGCGGGTAGCCGTTTAGATGCAGGAACAAGTCAAGGGTTGATTATTGCCAAGCCTTGGATGGACGCAGGTAAAGACGCAACGGCCAACCTAGAATCTGAGCAAATAGCCGGTAATTTCTTAGTTGATAACATTGAGATGCGCTCTTTTGCTTTGTCTGATGGTGAGATGAAAGATCTAGCGAATGACAACCTGAAGTATGCACATACACCACGCCCATATAATGGACAGTCACTTCCATTTAATGGTAATCAGACGTTTACATGGAAATTATCTAAATCTAGTGCTTACAAAGTGTATACCAGTACAGATAATAGCACTTGGTTAGAAGTTCAATCAGGTGCTAGTTCTGCTGTTTCAGGTTCACACACTGTCAATCTAGACCCAGCAAGCGATGTTTTATATTGGCGCGTTGATGTTGATGGTAAAAAGGGGAGCGTATGGTCTGTTCGTAACGCACTAAAAGCGGGCGTGCAGAATGTTTCCTTCAGTTACGCTGAAGAAAATGCCGGCGCTAAGTACCCAGCGTGTAAAGTAAGTAAGAGTGAACCTTGCTTGTTTGGTTGGGGCAATAGCAATAGAACTGACCAATTTAAGAACACTTGGACGCAAAACCCAGCAGGTGCCACTAACTGGGAGGGGCATATTTACTTGGGGGGGGATGAGAAAAAGTCAGAGGTTTCTGTTACGGCTCAAAGTGGCAAAGATTGGAAAACAGTCCGCTTTAGAACTGCTGTTATTGGAAAAGGGTGGACTGGTGCTCAGGACCTTCCAAAAGGTACGCTTAAGTTATTAGCAAATGGTACGGAAATCTGGAAGGCTTATAGTATCGGAGACAATATCTCTGATGGAACTTTAAGCAAATCTGGTAATCATTGGTCTAGCCTACCATCTATTGGTACCAACCGAGTGAGTGTACCGAGAAAAACAAAAGTGGGCGGCTACAGTGTTCACCGCGTTGATTTACCAGCCGATACAACAACGCTCAAGTGGGTCTATGAAGTAGAAAAACTTGACAGCAAAGGAAAAAACCCGGGCGTGGCTCTTGGTGGTGTACAGCTACTAAGATAGTGTTTCTTCTAAACTAAAAAAACCAGCATATATATGCTGGTTTTTTTATAGAATCTTATTCAGTCACTCTTCCTGTTTCGTTTAACTTAATACTCGAATGAAGCTGACTCAAAAAATCACTCTGCGGCCTAACCTATATAACTATTGTAGCCTGTATAACACCCCATAACTGACTGTAACCTGTATAGTCGGAGCCTGTATAGTTAGTGGTTTTCGAAAAGACTAAGCAGGTTGAGCAACAAAGCTTTCTCGTTCAAGTTCACTTTGCATGTTTTTTCCATCCTTGTAGGTCGCGGCAATTGAAACGAACTCTTGTTCGACGGCCAGAAAAGCTTGGACAACTTGCGGGTCAAAATGGGTCCCATTGCCCTCCAAGATAATCTGTTTCGCTTGCTCATGAGTAAAGGCTGGCTTGTAGACTCGCTTCGATATTAATGCGTCATAAACATCGGCCAATGCCATTAAGCGACCGGATAATGGGATCTCTTCACCAGACAACTGATTTGGATAACCGCTGCCATTCCATTTCTCGTGGTGAGTGAGAGAAATCTCTTTCGCGACTCTTAAGAAAGAACTGCTTCCCAATTGCTTTTCTGCAATAGATAACGCTTCGGCGCCAATAGCAGGGTGACCTTTCATTATCTCAAACTCTTCATCCGTCAGTTTGCCCGGTTTTAGCAGCACACTGTCAGGTACTCCAACCTTACCTACATCATGCAGTGGGGCAGATTTATAAAGCAGCTCGATATAGTTGGGTGTTAATAAGGTCGCGTGAGCTTCAGATTTGCTGAGCTCCAGTGCGAGTACCTTTACGTATTCTTGAGTTCGTAAAATATGGGCGCCAGTTTCATTGTCTCGAGATTCAGCTAGTGCAGATAAGCTAACAATCGCGACGTCACGTGTGGTTTTTACTTCGTCTTGAGCGTTTTCGAGGCTATCAAGCATGGTATTGGTCATAGATGCTATTGACCCAAGCTCGTTGTAGCTAAATATAGGTAAGCGAACGCCTGGCTCACCATTAGTTACTTTACTTAATGCGTGCTCTTGGCTTAGAAGAATACGTTTAATCAGCTGGCTCCATAGAGTCATGATGGTTATCGCGTATCCACCTAGTACAACCGCCAAATAAATGAACTCTTTGATCACGCTGATCTTGCCCGTACCATCTAGCAAACGGCCGGGGTTGTGTTCTAGCCAGAAGATGTCTTTGACGGCCACCATAGTCAGCATGGTGGTCAGTGTTACCAGAAGCACGATGACCAAACCAATCATTTGTTTAACCAGTGAACTTCTTTCACCTATCAGGTGGAAGTCAAATTGCCCAGTCATCTCCATTTCATCTATTTGGCTAAGCTTCGCTTTCAGTTGAAGAATGGTACCGGTAAAGAAACCAAATAGGCTCATGCCGAACAGCACTTTCAAGTTACTGTCTATCGTGAAGTCGTAGCTTAGGTTGTAGTAGAGCGCGAAAGGAATACTCGCGGCAAAGAACAACATAGTATCGAGTTGTGCAAATCGACCTTGTTTGACTAAGGTGTGTTGCGATAGCAAATAATGACGCGCTAGCCACAATAAGATAAAGACACTACTGACTTGGGTGAAAATTTCTAACGTCGTTAAGCTTTCGAGCATCGGGCATACCCGACTGCCGTAGGTGCCAAATAGCACGCCAGCGATGACGTATAATTGAGTCGTTAGCGATTGATTGTAATTTGAAGTATCCATCGATAAGCCTTTGTTCATTTTCATCTTAAGGTCTCGCAACTATTCCTAAGTTTACGAATACGTATTTTGTGTATTAATTCACGAGGTTGGTAGGTATGTATGGCTAGTATAGCGAGTGTGAATAAGGTCGGGGATTCTATCGATAGCTTTTGTTGAATGATACAAAAAATTGGTTTGTGTTAGATAATTGTTAGCTAGATGGGTGTTATTACGGCAGTTTTTATGAAGACACTTGAATAGTCCCGGTTGAAATACGAGACTATTCAGTCGATATATTTGAGTAAAGTCGAGAGTGATTGACGACTACTTACCTCTAATCAAATTACTTTTTCAGATTGATTTCAGATTCAATTGAGTTGGTTTCAATGTCTGGGTGAGATGCTAGTTTGTCTGATGCCCATTGGTTTAGGTGTTTCAGAATAGCAGACACCGCGTGTTTCTCAGTTGGTGCTTGGTCTTGATCGACGTCGATCTCCTGCTTTGGATGTGAGCCTGTTGCATCTTCAGCGATATGGAGCCAGTCTGGGTGCCAGTAATATGGCTGGCCACTCGGTGTTGTCCAACTATGAACACCGTTTGACTCTCCTTTATAACTTAACTGGTCTGCTTCTATTTTTTTCATTTTTATCTCGCATGTTTTTTGGATTACATCAAATTATAGAGGCGTAGAACGAACTTGGCTCTCGCCTTGGTTACAAACTTAGCAAAGCATACAAAGTTATCTGTGAACCAATTCACACTATTATAGAAATTAGGCTCAATCATATGGATAGCAGCAATAGTTGTTAACGTTAGTGATAAAATCTCAGGCTTATTAGAATTTCTCTAGGTAGTACAATTAGATGGCGCGTTATGAAGAGCTTGCAAAGGATATTCGAACTCAGATAGCGAACAACACGTGGCGTTCAGGAGAAAAGATCCCTTCCGTCCGCATGAGTTGTCGCAATTACAGCGTCAGCAATAGTACTGTCTTACAAGCCTACCAATTGTTAGAAAGCGAAGGGTGGATCATCGCTAAGCCTCAGTCGGGCTACTTTGTTGCACCACGTGTGGACGGCGTTGATTATGAACTGCCGTTAGTACACAAAAAGAAAGCCATCAATGATCGCTTATTCGACTTTTTGAAATCGAGTTCGGCAGAGGGGGTTATTCCTTTTGGATCAGCATTCCCAGATCCTGACCTTTTTCCTTTGCCTACCTTGACTCGAAACCTCGCCAGTGCGGGAAGGAAGATGACAGGTGCTAGTGTGATCAATAATCTGCCACCGGGCAGTGAGTCCCTAAGAAGACAAATCGCTCAACGTTACCTGCAGCAAGGTATTACCGTCAACCATCAAGATATCGTGATTACTTCTGGTGCGATGGAAGCGCTTAACTTGAGCCTTCAAACTGTAACCAAGCCCGGTGACTACGTTGTGATTGAATCTCCCGCTTTCTATGGTGCTCTGCAAGCTGTCGAGAGGTTAGGACTCAACCCTATCGAAGTGGATGTTTGTCCAATCAATGGATTGAATATTGAGCAGTTTGAAAGCGCACTACAAAACCAGGATGTGAAAGCGTGTTGGCTGATGACGACGTTTCAAAACCCGACAGGGACAAGTTTGTCTGAAGATGCGAAGCGCCGAGTGGTTGAGGTTGCTGAACAATACAAGACTTATATTATCGAAGATGATGTTTACGGCGACCTATATTTCGAAGGGCATAAACCTAAACCGCTAAAAGCATTTGATAAAACAGACTCAGTGTTGCTATGCGGCTCTTACTCTAAGAGTTTATGTCCTGGCTATCGTGTTGGTTGGGTGGTGAGTTCGCGTTTTAATGATGCGATTCAAAAACTTCAGCTTCTTTCTACGCTGTCGAGTAGTGCTCCTGTGCAGCTTGGCGTCGCGCACTTCTTGACACACGAAAGCTACGACAATCACCTTCGTAAATTGCGTAAAAATCTTCTAATGAGAAAAAAGCGATTTATAGAGGTCATTAAGCAATATTTCCCACATTCCATCGAGATAGAAGACCCTGCTGGTGGTTACTTCGTGTGGGTACGGTTCTCTCCTCACTTCGATAGCCAACAATTCCATCAACTCGCAATTGCTCAGGGGATCAGCGTCGCTTCAGGCGATCTGTTTAGTGAGCAGGGCAGAGTAGATAACGCGATCAGATTGAACTTCTCTTATGAACTCACAGCAGAGAAAGAGCAAGCGCTGCTCTTACTTGGTAAACTTGCGCATCAACTTACGCACTCGTAAAACCGTAAGTCACTCATAAAAAAGACAATGATTCCAACTGTACGGACTGATTCCGATGCAACTGTACGCCTTCTTGACCAACGAGTTGTGATTCAATATCGATAGACCAAATATTGGAGATACCGTTATGTTGAAAATGACTATGGGTAACGAAGTTAAGTTGATTATCGTTGCTATTGTGTGTGCACTTCTGTTAATCCTCGGCCACGTACTACTGGCAAAAGCATTCGCTGATATGGCATGGGCAGAATACACGACTGCCGCCATCCCATTCGTTATGATGGCAATCTGCGGTCTCGCGATAAAATACGCTATCGACCAAGATGTCGACTAAGTTTTTGAGTACACAAAAATGATCTTTCAGAGCCCCTCCATGATTTGGTGGGGCTTTTTCGTTGTATACATGAAACGAACTTGCATAGGTATCGCTGTTATCGTCGTGAAATAAAAATTCTTAATGACATACAATTACTATCCATACCTATTGTAAGCATATGTAAGGAGCGTCGAGTCACTACTTGGAAAGTAAATCACCTTTAGTCAAAAGCTTGGCAAACGCCATTTATCATCATTAACTATTGGTATGGTTGGGTTTATAGTTATTCGTGCCAACTATCAGTCGGTGAGGTTTGAATCGTGATGAACAAAGCCCTTACAGCACCTTACATTTTCAACTTATCTTTAGCCTACAATTACTTGGAACTAATACAGAGGCGGAAATATGAGATTAAAATGTGCAAAACTGAACTTCTGCATGTTGGCATTGCTAACAACTAATGCAGCGGCCAGTGAGATTGACGTCGATTTAAATAAATTAAGTAATGTTTCAGAAATTGGTACAGATACTTTGTCGATCGCTAGTGAGTTCATCGGTTATGAACTTAATGATGGCAAGTATCGTTACGCAAGAGACGTTGACTTGAACGGTTTAGATTGGGTTTTCTTGTATGGAGAGCATCAAAGAAAAGATAAACCCAATAGTGCTTTAATTGGTGACGTAAACGTTATTGGTGAATTACGACAAGTTTCTAATTCAGAGACCAAAAACGCAATTGGTAACCGTTATTACTGGCAGGGTGGTGATTCTACAGATTACAACCAAGAGCTAGCTTTTTCTGGTTTACTTGTCGGCACTAGTGGTTTCTCTTTTGACGTTCAGCCAGGTAAAGGCGGGCGATTTTCTGTAGAGCTTTATACACACAATTGGCTCTCTTCTGCTGATGTAACCGCATGTGTTAAAAAGCAATGTATCACTATTAAAAATGATATCTCCTTTCACATGACCAGTGTCAAAAATACGATAGTTTTCGAATCCCAATCTCCTGATGATATCGTCGAAATCACTTATACACGTCAACATAGACAGTTCGACTTTGAAGCTAGACAGGGTTACCACGCTATTGAAGCTATCCAATTGATAGAGGCTCAGTAACATGAAAAAAATTATTTTGGCATCAGCGATCGTTGCTACTTTTTCAGCGCAGGCGGGCATAGGCAAGATGGATCGCTCGGTTACTCAACACAAAGCGTTTGCCTTACAAACTCAATTTGATTTTGCTTGCCACATGAATGCAGGGTCGGCCACTTTAATCGACCCGTATTGGGTTATCACAGCAAATCATGTGTCAGGTTCAAAAAGTGAAGGATATGAAAATGCGGTAACTTGTTCTTCTTATGAAAAAGATAAGAATGGTAAGTACAATGTTGTTCATACGTCACGTGCGACTACTGACCCTGATGGTGAGTGGGGGGAGTATGAATTTACCGATGGTATTTACGACTTCGCTTTGGTGCGCTTAGATACGCCAATCACCGGTATCAAGCCGGCGAAGTTGCCCGAGAAAGGGATGTTTGATCATTCAGAAGTCTATGAAGTAAATAGCGTTGGCTTTGGCAACTATAACGGACGTAATGGCGGCAAAAAGTTTGTTAAGTACAACGACACAGACAAAAAATGGTTAGCTGAGTACAAATATGACCCAGTGATCATGCCTCAAAGTAACTTGCAGTGGTTAATTATCCATGGGGATTCAGGCTCTGGTATCACGATTGAGAGAGATGGTGAGTTTTATATTATTGGGGAGATAGGGCTTCAATATTATGGTGAGCTTGGTTGGCAAGATACCTTCGATGATGTTTTGGGAAGATTGGATTCATTACAAAGTGACATGCAAGAGCATGGTTTTAGCTATACGAAACCTGTAAATCTTGCTGATGTAAAATGGACACCGACGACCCAGAATGACATTGAAGATCTTCACGCGTTTTACAGCTACTGGAAAGCGGGAAGTATGGACTTCAATGCGACTTACTGGACGGCGGATGGTGGTATTTATAACACCGCTTATGCGATAGAAGGGGAAAAGTACACTTTTGAAACAGTGATACCTGTAAATTCTAAAGCGCCTGCATTTGATGTGTTTGTTAATGGTCGTCAGGTCGCTCATAACATTAAAGCGGACAAAGAAAGTCTGTTTTTGAAAGTGAATGCATTTGAACAGAAAGGCGATCAGTTAGTCATTGAATTTAAGCCTCTTCAAAGTACAGGTGAAAAAATTATGCTCGATCACTTTTTGGTGCGCAAGGCTGACTAATTTAGTCTGGACAGCTTAAATGAAACTTAAGCAGAATAAATAAAGATGAAGCCCTACAGTGTTAAGTAGGGCTTCTTTTTGCAATGTGTAAAATTACTTAGTAATTAGCGTACTTTGCTTAGCATTGAATTCAAAGTTCGAAGTCTTAGTAATGGAGTTCTTTACTGAGGGAGTTCCACCAATTAAGGGTGTTTTTGTCGTTCGCTTGTAATTCACCAATTGTACCACGTCACCTTGAAGGCGGCTTTCTGTACAGTTTGCAATCGTTACTAAGTGACCTGATGAATTCGCTGCGCTATCCATTTTGCAATGGTTTATTTTATTTGTTGAAGAGGCTTTGGTTAGAGAAAACTCTTCACTTCCTACGGTAACTTTGACATCACTTCTATTTAATACGACTTGAACACTTGTTGTTGTGTCTTCGACGCCATAGTCTTGTATCGTCAAGCCAGTTTCAATTAAAGGTTTAGCTTGGATCTTATACTTACTATTGGAGCTGTAAGATGAATGAATTACATCTTTGTTTGAGTTATAGATCGTCGCAGGTTTGTCTGACGTGGCTGCGAAGACGTAAGATTTCGTTACGGGGTCGAGTTTCCCATTGAGCTTTATGTAAGTGATTAACTCGTCTCTATTTGATACATTGAAATGCTTAAATAGAAGTGTGGAGACATGGTCGAGCACATAGACACTGCTTCTCACGTGGTTTTCAACGGCTACAGCTTTCAGGCTATCGCTCACAACGTCCAGCAGGTTGTTGTTCAAAAGGCTGTTTTTAGGAGTGTAATTTGCTCTAAGGTCTTTTGAAATATTTGTCATTACAGATGCTAAGCCATACTTAGATACTTCAGCAGGAGTCATATAATGCATTCCTTGAGCCGGAGCAGCTTTCAGTGTAAACCAGTAGAAGCCGCTCGGATCTGGTAATCCCATCTTTTTATAATAATCAATGTAGGGTTTATGCTCACTATGACCAACAGGCAATGAAGCCCCTTGTAAAGACCCTTGTGCCCATGAGTGAACGCCTAATCGAGCACCTGGTTCAATCGTTCTTTTCACACCCGCAGCGAAAAGGTCAGTTCCCCCCGAAGCGACATGTCCAATAGAGCTAATGTACGTGTCTAATTTTTTCGCTCTTACTTTGTACGCTAGTTGAATGTTGGCATCATCATTCATAGAGCCACCCATATCGATGAAGTTCAGCGTTTTTGTATTCGGGTGAGCTTTCATCATATCGTCAAATGCTTTGGGGCTACCACTACATGCAACGCCATTGACACTCGCTATTGTACCCTTAATCTTGAAGGTTAAGGCTGTATCCCCTTGTAAGGGTTGCGAACATTTAGAGATAAATACCACTGGCTTTTGCGTTGGCTTAACTGTTGGTTTTTTCGCGGGAGTCGATGAGCCTCCTCCGCCACATCCAGTTAAAGTGATTAGTAGAGCTGCAGATAAAATGCTTGTTTTCATTGGGGTCCCTAAAAATTTATATTCACAAATTAATTAGTAAGAAGAATAATTTATACAGGACATCAATACTGTATGACTTTGTCAGGTGTTCATTACATAAAATTACAGTGCTTAACTATATGATTTTGATTTGTTGATTTGTTATCTTCACGTCTAACCGCTTTTGAATCGAGAATACGCAGGAGAATTTGTGGGTGGGGAAGGGAGGTTGTGGGTAACGGAAATAATCTCGGGGAATAAAAAAACCTCCGTATATACGGTAATGCCGATCAGTTAA
>NZ_JBFRKT010000033.1:0-72683 GCF_041469545.1 Vibrio sp. 10N.286.49.C3
TGCCCGAAGGGTTCGAGCTGGGCGCCCCCGCAAAAAGCGTTTTACTCTTTGTTGAGGGAGATTTGCTTAGAATGACTAGGCTACTTCCCCTCGCCGCGATTAAAACGCTTTTATCTCGAACAAAATTTAACCTCGAAAGGTCAACACGCCCTAGTGTGAGCAGTCCTTTACTTCGTTTATTAACCAACTGTCATATTCAACTATTTTTTAATTTCGCTCTCGAAATAAATAAACTAATGACTCAGATCAACTTAATTGTGTTCATTTGGTGCTTTTTGCAAAACAAAAGTTGAAAGATTCAAAAATTATTGAATAATGGGCTTAACTAAAATTGAAGTAAACACTTCATCCAATTCGTACTGAAACAGGATCCATATCCAATGTCTAATTCGTTTGTTCTGGTTATTAACTCGGGTAGTTCATCCCTAAAATTTGCTGTTATTGATTCTGTTTCTGGTGAAGCCGTATTGAGTGGCTTAGGGGAGTGTTTTGGTCTTGAAGATGCTCGTATGAGCTGGAAGTATCAAGGTCAGAAAACTGAAATTGCCATTCAAGGTGAAGATAACCACCACAAAATTGCCATTGGCAAACTGGTTGGGTTGATGGAAGATCTAGGCTTCACTGCTGATATAGTGGCTATTGGTCACCGTATCGTTCACGGTGGCGAGAAGTTCACTCAAACGGTTCGAATTACTGAAGAAGTAACGAGTGAGATTGAGAGCCTATCTGACCTAGCTCCACTGCATAACCCTGCAGGTGCTATTGGTATCCGCGCTGCGATTGAAGCTTTCCCTTCTTTACCTCAATTTGCTGTATTTGATACGGCTTTCCACCAAACAATGCCACAACGTGCATTTACTGGTGCAATCGCAAAAGAACTATACACAGACTTCGGTGTTCGTCGTTACGGTTTCCACGGTACGAGCCACTACTTCGTTAGCCGGGAAGCTGCGAAAATGGTCAACAAGCCAGTTGAACAAGCTAGCTTCATCTCTGTTCACCTAGGTAACGGTGCATCTGTATGTGCTATCAAAGACGGTAACAGTGTTGATACGTCAATGGGCTTCACACCGCTTTCTGGCCTTATGATGGGCACACGTTGTGGTGATTTAGATCCAGGTATCATCGAATACCTACTTAAAAAAGGTTGGTCACAAGAGCAAGTCTTTAATTCTCTAAACAAGGAGTCTGGTTTCCTTGGCGTGTCTGGTCTAACGAGCGATGCTCGTGGCATTCTAGAAGCGATGGAAGAGGGCCACGAAGGCGCTAAGCTTGCTTTCGAGGTGTTTACTTACCGCGTTGCTAAATACGTTGCTTCTTACCTTGCAACGCTAGACTCTTTAGACGGCATCATCTTCACTGGTGGTATCGGTGAGAACTCTCTACCAATTCGCCGTGAGATCCTAAGCAACCTTAAGATTCTTGGTTTTGTTGAAGACGTAGCAGGCAATGAAGCCGCTCGCTTTGGTGCAGAAGGCATCATCGCTAAGTCTGAAATGTTAGACGCGGTAGCAATGGTTATTCCAACCAATGAAGAATTCGTAATTGCTCAACAGTCGGTAGAACTTCTGTAATCCAAGCAGCCGCTTAATAAAATATAGACAATGTGAAAGCGAGCCCTAGTGGCTCGCTTTTTTTATTTTCTTGTTCGGGATGAGTTGTAGTAGATCTGCTTGTTACCTGTCTCCTCTATTCGTTATCGAAGGAGAAAAAAGGCTACGAATGTAGCCTTAGAGTCATCTTGTATCGAAGCCCGCACCACTCGAGGGTGATACGCGCTATGACGATGTCGTAAGTTATGTCGTTTTGAGGGGAATGCTCGTTAGTTGAATTCCCCGTTTCTGCGAGAACGCTAAAAGACGAGAATATGGCATGCCTTCTTTGCTAATCATGTTTGTCAGTCAACATAGGCTACTGAGCTTGGTTCTTTGTAGATACAATCAACTCCAGTCACATTTCCGTTGTTGTCTTGAATTATTGAACATTATTTTGAGGTGTGACCAGTTAATAGGCACGCCGTACTAAAGGGTATTAATCCCATCCGTTACCTGGCTCAAACCTTTATTTATTTGCTGTCTTTCTCCCTATCGAAAAGTCCTTTTTCTAAGTATTCCCAACCGTCGAACCTCGTTTTTACCTACTTTTATACGACATTATCCAATGTCTTAAGAGGCTTGTTCTTTTTATGATTTTGTTTTTATTGATTATTTTGTAAATAGCAATGTTGCATATCGTGCTGGAGGGGTAGGCGGTAAAATATATATTGCAAATATAAATGATATTTGTTCTTATTCGCGTCCGTTGTGATTTATAAACTAAACCGGAATTAGAATATGAACGTTAGATTGGCTTTCACCCCTCTCGCCTTGGCAATTGGAGGTGCATTAACCACAGTGGCTACCGTGTCGAATGCAATGGCTTCAGAAGAAGTAACGGTGGATGAAACCGTGCAAGTTATTGGTCATCAGTACGAAGGCTACGCGGAGCACATGCCGCAATCGGGTACCAAAACGGATGTCGAATGGCTCGATGTCCCACAAGCCGTTTCAGTGGTCACTAAAACAGAGATGGAAGACCGTGGTGCGGTCCGTTTAGTGGATGCTCTTGATGGTGTTGCTGGTGTCAATAATACCTTAGGTGAAGGCAGTCGAGATCAGTTCGTTATTCGTGGCTTTGATGCACTGAATGACATGTATCGTGATGGCATGCGTGATGATGGAACTTTACAGTCGTATCGAAGCCTATCCAATATTGAGCGTGTTGAAGTGGTAAAAGGCCCTGCAGGTGCTCTGTATGGTAGGGGTTCTGCTGGCGGCATCATTAACTTAGTCACCAAGCGAGCGAATGGCGACAATTTTACCAATGTGAACGGCAGTGTTGGCAGTAACAGCCAATTTGTAGGGCAGGTGGATAGCTCAATGGCGTTTTCAGATAAGGTCAATGGACGTATTAACCTGGAACACCGACAGGCTGATTCGTATGTTAACCATGTCGATTCGAATGATTTCTTTATCGCACCAACCATTCGAGTGCTGCCAGCTGAAGGGCATACCGTTGACTTAGATGTCGAATATGCACACCAAGAGCTGGTGCCATATCGTGGTGTTCCATCCAAAAATGGCAAACCTGTCGATGTCTCTGAGAGTTCTTTCTACGGTGGCACTAACGATTATCAAGAGTCCGATAGCCTGCGTGTTGGCATTAATTATGAGTGGAGCTTGAATAGCGAGTGGGTATGGACAAACCGAGCTGCATACAATCATATCGAACTTGAGCAAAAGGGCACGCGTCAAGGTACTGTGGCGGGAGATAAAGTTTCTCAAACCGTGAACAATTTCGGTTATGACCCTCGAACCACAACGACGATGCAATCCGAATTAGTGTGGGAAACCGATTCTAACCAAATGATGATTGGTGCGGATTATAACCAGATCAATATCGATTTAACGCTAGCAAGCGATAAAACCTTACCTCCGAAACACATCTATAATCCCGTCGTAGGAGCAACGCCTGATCCGGGTTTCAAGCCTTTCCGTGATAACACAACGACGACGACGGGTATCTACCTTCAAGACGTTTACACCTTGGGTGATCTATCGGTGATAGGTAACGTGCGCTATGACTCTATGGAACTTGAGCAGCAAAAAGCCGGGAAAGCCCAAGAGAAGCTAGATGATAACAAAGTGAGCTACCGTGGTGGCTTGGTCTATCGTATCAACAACGATATGTCGGTATACGCAAGCTTAGCTCGTTCGTGGCAATTGCCTTACTCCGGTATTTATATCAACCCTAAACTGGCTGAATTCTTCCATACCGATCTAAAAGAAGTGGGTGCGAAAGCTTACTTACTCGATAACGCTTTGATGCTCAATGCCGCTATTTTCCAAATTGATCGAGAACAACCACAAACCAATATTAATGGCGACGTTATCAATAAGATTGAAGCACGTCACCAAGGTATTGAACTGGAAGCTCGCGGTCAGATTACAGAGTTGTGGGATATTTCAGTTGGTTATAGCTACTTAGATGCAGAAGATAAAGATACAGGTAAAAAGCCGAATGATGTATCCGATCATCTGTTCTCACTCTGGAGTACTTACCAATTATACGAAAACTGGCGTTTGGGCGGTGGTGTGAAATACGTAGGGGACCGCTACGCAGGTAACAATGAAGCCGTCGCATTAGGTGATTACACCACTGTTGATTTGATGGCAGCGTACACCACGGGTCGTCACAAAGTTCAAGCGAACGCTTATAACGTACTTGGCGAGAAATACATTCTCGGGGCAACCAGTGGTAAGTCGGGTACTAACCAGATTGGTTACGGAGCGCCAGCTGAATTCATGCTCAGCTACGGCTATCAGTTCTAAAAGCGAGTTCTGCTCGAAGATTTAGTTTATTTCTAAGCGTTATTACGTTTCTAAGAGCTAGTACGTGATTAAAAGCTATTTCAACAGAAAAAACTATTGATTTGTTCGCTACGAGTGAGTGAACAGTTGGCCTCATTTTGAGGTCGTTTAGCCCAATGGGTCAAAGCGTTGGCATAACTTAAAAGCACAGCCTTTGACCCTAATTTGCCTACTTAGGAGATTTTCATGCCTTACCAGAATTTGGATGGTAAACCCCACGCGCAACATAAACTGCGCTTGACCGTACTTGCAACAGCCATCGCTTCAGTGACTTCCATGAGTGCATTCGCTGCGTCTGATCCGCAAACGACGACCATGGAAACGGTTGTCGTGACGGGCAGCTTGATCGGTAATTCAGAATTAGAAGATGTGAAAGAGTATCCGGGAGCGCGTACCGTTCTAACTAACGAACAAATTAAAAAGACTGGCGCACTCTCTATTGATTCAGCATTTCAAAGTGTACCGGGCATTAAGGTTCAAGACGAAACGGGCACGGGTGTATTGCCTAACATCTCGGTGCGCGGCTTGAAAGCGAGCCGCAGTGGTCATGCTCAATTTCTAATGGATGGTGTACCACTGACTCTTGCGCCTTATGGTCATACCGGACAATCTATTTTCCCAGCAACGCTATCTATGCTTGACCGAATTGATATCGTACGTGGTGGCGCTGCTGTGCAGTACGGGCCAAACAATGTGGGTGGTGTGATCAACTTGGTGACTAAGCCTATTCCACACCAATGGCAAACTGAAATCAGTAATCGCTTTACGGTATTTGAAGATGGTAATACACCACTGAATGACTTTTACCTACGTACCGGTGGTTGGTTAACCGATACGCTGGCACTTCAAGTGGAAGGTAACTTCCTAAAAGGTGAAAGCTTCCGTGATCATTCAGATACAGATGTAAAAAACTTCCAAGCGAAGTTGCAATGGTTACTCAGCGATACCCAGGAGCTACAAGCATTCGTTCAGCGTTACGATGCCGACACCCAAATGCCGGGCGCTTTATCGCCAAAAGATTACCAGAAAGATCGTACTCAATCGAAGCGACCATATGACGAATACAAAGGCACATCAACACGTTGGAGCCTGAAGTATTTGCATGATTTGAATATTGCAGATGGCGCAGAGTTAGAGGTTCTGACATTCGGTCACCACTCTGAGCGTTTCTTCCAATGGGGCTTTAATAGCGCAGGCGGTCACTGGGCTGATCCAGCATTACCATCAACAGATATTCGCACCTCACCACGTGAGTTCGCTGTTTATGGTGTGGAACCTAAGTTAGCGATGTACTTTGACGGTAATACGGTGACGCAAAACTTGATTGTGGGTGCTCGCTATGTAAATGAAGATATCGATTACAAGCTAACGCAAACGCCAATTGCTGGCGGAGTAACAAAAGTGCCACGTGATTGGAACTTGAATACCGATGCATTCGCAGGTTACATCAGCAATGAAGTTGGCCTGTTTAACGACGTGCTAAAGGTTACTCCAGGTATTCGCTACGAATCGATTGATATGACCTTTAATGATAAGGGTAAAGCTCAGAGTACAGACAACAAAGTGACGGAGTGGTTGCCGGGCTTAACCGTGGCATACCATTTAACTGAGCAATGGGTTGGGTACACCAATGCGCAGAAATCTTTGCGCGCACCACAAATCGCTTACATCCGAGGCAAGGGTGAAGAGGGCAGTGAGCTAGCATGGAACTACGAGTTGGGTGCTCGTTACAATCAAGATTCAACTAGCTTTAATGTCGCGCTCTACCGCATTGATTTTGAAGACCAACTCCAATGGCAAAGCGGAACACAGACCTTTGATAATATTGGTAAAACGCTTCATCAAGGTATTGAGCTCTCAGGTCGTTATGTTCCGCAGGCTATGCAAGCTCTGAGTTTAGGCGCGGGTTATAACTATTTGGATGCGACGATAGAGGCAGAAGGTGCAAACAAAGGTAAGCAACTTCCTTACACATCTGAGCATCAACTTAGCTGGGATGCGACTTACGCCTTTAGCAGGGTAGATACGACCTTATCTGGTTACTATTTCAGTGAGTCTTATTCTGACAATGCCAATACCAGTGCTGAAGATGCAACGGGTGCGAAAGGCAAAGTACCTGCTTACATGGTATGGAACTTAAACCTAGGCTCAGACTTGTATAAAGATGAAAACAGTAAGTTACGTATGAATGTTGCAGTGAACAATTTGTTTGCTGAGGACTACTACTTCCGCGGTATTGATACCAGTCCGGTTGGCCGCTATCCAGCGCCAGGGCGTTCATACACTTTGGATCTGAACTATCAGTTCTAATCGGTAATTGATTAAAAATAATAACGAATATAAGTCGCCAATATTATTGGCGACTTTCACGGTTCTAGTGTTTAAGGAAAAGTAAATATGGAAAACAGTTCTCGACTTTTATTTTCGAATCAATGGCTGCTGCCGAACGGACTGCTGTCATTCAAAAGGCATTTTTTATTCAGCAGGATAGCGATAACCTTAGCTTTGTTGGCTTTAAGCTTGTTCTCATTCTCCAGTTCAGCAAAAACGAGGATCATTCAAGATGAGCAAGGTCAGTTTGAGATAGCGACTACCCCGCAACGCGTTGTGGTGTTGGAGTTCTCATTTGTCGATGCGTTAGCTGCGGTAGGCGTGTCTCCGGTTGGTGTTGCCGATGACAATGATATTTCGCGAGTGATTCCGGCGGTGCGTGAATTAGTGCAACCATGGGAATCGGTTGGGATGCGTTCGCAGCCTAGTCTAGAAGCCATTGCGGTATTAAAGCCCGACCTGATCATTGCCGATGCAGAGCGTCATCGTACGGTTTATCAAGATCTACAGCGAATCGCACCAACTCTGCTGCTCAAAAGCCGTGGAGAGACTTATCAAGAGAACTTGGAATCTGCGCTTAAGGTTGGTATCGCCCTCGATAAGCAATCGGCAATGGAACAAAGAATTCACCAACATCAACAAGCCATGGTGGAATTTAAAAGTCATTTCTCGCTTAAACAAACTGTCCAATTTGCTGTCGTGTCGGAAAAAGGAATGTGGCTACATAGCCCTGCTTCTTATGCCGGAGGTGTACTCACCACATTAGGTATTGCTAGCCCAATAGTGGAGCCGACAGACAAGGCGTACTTACCAACCAGCTTTGAGTTGTTGTTGAAAACGAATCCAGATTGGTTGCTCCTTGGTGCTTACTCAGATCCAAATATCGTTGATGATTGGCAGAAAAACCCACTGTTTAATGTCTTAACATCCGCGAAGAATCAACAAGTGGTAGAAGTGTCACCAGCACTATGGTCATTGAATCGAGGCATGTTGGCCGCGGAACAAATGGCGAAAAATCTAGAGCAGATCTTGGATCGTTCATGAGTTCGATGTTGCTCTCTAGAGGTAAGCGACGTTCGCTTATAGTGTCGTGGCTTACGGTATTAGTGTCGTGGCGAGTCACGTTATTTACGGCTTTAGTGTCGTGTTTGGCGATGTCTGGTTACGTGGCCTCGATGCTAGGTTGGTCGAATTTCTCCCTAACATTGAGTGACTTAGTTCACTATTGGTTTGCGTTTGATGAGAGCAATATGACTCATCAAATATTGGCGACACTTAGAGCTCCAAGGGCTCACGCTGGGTTATTGATTGGTGCAAGCTTAGCCGTCGCCGGACTGTTGATGCAGGGATTAACACGTAACCCACTTGCGTCTCCATCAATTTTAGGTATTAACGCTGGCGCAGCCTGTTTTATGGCTTTAGCTGCGATAGGCATACCTGTGGTGAGTGATTTAACCCCGATCCTTAATGCTGTTCTTGGTGCATTGCTAGGCGGTGGTGCTGTGATGCTCCTCGGTGGCTTCTTCTCCGAACGTTCTCATCCGTTACGTTTGGTTTTAGCGGGTATCGCCATTACTGCTTTATTGATTGGGTTAACTCGAGCAGCGTTGATTCTAGCTGATGATATGGCTTATAGCGTGCTGCATTGGCTTACCGGTTCATTGTCTAGCGTGGATGAGGGACAGTGGCAACAGCTTTGGCCGCCAGCAGTGATTGGTTTGGTGTTGGCTGTTAGCCTTGCTCGTAACCTCAACTTATTGGCGCTTGGTGAAGAAGTGGCTGTGGGGTTGGGCAGTAATATCCGGCTTACTCGCCTCATGAGTGGATTGGCTATCGTGTTGCTTGCGGGTGCCAGTGTCGCTATCGCTGGTCCCATTGGCTTTGTAGGATTGTTGGTTCCTCATTTGGTTCGGCCCATGGTTGGGCACAATTACCATCTACTGATTCCTATCTCCGCAATGGCAGGTGCAGCATTAGTGTCTTGGTCAGATGCGTTGTCACGATCGATTGCTTTCCCGACTGAAACGCCCGTTGGTGTTATTACAGCCCTACTTGGGACACCTTGTTTTATTTTGATTGCGACGAGGAGATCTTAATGCACCATCACACTAAGATAGTTTTGTTATCAGGGATTCTCATATTAGTGGCATCTGCGGGCTTGTTTGTCGGTGCTGCGTCACTTTCTATTCCTCAAGTCATCGAACATTTGGTCGCCTTTTCCAGTGACGACTTTGTTATCCATCAGTATCGGCTACCACGTATGTTACTCGCGATAAGCGTGGGCGCAGGGTTGGGGCTATCCGGCGTATTAGTGCAAGGTGTGATACGTAACCCGTTAGCATCGCCTGATCTTATGGGCATTAGCGCCGGGGCAGGGCTTGCTGCGACTGCGAGTTTAGTGTGGTTCCCTAATGCGGCAGTTAGCGTACTGCCTGTGGTGGCGATGTTCGGTGGGGTATTGGCTGCTGGGCTGATTGCGCTATTGGCATGGTGGTCAAGGCCAACACCCGCCAAGTTGGCCTTGATTGGTATTGCAGTGAGTGCGTTTCTGGCGAGTTGTATCGACTTCTTGCTTGTCACTAACCCCATCGAGATCAACACTGCGATGGTATGGCTAACTGGCAGCCTCTGGGGACGAAATTGGCAGCAAGTTCCCTTTATTTGGGGAGCATTGCTCTTGTTGTTGCCAATGGCATTTTGGCTTGCTTGGCGATTGGATGTGATGGGGCTTGGTGAGGAAAGTGCCACCACATTGGGTACTAAGCCAAAACAGATACAAGCTCTTGCACTATTGGCCGCAGTGTTGCTTGCCAGCGTCAGCGTTTCAGTGGCTGGAACGATCAGTTTTGTGGGTTTATTAGCACCTCACTTAGCGCGCTTGTTGTTTGGGCATAATCATAAGTTGTTAATCCCGGCGTCTGCTCTGGTGGGTGCGATTCTGGTTACTTGTGCCGACGGCTTGGCAAGAGGTCTACAACCACCGATTGAATTACCTGCAGGGGTACTTACTTCTGTCATTGGCGCGCCTTATTTCATCTTTCTTCTCTATCGTTATCGAGGTTGGTAACCATGCTAAAAACGCAAAATCTTTCCGTCGCGTACGGCAAACAAACGATCATACCGAACCTTTCGGTGTCCATCCCAAAGGGAAAAATCACAGCCTTAATTGGACCCAATGGATGTGGTAAATCTACCTTGTTAAAGACGTTAGTCAGGATCAATAAGCCGGTGACAGGAGAGGTGTTATTTGAAGACAAACCGTTGTCGAGCTATGGCGATAAAGTGCTCGCGCGTTCGTTGTCGCTTCTGCCGCAAATATTGGTCAGCCCTGAAGGCATTTCGGTCAGAAAACTGGTTGAATATGGCCGTTCTCCTTATGTGTCCCATTGGGGAAGGTTAGGGCAAGAAGACCAAGCTATTGTCGAACAAGCAATGCATGATACCGGCGTACTTGAGTTTGCTGATAAACCGATTGAGTCACTGTCGGGTGGGCAGCGTCAAAGAGCATGGATAGCGATGATAATAGCGCAAGACACAGATGTCGTGATGTTGGATGAACCGACCACTTATCTTGATATGTCTCACCAAGTTGAATTAATGAACTTGATGCAGCAGATGAATGACAAGGGAAAAACGGTGGTGGTTGTGCTCCATGATCTGAACCAAGCGAGCCGTTACTGCGATCATTTAATCGTTTTGGAAAGAGGTGGTTTAGTGGCTGAAGGCACCCCCGATGAGGTCATGACCGAGACATTGCTGAATGATGTTTTTGATCTCAAAGCGAGCGTATTTCGTGACCCTATATCCAATACGCCGATGTGTGTGGCGATTTAAGCAAATAGCCGATGATTAAAGTTGTCAGTATGGCTTGCTGTGCATCTGGTTAAAATAATCAGAGCGAATCAATTTTTGGTGTTGATTGAGATAGTATTTTGCTATAAAACGCGCATAATCTCGCTATACAACACTTAAAGAAGAAATTACCTATGACTACCTTTCAATACTACTTTCACCAACTACCTTGCTTCGACTGTAAAAAAACGACAGTAAGTACTGATCTTGGTTGGTTAACGCCTGCGATGAAAGATACTGCTCTAGAGCAAGTGACAAAGACACTTGCGGAAGGTGAAGTTACGCCTGATCTTTCAGCAAATGTGGTTTGTACCAAAGACGAAGCTCGCGAGTATCTATTACTGAATTTCTTCGGTTATTCAGAAGAAGAGTTAGCGAGCGGAATTGAAGCTGATGATGAGCAAGAAGTCGCGGATGAAATTGCAGAACTTCTAGAAGAAGGCCAAGATACAATCACCTTCGAACATGAAATTGCGCTTCAGTGCTGTGCTGATTGCGATGTTGAAGAAGAGTCAAACTAAGCACTCGCATTTAAGTATTAGTATTAATGTAGATACATCCATTAATACAGGGTGATGTTCAAATGAAGAAAGGCGTTAGTGGCTTAAAAGTTCACTAACGCCTTTTTTATCTCTAGATCGCTAAGACTTTTGAGTATCTATAATGCTTTGTTTGCTCAGTTGAGAAAGGATCTCTGCGGTTTTCTCGCGGAATAAATCTCTTAATAAGCGAACCGTTGGTGTGATGGATTGACGACTAGGGCAGACTAACCACAACTCGGTTGGTGTTGGTTTAAATTCAGGCATAACTTTAACCACTTCGCCCGAAAGCAAATGCTTCGACATATCTAAACAAGACTTTATCGCCAAGCCTTTACCGGCAACACACCAACGTCTAACAAGGTCAGCATCGTTCGATGCACGATTCCCTTTCAGCTTCACTTTGTGATCCTGCTTACCATCGTTAAACACCCATTCGTCTTGCAACATATCATGCAGCTGATAAAGCAAACCATTATGTTGAGCTAAGTCACTCGGGTGTTTTGGTGTTCCCATTTCAGCCAAATATTCAGGAGCCGCACACAATATTCTCGGCACATCGCAGATCTTGAAACCATACATGTTGGCGTCAGTAGGGGAGCCATAGCGAAGCGCCATATCAACGGAGTCACGGTAAAAATCGATATTACTGTCACTGATGCTCGTTCTAAGTGATGCTTTAGGGTATTCAAGCAAGAACTCATCTAACCAAGGTGTGATGAGGTTGCGGCCTAGATCCGATGAAAGCGCAATGCGGATTTCTCCATCGAGAATACCAAGCTCTTCGCGCATGCTGAGCTTGGCTTGCTCTAATATTTTCAAGGCCTGTTCACACTCAGGTAAATAGCGTTCGCCTGCTGAAGAGAGCCTTAAATGGCGAGTGGTTCTTACAAACAGTTCAGCGCCTAGTGCGGCTTCAACTCGTTTGACGGCAGCACTCGCGGTAGCAGTACGCATGTCTAGGTTGGTGGCTGCTGCGGTGATGCTGCGAAACTCCGCCACTTTTAAAATGACCTGTAAGTCTTCAAGAAGCATCTTATCTACCTGTGTTTGATAATGTTCTAAACATTGTATTGAAATCTTTGCTAATCACAAAGCGGGTTAACCCTTATTTGCCTCTTCTAAGCTAACTTTATACGCTTAATTATCAAAATATATTTGAAAATCATTCAAATGTTAGACGGTTTATCTAGAGTGAGAATTGACTAAGATTAACTCGTCTAATTCAAGGAGAAAGCACAATGTCAGTACCATCAAAAATGAAAGCTATTGGATTTACTCAGTCATTTGCGATTACAGAGCAAGACAGTTTATTTGAGTTTGAAACGAGTCTGCCAGAACTAAAAAATAATGACTTGCTGGTAAAAGTGAGCGCGACTTCTATCAACCCTGCTGACGCAAAAATTCGTATTCGTAGTGCTAAGGATAAAACACTCGAACAACCTAAAGTGCTGGGCTATGACGCAGTCGGTGAAGTTGTCGGTAAAGGTACAGACGTTGAAGGTTTTGAATTAGGTGACCGTGTTTACTACGCTGGTGACGTCACTCGCATGGGAGCTAACGCGGAATACCAAGCCGTTGATTACCGTATTGCGGCGAAAGCACCAAAGAGCCTTTCTGATGAAGCTGCTGCTGTGATGCCGCTAGCGACACTCACTGCGTGGGAAGCGTTGTTTGACCGCTTGCGTGTTCGTCCTGAAGAGCAAAAGTCGATTCTGATTATTGGTGGCGCTGGTGGCGTAGGTTCAATCACTATTCAATTGGCGAGCCAACTGACTAACCTGACTGTCATTGCGACGGCTTCAAGACCTGAAACCAAGCAGTGGGTAAGGGATATGGGTGCAGACCATGTGGTGAATCACCGTAACTTGGTTGAGTCTGTGCGCGAGCAAGGCATCCAGCATGTCGATTACATTTTTAATGTCGCGGATACCAAAGGGCACTGGGAATCGATGGTGGAGCTGATTGCACCACAAGGCATGATCAGTTCGATTGTGGAATTCGATGGTGGAATTGATTTGTCGGCGCTTCAAGGTAAGTCTGTCGGTTTTGTGTGGGAGCTGATGTTTACCCGTTCACTGTTCAACACAGACGATATCCAGAAGCAACAAGACATCTTATTCCAAGCTGCGAACTTGATTGATGCAGGCCGCATTAAATCGACACTAACGACGACGTTGAATGGTTTTAGTATTGAAACTCTGAAAGATGCGCACCAACGTATTGAAAGCAGTACGTCGATTGGAAAAACAGCCATTAAATATTAATAGTTAATGATTTAGATCTTTGACGGTTTGAAGCATTGATCTTTTGAACGCTTGAATAGAAAGCCCCTGATATCTATCGCGAATCGGTAAGATATCAGGGGCTTTTGTTCGTCTGTGGTTTATTCAGACTTTACCTTATTCCAACAAAGCGTTACTCCGTTTCTTGCGAGGTTTTAAATTGAATCTGAAGTAAGTTTAGCTCGAAGTGCAGAGGCTGTTTATCTGCAATCAAAAAGCCGATCTGTTTAATGTGTTGAGCTTTAAGCCCCGGAGCTTCGTTGAGTAACCGACCTCTAAACACCGCTTGAAAGTCGTTTAGTCGGAAGATTTTCTTGAGTTGTACACCTTTAATTGTCTCAAAGTTGTGCTTGTAGTTGGTCCTGTTTCCATCTATCCATGTTGTGAACCTTAATTGGTAAGTACGACCATCACCCACAAACGTCAACTCTACGCTGTCCGTTTCAGAACTTAGTGTTTTAACAGAGCGATTGATTGAACTGAAGCCACCATTGTTCTCTAACGATAGCTCGCCCTTAAATTGACTCGTCTCGCCATCATGAATAAGACCGCCTGTTGAGATGCCGCCCATCACATTGTCGTTGGTCGCTGTCCAATTCTTCTGTTCGTTCGCTTGTGTAAAATCAATCATATCTATTCCTGCTACAGATACTTGAGACCATAAAAAAGAAAGGCTGAGTATTAGGCACAAAGAAGCGATTCGTTTACGCAGTAAGTGCGTTTTAAAGTCAGTTTCGTGCATGATTTTCTCCATTAGTTGCTAGGGCGTGTTGACCTTTCGTACTTATGGAGAAGGCTCTGTAGCAAGCATAGCCAAACAATGGTTTATGAAGTCTTCATAGTTCGACGCTTTGTCGTATTCGATTTTTAATGAACCGTGGAACATCAGGGTTACCGTAACGTCTCTGTAGCTTAGCCAACAGGTGTAACCGTCGTAATCGTGCCAAGCAAACATCTCACCTAATTGATATTTATTGTCCAGCTGTTCGCCCGTTGAACGAAGGTAATCGAACACTCTGAGAAATTCTTTGATGGTAATTCTGCTGTCCATGTATCACTCCCGCTACGCAGTCGACTAAAAAATACTAAGTGCTTGTATTTCAATTAACTACGGTTTGGTTCTGCATTGCGATCACTGAGGGGAGGCCTGTATACAGCATCCATTTCATCGGCTCACTTTGTGGAAGGTGTAGTTTGGATAGAACACCTCCCATAAAGTCACTGGTATTAAGTACAAAGAACATAATACGAGGCAAGAGAGTTACATTGGATTAGGTCGTCTAAACTTACAGTTTGTATGTAGTCAAAGCAGAGCCATTTGGACTCTAAAGACGTTCTCGAAAATAAACGTAAATTAGTTCTTTACCTCAACTTAACTTGAGGTATTAGGATATGCAACGTTGCTTAAGAGAATACTTTAAGGAGAGAAGAATGATCCAACTTGAACATGTAAATTTAGTGGTTAAAGATATCCCAGAGATGCTGACTTTCTATAAAGCAGCTTTCCCTCACTGGTATGTGCGTGATGAAGGGCAAGGCGAATGGTCTGGCAAGCCACGTAACTGGCTACATTTTGGTGATGAATATCAATACATCGCGTTGAGCGATCACGGCGAAGGAGAAAACAGAGATTTGGCTGGGCATTCTGTCGGTCTCGCACATTTTGCTTATGTAACCAACAATATCGAGAGCGTGATTGAGCGCCTTATTGATGCGGGTTTCCCAATAGCCAAACCCGGCGCCGACGAACCTTATCGCAAAAACGTTTACTTTGTTGATCCAGCGGGCTTTGAAATCGAGTTTGTAGAATATCTGAGTGATGATCCCAAGCTGCGCAATGCCACGTAGTAGAACTCGCAATCGAGTTGGTGTACTAGAGCTAGATTGTTTGAAATAAAACGTCTAAGAAAGGGTGCTAGGAAGACTCACAGAAAAGGGCATTGTGGAATATTCCGCAATGCCCTTTTTAGATCTATTAGCTGATTGGCTAACTGATATTTACTCTGTTAGTCGCTTAGTCGCTTAGTCGCTTAGTCGCTTAGTTGGTTACTTAGCTACTTAGCCTTGAATGGCACTAACAACTGTTTGCCAAACACGTTAATGAGTGCGCCCGTGACAATTAGACCACCACCTAGGTAAGTCCAAACTGATGGAATCTCATTGAAGATCCACACGCCTAACAGCGCTGAGAATACGATTTGAACGTATGAGTAAGCCGAAGCTTTACCGGCAGCTTGAGTTTGCATCGCTTTGGTTAAACCGTATTGACCGATCTGAGTGAAAATCCCGACCAGAACCAACATAACGGTTAAGAATAAGCTCGGCCATACAAAGTCGTTCCAGATCAGGGCTGTTGAGATTGGAAGAGCAACCAGCGGGAAGTAGAAGATGATCACCGAGCTATCTTCAGTTTGGCTAAGCTTTCTCACAATTACATAAGCAATTGAGCTACCAAACGCGCCCAATAACGCCACCATAATGCTGAACATGGGTAACTCGCTGTTTACGCCACTGTTCATGCTTGGTTGTACCATCACCAGCAATCCCGCGAGGCAGAATGCAATGCAGATCATGGTCGACTTTTGCACGCGCTCTTTTAAGAACAACACGCCAAGCAACGCAGTAAACACGGGATGTACGTATTGTAGAATGGTTGCTTCTGCTAATGGCAAGGTGGTGACAGCGTAGTAAACACACATCAACGCCGCAGTACCAACAGCACCACGAACAAACAACAAAGGTTTGTTATTACCCCAGATCGAGATGCCTTTTCGTTTCACATCGATATAGCTGATGATCAAAGAGACCAAAGCCCTTGCTGCAACAATTTCAAATACAGGTATACCGTAGTTGCTGATGTATTTCACACAAGCAGACATCAGTGCGAACCCAAAAGCGGAGAGGATCATGAACCTAACCCCAACAGGGATCATTGAAACAGAGAAAGAAGGCATAAAAATATCAATCGGGTGAGGGAAGGGGAATCATAGCTTAATTTAAGAGAGTCGACCAAAGCCTTTGTCTTGCTCTATTACACCAAACCATTGATATTGCTGTGCGAGTGATTTCAGCAACTCGATCTCTTTTGCTGTCTCTTCCCTCAGCCATTCAATAAGGTCATTGATGATAGGCGTGTGTGTACGCTGGTGCATGAAGTAAGTCCAAGCACTGTGTTGAATCTTTGCATCCTTAGGGCAGTACAAGAAGCCCCGTTGTAGATCCTGCAAAACCAACAGTAAATCCGTCACCGTGACCCCTTCACCCGACAAGCAAGCACTGAGTGCCATATCCAAAGACAAGAAGCTGGTATTTCTAACGGGCTTTTTCGGCGGGGACTCGACATCAGCAAGCCACACTTTCCAGTCGTGATGATCTAAGGTTGGGTGGAGCCTTGGTAAGGTTAATATTGAATCGAGGTCAGTATCTTGGTTCGTTAAACTAGTCGAACAGACCGGCGCCATAAACTCTTCACGTAAGAAGGTGATGTTAGGTGCCTTGTCATAGCGTTTTTTGAAGCGTGTATGGAAGATCAGTAGGTCATATTCGCTGCTGTTGATCGATTCGTCTTCCTCAATCACAGGCACAATGACGATTTCATAATCTTGATAACGCTCGTTTAATTCCCGGACTTTAGAGATCAATACGCGCGTCGCGAAACTCAAAGTCGCTTTGATCACAATACGTTTCTGCTTTGGCTCACCCCAAGAAGCAATAACCGTTTCGACATTGGCATAGCTTTCACGTAAAGCCACGTACAAATCGTGACCATGTTCTGTTAGTTCAATCGCTCGATGCTTACGAATAACCAATGATGCGTTTAACTCATCTTCAAGCTGTTTAATCTGACGGCTGATCGCACTTTGTGTCACATGCAGTTCATCGGCGGCCAACGTAAAGCTCATCAGCCTTGCAGCAGCTTCGAAGGCTTTTAAGCCATTATGGGATGATGGCAAGCTAGGATATGGGGTCATAATTCGTTCGCATGAGTTTATGGAATGTTAGAGTCGCAAATTTATCAATTGAACGCCAGCTTCATCGATCGTATTTTGGGCGAAATTACCTGAGGCGCTCATGAAAAAAATACTCACACTTGCATTCCCTTTGATCATTTCACAGCTGATCTCTATGGCGTTAGTCCTTACTGATGTTTGGATGATGTCGCGTATCAGTGTGTCAGCCCTTGCGGCTGGTGGCTTAGGCGCCTCTATCTACTTTTTCATCTTTATTATTGCGAGTAGCACCGTGGGGTGTGTCGCGAACTTGATTGCGATCGCTTACGGTCAGCGCGTAGCTCGCCCTGAGTTTGGTAATACACAAATCAGATTGGCGGTGAAAGGCGCAACCATGTTGGCATTCGTGCTCAGCGTGACCTTAATGGCCAGCTTCTGGTTTGCTCCGTTGGTATTAGAAGCAGCCAAACAGCCACCAGAAGTGATCACTTTAGCCATGGAATATGTCCATGCTTTGAAGTGGGTGATGTTGCCTTCGCTTATCTTGTTGGTACTGCGTGGATTAACCAGTGCGTTTGGCAATGTGCGTTCTATTCTTGTGATGTCTATTATCACCGTAATTCTGAATGTGCCAGTGAGCTATTTCTTAACTTTCCAATTAGACATGGGTTTAACTGGTTTAGGGTTAGGTACGGCTATCGCGGCCTTTATCGTGATGGTTGGATACACGGTTTGGGTATTCAAGCGTGACGAATTCAAGCAGTTCGCCCCTTGGTTAAACACAGAAGAGTATTCAATCAAATTAATGAGCCCTTTATTGATGATGGGTTTGCCTATTGGGCTCGCTGCATTACTTGAACATGGCTTGATATACGGCGGAACTCTGATGGCGGGGACGATCAGTATTGCTTCTCTAGCACTGCACCAAATCCTACTGCAATGCTTAAGCTTTACTTGGAACTTCAATTTCGGTTTCTCACAAGCTGCGGCGATTTTGGTTGGCCGTGATTTCGGTGCGGGTAACTACGAAGGCATCAAAAGAACCTCGATTCTAAGCTTTATATTGGTGTCGGTGTTGAGCGTAGCCTTATCTGCCGTGTTCATCATCTGGCCAGAAATGATCGCGTCTATCTTCAAGTTAGACGATGGTACGGGCGCAATGACTTCGCTATTGGCCTCTGTTATTTGGGTGGTTGCGTTGTGCTTTATTGTAGACGCTTGGCAGTTATTGGCGATTAACCTGTTGAGAGGGATGAAGATTGTCTCAATGCCAACCGTAATGACAGCCATTGGTTACTGGGTATTTGGTTTGCCAGCGGCTTGGTATTTGATGTCTAAGTTTGAATTGGCAGGGATCTGGGGCGGAATCGGTGTTGGTTTAGGTGTGACAGGGATTCTGCTGCTTATCCAGCTGATGTGTGTCATTCAAAAGAACAGTAAGTCTCCGGATCTCTCGACTCATGCTTATTCGTGATCTGCTTGTGATGCTCGCCTTTACCATGGAACCTTGAACGATAAACTTTGTAATACTGACCAAGAACTATAAATTACCAGTTACCAATTTCTAATTACCAACAATGGGCTATAAGCTAAAAGCTAAAAGCCCTGAATTGCGTACTTCGTAATTTAGACCTTGGTCTTACAGAAACCGAGCGTAAAGGTGGCTAGAATGATTTAAGTCGCTCACCGTTTTATCAAGGAAAATACAAATGGAAGTTGGATTGTTTTGGGCTGAGAAAGGAATGCTAGTACTTGGTGCTCTGTTTGTTTTGACGAGCATGATGCAGTACGGAAGACGCAGTAGTGATTGGAAAGGCGTGATTACTATGTTTTATAAGCGTATCCCAATGAATATTGCGGAATACAAATGGTACCGTTTGGGCATCGCTTTACTGGTGTTTGCTGTGGTTATTCGTTTCGCATTACTGATTCTATGGCCTACATATCAGTTTTAGCTCCCTTGTACTCATTATGTAAAACGGATAAAAACGTCAACCTGATAAACGCGTAGTAGGCGATCAACACGAACAGTTGAGCAACATGTATAGTTGAGCAAACATGTATGGCTGTTGCGTGAATCGGCAAGTCGAGCCTTAGTAGGCTACTTATTAAGGCTTTTATTCTATAAATTATCGCAGTCATTTCATGAAATAGTGCAATTACTTTATAAAAAGGCTTATTACTATCTCTGTAGCATATTGTTTTTCATAAAGAATAATCAGAGATAATCGAATATCCGCTTTTCCCATCAATCTGACTAATAATCTACATATAAATTCATTCACCCCGTACCTGATACGATAATGATCTGTTACACTCCTCGAAATTAGCTTTAATTTGTCGGTGGTGCATTTATGTCGTTCCCAGTTCTTATATGTGATGATTCTGCATTAGCAAGGAAGCAGATGGCTCGATCACTGCCTAGTTCTCTAAATGCAGATATAACTTTTGCTGTTCATGGGCTTAATGCACTTGAAGAGTTAGCTCAAAACCAGTTTAAACTGATGTTCCTCGACTTGACCATGCCAGAGCTAGATGGCTATGGCACATTGGAAGAGATGCAACGCTTAGGTGATAACACACCTGTTGTCGTTGTTTCCGGTGACATCCAGCCAAAAGCGCAGCAGAGGGTCATGGACCTTGGTGCTAAAGCGTTTTTACAAAAACCGATCGATAAAGAAGCCTTAAAAGGCATTTTACGTGAACTTGTTGAGCCGCCAACACAGCCTCAGGTTGTTACCCCTACCGCTTTAGATCTTCCAATACTACGCAGACGCGATATCTACATGGAAGTGGCGAACGTAGCAATCGGCCGCGCCGCCGATGCGCTGGCGCGCCATTTTGATGTATTTGTCCATTTACCACTACCGAACGTGAATATTTTGGAAGTGAGTGAATTGCACATGGCACTTCGCGACTTAGCAGACAACGACCAAGTGTCGGGTGTTTGCCAAGGCTTTAGTGGAGAAGGTATTGCAGGTGAAGCGTTAGTCTTGCTGAGTGATTCCAGTGTGAGCGATCTTAAAAAGCTCATGAAGGTGCCAACAGAAAGCGAACAGTTAGAAGAATTAGAGCTGTTGATGGATGTGTCTAATATCCTTGTGGGTTCATTCCTGAATGGGTTAGGTGA
Organism: Vibrio sp. 10N.286.49.C3; assembly: GCF_041469545.1. Taxonomy (NCBI): domain Bacteria; kingdom Pseudomonadati; phylum Pseudomonadota; class Gammaproteobacteria; order Vibrionales; family Vibrionaceae; genus Vibrio; species Vibrio sp. 10N.286.49.C3. Next base: position 20,497 of record NZ_JBFRKT010000033.1, read on the forward strand.
GCAGTCAGAAGTTCGTTTCTTCCAGAGCTCTCCGGTGTTGCTGGGTCAACACATCTCAATCGATTCCGTTATTGAAAATACCGGCGGCTCATTCAAGAAAACGATGACTTTCGAAGTCAGCTATAACATAGATGGCACTTCAATCCGTTGTGACCTTCTATTCATGTTTGTTGATGAATCTTTGCCACTTCTAGATAATAAATTGGCCTACCTAATGGAGGAGTTTTAATATGTTGAATCTTCCTGCTGAATTTGAACAGTTCCACTGGATGGTGGACATGGTTCAGAACGTCGATATGGGGCTGGTGGTTATTAATCGCGATTTTGAGGTGCAAGTTTGGAATGGCTTCATGACTCACCATAGCGGTAAGCAATCACATGATGCTATCGGTAAGTCGATCTTTGAGTTATTCCCTGAAATCCCAGAAGAGTGGTTTAGGCTGAAAACCAAGCCAGTCTATGATTTAGGTTGTCGCAGCTTTATTACATGGCCACAAAGACCTTACTTGTTCAAGTGCCGCAATGTTCGCCCTGTCACTCAACAAGCTGATTTCATGTACCAGAACGTGACGCTAAACCCGATGCGTTCGCCTACTGGACAAATCACGTCATTGTTCTTGTCGATTCAAGATGCGACGGCAGAAGCGTTAAGCGCTCAAAAGAATTAGCACCTGTCTTAATTCGATACTCATAGCTTGTAAAGAACAATTCAAAACATCGAATAAAAATGGCTAAGGTTAATTACCTTAGCCATTTTTTTTGTTTTTTATCTTCCAACCTAATCTTCCCCCTAGCTTTTCACGTTAACCAATTCTCTTTTTCCATGCGCTTTACTGAATGTTTTAGGTTAAATCAACGAAAGGGCAGCCACGAAATGTGCTTTCGGCGCGGCAATGCTACGGGTGAATAGAAAGTGGATTTATAAAGTTTGAGTTTGAAAGCTTCATTTAATGGAGTGCGAGGGCTGAATTATCAAACCCAAGTGAGTATTGGCCTCTAGATTGAGTCGTTTTCACTCTACTTTTCCAAGTGACCGCAAAACAGAAACGTCACGAGACTGCCCAATTTGGTCAAAAACCGATAAAAATTAGAAAAAAATCGAATTTATTTATGAAAAAAGGCATTTTTTTGTTGGAGAAAAGTGTGGTTTTTATGTGATTTCGAGGCACTTTCCTCACATATTTGCTTTGTGAGGGGGATATTACGTAAAAAAGGGAGGAAAACGATTGCGCAATAAACCAACAGTGTTTGCGTGAATGGTTCGCTAAGTTATTAATTAGTAAGAATTTAGTGGGAAAGTGTCACTAGAGGAGTTTTAGCAGGTATGGAATCTTTGAGAGGATAGCATAAAAAAAAGTGAAATATCAGACTTGCTGTTACTAAATCACGACCTATAATGCTGAAAACCGGAGCGTCTGCCAACGCTCCGGTTTTTTTGTGTCCGAAGAAAAGTAAACTCGTCTGCCAACGGTTTTACTACGCATTTCGCGAGAGACACATAATTTTATGAATCAAGGAAAACACCATGCGTATCGAACAAGAACTTAAGTTAGGTTTCAAAGATGTACTCTTCCGTCCGAAGCGTTCTACCCTTAAAAGCCGTTCTCAAGTTGAATTAACCCGCGATTTTACATTCAAGCATAGCGGTCGTCAATGGTCTGGTACTCCAGTAATTGCAGCTAACATGGATTCGGTAGCAAGCTTTGAAATGGCAGCTGCTCTAGCAGAGCATGGTGTTATGACTGCAGTACACAAGCACTACACAGTAGAGCAGTGGGCTGAGTTTGCTAAAACAGCAGACAAGAAAACTCTGAACAACGTTTTTGTATCAACAGGTACATCTGAAGCTGAGTTCGAGAAAGTTAAGAAGATCATGGCGCTTAGCGAAGAGTTTGTATTCATCTGTATCGATATCGCTAACGGCTACTCAGAACACCTAGTTGAGTTCGTACAAAAAGTACGTGCTGAATTCCCGACTAAAGTTATCTCTGCGGGTAACGTTGTAACGGGTGACATGGTTGAAGAGCTAATTCTAGCGGGCGCAGACATCGTTAAGGTTGGTATCGGCCCTGGTTCTGTTTGTACTACACGTGTTAAAACAGGCGTAGGTTACCCTCAACTTTCTGCAATCATCGAGTGTGGCGACGCGGCACACGGCCTTGGCGGCATGATCATCGGTGACGGTGGCTGTTCATGTGCGGGTGACGTATCTAAAGCGTTCGGCGGCGGTGCTGATTTCGTAATGCTAGGCGGCATGCTAGCTGGTCACTCTGAGTCAGGCGGTGAAGTTGTAGAGCAAGACGGTAAGCAATACATGAAGTTCTATGGAATGTCTTCACAGTCAGCTATGGACAAGCACTCAGGTGGTGTTGCTAAGTACCGTGCTGCGGAAGGTAAAACTGTTTTACTTCCATACCGTGGTTCAGTTCACAACACAATTTCTGACATCCTTGGTGGTGTACGTTCAACTTGTACATACGTAGGCGCAGCGAAGCTTAAAGAGCTAACTAAGCGTACGACTTTCATTCGTGTACAAGAGCAAGAGAACAACGTATTCGGTAAAGAGTAATCTGAACGAGTTCGAATAGTTTGAAAATCAAGAGCCGCTTTTGCGGCTCTTTTTTTGTGTGGTTGTTAGACAGCTCAATACGTATCGTTATTTTCTGCAAAGTGATGGTTCAACGGCAAATTTCTTACCAAAAAAAGGAAGGTAAGACGTTGGAATACCAGAGCATGCTTTGAGGCCTGCCTCTTCATACTTTGACTCGTAAATCGAAGGGGTCATGAATGTTAAAACTAAAGCAATCCCGGCTAATGCTATTGCTGAAAGAGGTAAGGCTCCACCATACCTATCTTCCCAGCGTGTTTCGGTAAATATGAAATATGTTCCCACTATAAAAAATACAAGCATTATTAACCCTATAGGAATTAGGGCAAGATCAAATCGAGAGTATACAGCGACATCACCAATATCTTCATTCAGTGAAATGATATTATTGATTCCAAAGGCTAGGCTTACAAATGACAAAGTTAATCCAATAAAAACTGCAGGAATAAACTTTGAGACTCTTTTGAGTTTGTTTATCGTACTTCTAATGTTCATAATTCTCTTGGTAAAAGCTCATTTAGTGAGTTTTTGACGAACGTTTTAATTTCAGTTTCTATTACTTCTTTGCTCGTTTCGAGCACTCCAGATACTAACATCGCTGCCAAATCAATAACGCTGTCTTAAACTTCTTATATTTTTGCTCGTCAAATGTTAAGGCTGCAAAGTTTAGCCCTCATTTCTTGCAAAGAGATGGGTCAATAGCATATTTCTTTGCAAAGAAAGGTAGGTAACCTACAGGTGTACCAGAGCATACTTTGAGGCCAGAATTTTCGAAGCGTGACTCGTATATTGATGGTGTGATTAGTGTTACTAACACAGATAATATGAATGAAATCATTATACTGTAGCTAACAGTATTCCCAGAAACGTCATCAAGACGTGTTTCTTTTACTACAAAGTAAACGGCAGCCACGAACAATGAAGTCAAAGCACCAGCTATCGGAATCATTGCTAAGTTAAACCGATAATATACCTCTACATCAGATACTTCATTTGAAAGAGAGAGGAGTTCGTTAATCCCAATGTATAAGCTAACAAGGGCTAGGAACACCACTAAAACAGCCCCAATAAATAGTTTGTAAACTCTTTTAATTTTTTCTAATGCTGATTTAAGGTTCATAATGGTTTCAAAACTAATTCATTTGGTGGTTTTTTGAACATGTTATTTTAACCTTTACTATTGGCCTTTACATAATTCTGGAGAGATTACATAAGTTCGATTTGAATACCTCAATGTATTTGTATTTTTACTTGTGCATTCAATATAGCCTTCTAAATTTTTCTGGATTTGATTATCAGTCATGTAAGTAAAGATCGGAGCCATGATTATCAAAACAAATAGGATAGATTCTCGTTTAGAATGGGGAGTGGTAAGTTGAAAATGAGAGCTAGTGAACCACTTAACGAAGCCAGAGCAACGAAAAAAACACCATATGTGGAGCCAATGTTCATAATTCCATCAACTTTAACCACATCACCAACTTTTTGAACCATGAGTATGTTTTGGTAGCTAAAATAACCGGATAAAATGATCGTAAAAACTATAATTAACAACTTCACGTACTTGGTCATAATGCAGCATTCCTTAAAGCGTCTGACATTGAATAGCTGTAACCGTTAATGTCCTGGATGTAGTCCTCGGCATCTTCTTTTGCTTTATTTTGTGTATAGCCTGTTATAGCGTCTTTCTATTCCTCGAAAGCAACATTAACAGCTTGACCAACAAAATATGATACGGCTACAAATAATAAACCAGCCCCTATAATTGACACTGTAGCTATACCAGACAATAAAACAGCGGTTACAGTCGCCGAAGCTGCTAATGCAACGATACCCTTTACAATATCTTGTGCAGAGCTGCCTATAAACTGCTCCAGGGTAGCATCATCTCTTAAAATGTAGTCGACAGCATTGCTTCCTAGTGAAAATGCGACTTCTAATCCAGTATTTACCCGAACAAAGCTTTTAAACGCCTGAAGATCCCTGATACCTAATCCCATTTTTATCACTTGAGGGTTATTCATTTTCCATTTGTAACCACTCATAATTGTTTGTTGATGGAAGCGGAAGTTTTTAATGATAAACCAATCGACGTTATGTAAGGCATCAGGAGAAGAAAGAGCGCGTGGAACAGCAGCAATTAGCGCTGGACTAAACAAAGACTCCTTTTAGGGGGCTCACACAAAGCCACCTTCTTTAGAAGGTGGTAATTTACTTGCTTGTTAGGCAGCTCAATACGTATCGTTATTTTCTGCAAAGTGATGGATCAGCTGCAAATTTCTTACCAAAAAAAGGAAGGTAAGAAGTTGGAACACCAGAGCATGCTTTGAGGCCTGCCTCTTCATACTTTGACTCGTAAATCGAAGGGGTTATGAGTGTTAAAATTAACGCAATTCCGACGAATACTAATGAAGATAATGGTAGCACTCCACCATATCTGTCTTCCCAACGTTCCCCTGTAATAATATAGAAAATGCTTATAATGGTCATTACAAGTGTAAAAATTCCCATAGGAAAAAGGGATAAGTTGAATCGTGAGTATGTTTCGACCTCACCTATAGGTTGCCCAAACTCTAAAATATTTAAGCATCCCGTATAGAGTGCGTACACAGTGATAGTCGCAAAAATTATGACTCCTGCTACGAGGGTGCAAACTCTTTTAAGTTTATTTACAAAGGATTTCATATCAGCTTGTATTCGTTCTTTGTTCGTGTCGAGGCTCTCGCGACCAACATTGAAGCTAAATCAATAACGCTGTCTTAAACTTCTTACTTTTTTGCTCGTCAAATGTTAAGGCAGCAAAGTTTAGCCCTCATTTCTTGCAAAGTGATGGTTCAACGGCAAATTTCTTACCAAAGAATGGCATGTATCCTACTGGAGTTCCGGTACATTCTTGTAGCCCTGCCTCTTTATATCTCGACTCATAAATATAAGGTGTGGCAAGTGTTAATAGAATAGCTAAAGCAGCAAACCCTAAACTAGAAAGCGGCAATCTTGCACTGTACCTATCTTCCCACCGCTCTTCTGTTATCACATAGCATATACCCAAGATGAGCACTATTAGCATCATTACGCCCATAGGAATAACTGCGAGGTCAAATCGAGAGTATACCTCAACATCACCAATAGGTTGCCTTAATTCAATGATATTGTTCCATCCCATATAAAATGAAGCGGCTGTCATAATAGCAAAAAGCAGTGTACCTGCAGCTATCTTGTAAACTCTTTTGATTTTTTCTAATGCAGGTTTTAGCTTCATAATGGTTTCAAAATTAATTCATTTAGTGATGTTTTTATAAAGTGTCGGATTTCTGCCTCGACTACTTCTTTTCCTGTTTCCAGAGCCCCTTCTACAAGCATTTCGGCAAGATCTAAGAAGCTATCATAGGCGTCTTTTTGTAGCTCTTTCCCTTTCTCAACAGCTTCTTGTTGTGCTTTTTCTAGTAATTCTATCACTTTAGCAGTAATGCCATAGTGGTTATCCAATTCATTTAATACCATTGACGTTAATAATCCTGCAGCTACTACTACTACTAAATGTGCTGCAACGAAAGATGTTAGAGCCATTGCTGTAGCACCAAATGCAGCAGAGACAATCGAAGATATTCCTATTTTAACTAAATCTGTCGCCAGAGAACCGATGAGGTCAGTCAAAAACACTTCATCATTAAGTGCGTAGTCTAATATTCGATATCCAGCAGCGACATAAATAGTTAGAACGGTTCCAGATTTTATAGAGTGGGATAAGCCATACTTGCCAATACCTAGCTGTACAATCTTTGGATTATCGAGTCTGTAGTATGATGCTGTTAAAATACGTCTTAAGCCTGAATGACCAGTTAGTTTGATCATTTCATTGCCAATTTTGTTGAATTCAGTAGCCATTTTCATACCAAAAGTGGCTTTTAATCCAAGTTTTGTTGCCCTTAAACCATGGAGGTTAAATTGAGCAATAACCATTGAAGTTGATACAACATCCTTACCATTGACCCCATAATTAATCATAACTTGACTGCCAGTTGAGGTTGTCATGGACTTCCAAGTATCTTTAGTATCCATCCAGCCCCAACTTTGTAGGACTCTAAACGCCTCTTCTAAAGTTAAAAGCATAACTTCAGTGTGACTATTTTGTAATTGCGTCCTTAGCGCGTCATCAGGTAGTACCTTCGTATTGATGTATTCCCCCTCAATAAAATTATAAGGAGGCCAATACATATTTTCAGGGGCAATGTTTGCAGTTTGAGTCGGCGCATTTTGTTGTGCTGTTGCTTGCATGTACCCAGATTTTTTTAAGGGTGGTAAAAAGCCTTGCCCCATCCCTGGTGTAATACGAGATGCTTTGACTTCATTTTGGTAAGCCATAGAGGTTTTTGGGAAAAATGTGTCCTCATCGGCATTAGAATTGATCGTTGATTTGTTAGTTAGTTCAGCCTCACGAGCCATTGACCTTTCTGGAAAAATACTCTTATTGTCACTCATTGTTTTAACACCCAATTTAATTTGTTATGAATTCTACTGATGCAAGAAAAAAAATTATCCTAAATGAATAGTGATTTTAACTAAATTACTATGAGTGCGGAGAATCTCACATACCTTTCATTGGTCTAGTTGGTATGTGTCAGGTATAAAATAATAAATCGTAGATAAAGGGGCTGGGGTTAGTGAAAACGGGTCTTCCAACTAAGATGCTTATGCTTTAATAGCCCTACATTCATAGCTGTTCTTTAATTTAGTCAAGACCAAGATGCATGAATTTGAATTTTTCAATAACGAAGAGCCACATTGAGCGGCTCTCGCTATTTTAGACTTAGTCGTCGCTTCGAACAGTGTTAAGCCTTAAGTCTCTTCTACTTCGCATAATTCGACGGAAACAGTGCTCGTTTCGCTTCTTCATCACGTTCGGTTTTAAATTCAATGCCTTTACCAATCTCGCGGGCACGTAGTGCAGCAGGGCGAGTGTTGATCGTGTTAAACCAACGCTTCAAGTTCGGGTAAGGTTCTAAGCCTTCTTCACCAAGCACGAAAGGTGCTTTATCAATCCAACCCCATGCAGCGACATCGGCAATGGTGTACTCATTTCCGACGATAAACTCACGACCTTCCATATGCTTTTCTAACACTTCGTAATGACGTTGTGCTTCACGTAGGTAACGGTTCACAGCGTAGTCGAGGCCTGCTGGTGCAGCATGGCGGAAGTGTACCGATTGACCTGAATAAGGGCCAAGGCCGCTCGCGATAAACATCATCCAAGAGAGCAGTTCGGCTCTGTCTTCTGGCTGACCACCAAGCTTGCCTGTCTTCTCTGATAGGTACAAAAGTATAGCGTTAGAATCGAACACGCGTTGCCCATCGTCTTCAATGGCTGGTGTTTTTCCGTTCGGGTTTATTAAGCGATATTCCGGAGTGTGTTGCTCGCCCTTTAAGGTATCAACAGGAACGAGTTCAAAATCTAGGCCTGTCTCTTCTAGAAACAGAGCGATCTTCATTGGGTTGGGTGTTTGGTGAAAATAGAACTTAAGCATGGGGTAACTCCTTGTATTGGTGATTCATTAAAGCACCACTTGAACGACCGTTCAATAATTGATTTTAATTTATTTGAAAATCGGCTGATGCGTGTTTTAAGTCTATGTGCTTAAAACTTCTTTATTAGAGCGAGAATGGAATCGAGCGATTCAGTATGTTGAATTTCAAGTTGTTGAAAAAATTAGCTTAAAGTTGCTTTTTGGGCGTGTTTTTTTTTGCGGAGTTCGGGTTTGTGATGGGTGGTTTTCGGTGGAATAGGGCGTATGAAATCCGCAGTCAGATATTCCAACAAAAACGTTGAGCACTGGTTCAAACCAGAATTATCTGGATACACAGGCTTATTGGTAAGTTCAAAATCGTGATCTGTTGCCACATCTTATGCAACAAATGAATATTAACCTTGGAGAGTAAGGTTTGGTTCACGGTTTTTTAATCTTGGGGGCTTACATTGGGGAGCAAATCTGATGTGAACACTTAACGACACAGGATCTTTCCATGAAAAAGAACATTATCGCCCTCGCTCTTGGTGGCATGCTTGCTTTTGGCGCAACACCTTATTCTTTTGCCGCTAACGATGGCGCAGTACAAGCTTCAGCAGATTACGCGCAGTTGGTGACTAAGCGACAAGTTGTCGACCAATTACTTCTTGATGCGTTGCAGGCGTTTAAGTCTCCGGCAAGAATTTCTCACGCGGGCTTCACGGCTAAAATGCCAAGCAACATGGAAATTGTGACTAACCGATTGTTAGAAGCGTACCAGCTAGAACCTTACCGTACTGACTTGTTGATCTCGGCAGCGAACGCTCAGATCTACAACAAGAATGCAGAGCGCGCTATTGAGCTGTTTGAACAAGCACTGACAGTTGCGCCAGACGATGTCGACTTGCACGCATATCTTGCGGTTTGGCAGCGATTTGAAGGCAATGAAAGTGAATCGAATAAGCACATGGACAAGCTGGAAAGCCTGAACAAAGGTAAAGCAGAAGACATCAAACGTATTTTTGCAACGGTCGACCGCGTGTTAGAAACACCTCTTAAAGAGTCTGCGGATAAGGGACTGTTGAGCGACCACGGTGCCATCGTCACTTTGGGCTACGCGCTTAATCCAGATGGTTCTATGCATGAAATCTTGATTGAACGTCTTGAAACAACATTAGCAATGTCGAAAGCTAACCCTGACGCGATGATCGTCTTAACCGGCGGCGTGCCTAAGAACCATAAGACAGAAGGTAAGTTAATGGCGGATTGGCTTATCTCAAAAGGGGTAAGCAAAGACCGCATCATTGAAGAGAACTACGCGACTAGCACGGTAGGCAACGCCTTGTTTAGTAGCTATGCGCTTGCTCGTCATGATATTAAACATGCGACCATTATTAGCTCGGCAAGTCATGTTCGTCGTGGTCAAACTCTGTTTGAAATTGCGAGCTGGCAAACGGGCCCTCAGGGTATTACCTTCGATACGGTTTCTTACCCAGATAAGCCGCTAGAAGATCTTAAGAAAGCGAGCAGTGGTGAGCTTCTAGGCATCTACCGTGACGCACTGAGAACGTATGGTATGTGGAGCTACCGCTCTTACCCATTAGAGTCTCGCTAAGCCCAAGCATTATTTGCGTTTGGGAAAAGTGCGGTTCGCGTTAAACCAAAGCGTCACTTGTTAGTACAATCGAGCACAGCTAGATGGTATGCTGTGCTCCTATTTAATTTAGTGTTTCAAAGGCAAAAAAATGAACCCGATTTTAGCAATGTTGAAAGAGAACAATATTAGCGACGAGCAGATCAGCGAGCTATTCAAAACGCTGACAGAGAACCCTCTTGCAGCAATGGCGACAATCAGCCAACTTGGTTTACCACAAGATAAGCTTCAAATGCTGATGGGTCAGGTAATGCAAAACCCTGCGCTAATCAAAGAAGCAGTTGAAGAGCTTGGCCTAGATTTTTCTAAGGTTGAAGCCGCTAAAGAGCAACTTCAAAAATAAGTGAGTTTGACTGAGCTGATATCGTCTTAGCTTAATCAAAATTCAATGAGAAGGTCGTTTAAGTTCAGCAATAGGCTGTCTTAACGGCCTTTTTTGATCTTGGTGGCGATTATTAACTTCGATCAAGTTGCTTTCAAACATTCTCTCCGAGCCTATACATACCGCCTATTTCAACATAATTGACAGCAACCTTGCTAAATACGCGCGACTACTGACAATTTACTTACTAGACTTAATTAACCTATGTGCGATCTGATATGTGCACCTTGATGAACAAAGCTTTTGGATGAAGAAAGCCTTAAATAATGGGGCTAACCGATTTGGCCATAAGCGCGTTTATCTATGAGTCACATTAAGGAAAAGAATAAGAGGGCAACAAACTAAGCCCTCTATTAAGCAGTGATTTATAGGACATGAGTTATGAAGTATTTAAAGGAAACCGCTTTAGCGAGCCTTGTGCTGGCTGGGCTTGTCGGTTGTGGTGGTGATTCAGGTTCATCAAGCAGCACGACACCGATTACCTTGAGTGTGAGTGATGCGCCCATTGATGATGTTAAAGACGTCACTGTGACATTCAGTAAGGTGGCTTTACTTCCGGGACAGGGAGGTACGCCATTGGTTTATGACGTGTATAAAACGGACGAAAACGGTAACTACGTGGACAAAAACGGTGACCCATTGCCAGATGGTGAGGAGCCTATTCCATTAAGTGTTAATTTATTGGATTACCAAGGCAGCGAGGCGCTTCCTTTGATCAAAAATGAGGTCATCCCGGTCGGCAGTTATAAGTTGTGTGCGTTTGCCCATGATGGTGACCACCCAACAACACCTTCTTACGTTATAGAAAACGATGATACGAACCGTCAGTTAACTGTGAAAGGTGAAGGTGCATGCCCGCAAGGTGTGGGTAAAGAAGATAACGCTGGTGTGCTGTATTTTAACAACTCATTTAATGTGAACCAACAAAGTAACGATTTTGTTGTTGAGTTCGATCTGCGACGCGGCTTAAAGAACAGTTCAAGTCTCCCTGATTACACCATTCAAAGAACGTCTGTGAGCCTTATCAATACGGTTGAGACAGGAAACATTGAAGGTACTGTAGCGACAACAACTTTTGGAGCTTGTAACCCTACAAATGACAATACCTTCGTTCAATCGGTTTATTTGTATGAAGGTGACATCGTTAAAGCTGACATGGCACCAATTGGTGGTCCAGCGGAGAAAAAACCGATCACTTCAGCGTCAGTGACATTGAATAAAGCGAAGACCAACTATGAGTTTTCTCTGGGCTTCATTGATTCAGGTACTTACTCTTTAGGCTATACCTGTACTGCACAGCATGACAGTGATGAAGACAATGCCGATCCGGTTGCTGATGGTTTTGAAATCTATGCTGTTGAAAATAGTGTTCAGGTAGTGATTGGTCAGAACAGCCAAGTATCGTTTTAAACCTTTAACGTGATTTACCACTCTATAATAAATACGGCCTCTCAATTAGAGTAGAGGCCGTTTTTGATCATGTCACCTAGCTAGCATGAATTTGATGCGCATTAAGTGTGACTCTAGGGAAGTGATAATGTAACTTTGTATCTCTTACTTTAACCTAGCGAAATGTACTCCGGCGTTGCTCATGAAATCTAGCTTAAGCATTCGATCTTACACCAAGCAGTTTAATACTCATGCTCATGATGACCATCATCAATTGGTATTGCCGATCCAAGGCAGTATTAATATTGAAATGGTGGGGTATGTCGGCAAAGTGGCCGTGGGAGAATGTGTGGTGATTCCGGTAACCACAGCGCATGCGTTTAAGGCGGATGAAGCAGCGCGGTTTATTGTCGCGGATATGGCGGAGTTGCCGCAGCACTTGTTAGAGCATGAGCTCTCGGTTTTTACGATCACACCACCTTTGATGAGCTTCTTACTGTTTGTTGAGAAGCAGCTGGAATATCAGGTCGATAGTGGCATTGAGTCATCAGTTTTGGATGTGTTTTCATTGCTGTTAGAGCAACAACAAGTCAGCAAGAGTATCGACCCAAGAATCCGTGCGGTACAAAGGCTGATTGCGGATAACTACACCCAGCCGTTATCCATTTCACAACTTGCTGAAACGGCCTGTTTGAGCCCTACTCAATTCAAAAAACGCTTCAAAGAATGTCTGGGCATCAGTGCGCTTAAATACATCACTCGATATCGTATGGAGAAAGCCCAAGCCTTGTTAACTCACACCGATTTACCGGTTCAATTGATTGCTGAAAATGTGGGATATAGTGATGTTTCTGCTTTCAGTCGTCGCTTCTCTCAGCACTTTGGTATGTCCCCAAGGGCGTTTCTAGGCTCAATGAAAGAGAGTCTTTAGAAACAACAATAGCGTCCTTTTGGCAAACTAACTCTTATCAATTTTCACTATTATCTATTTCAGAACTGAAAATTGGGTAATAGAAATGAGTCTTGCCATCAATCGCGTTAACGAATTCCAAACGGGCACTTTAGCCATCTTGTTTGCTTCTATTTTATGGGGCACGACAGGCACCGCCGCAAGTTTTGCTCCTGATCTAAGCCCATTAGCGATTGGTGCTTTTTCTATGGGCGTCGGTGGCCTAATGCAAGCGGGCTTGGCATATCGAAAAATCCTATTCGCTTTCGACAAGCTTTTGCAGAATAAGAAGCTGTTGGCAGTGAGCGCTTTGGCTTTGGCGGTCTACCCGTTAGCTTTCTATTCTTCAATGAAATTATCAGGTGTGGCGATTGGTACCGTGGTTTCGATTGCGACCGCACCTTTCTTTTCGGCACTGTTAGAGTGTCTGATTAGCAAAAAGAATAATATCAACAAACGTTGGCTCACTAGCTTTGCGATTGGTGTGGTAGGTATTGGATTGTTGGTGTTTTCAGAATCTTCATCGGCGAACGAATCCGGTGATGATCTCAAGCTGTTAGGTATTGGCTTAGGTCTGGTCGCTGGGTTGTGTTACGCCATTTATTCTTGGGCGACAAAAGCACTGATCGATAAAGGGATTAAGTCACAAGCAGCGATGGGCAGTATTTTTGGCCTTGGTGCGATGCTGTTGCTGCCAACGCTCTGGTTTACGGGTGAGAACCTGTTTTCCTCGCAGATTAACGTATTAGTCATCAGCTATCTTACGTTAATCCCACAATGCTTAGGCTATATCGCGTTCAGTTTTGGTTTACGCCACGTCACCGCGAGCAGTGCCAATCTGCTGACCTTGTTTGAACCAGTAGTCGCAGCGGTGCTTGCCGTTTGTGTTGTCGGTGAGCTGATTCCTTTTACAGGCTGGTTAGGTATGTCTCTGATTGTGTTGTGCTTGTTTATACAGTCGAAGCCATCTAAAGGAACGTTATAAGTATTTGTTTTGTTGGGCCTAATTGAAATTTGTTCATGCGGAATTAGTATAATTGAATAAAATGAGTATCTCAGTTTTAAGAGTGCTGTTATTATCGCTATCAATAGTCGGGGGGCATATACCTTATTTGGTGTTTGCTGAGATCGTTAGTCGAGACCCGTTGAACCTGATTCAGTTAACACTGGCGTAGGGAACTATGAGCACTCGATCTACGTCTGCACCCATGAAAGCTTTCATGAGCCTAATGCGACTTCTCCTTCGATCAGTGTTCGTTCTCCTACGTCTTGTAAGATAGTAGGAGCGACAATGACACACAGTTCTATTTCAAAAGCTTTAACGCCAAAAGCCTCAACTCCAAAATCCTCAACACAGCAGCACTCTGCTGAAGACACGACTCGCACGAATACTCCGATTGTTTTAACCATCGCGGGTTCTGACAGTGGCGGCGGTGCAGGTATCCAAGCTGATATTAAAGCCATGTCTGCTACCGGTAGTTTTGCTTGTTCTGTGATTACCGCTATCACTTCCCAGAACACTCAAGGCGTTTCCGCCATTTTTCCTATTCCACTCGACCATGTCGCTAGCCAGTTAGATGCGGTTTTTACTGATCTCAATATCGTGGCAGTGAAAGTCGGCATGTTGGCTGATTCTCAAATCATCAAAGTCGTTGCTGACAAAATTAAGCAGTACCAACCTAAGCATCTTGTAATTGACCCTGTAATGGTCGCGACAAGTGGCGATCTTCTTCTAGAAAACTCAGCTATCACGACGCTAAAGCAAGAGTTGATTCCGCTGGCAGACATTATCACCCCTAACTTACCAGAAGGCGCGGCATTAACAGGCAAGCCAGTACCTGAAAGCGAAGCTGAAATGCAGGGCATGATTGAGGACCTGCGTGCTTTGGGCGCGAAAGCGGTACTCCTAAAAGGCGGCCATTTAGAGAAAGATGAAAACAGTAACGACTTACTGATTCTACCAACCACCTCTGCCTTGATTAGTGCTAAGCGTTTCCCGACTAAAAACACCCACGGCACGGGCTGTACGCTTTCATCTGCCATTGCTTCTTTCTTGGCTCAGGGCAACACGCTGGCAGAAGCTGTTGACCTAGGCAAACAATACATTTCTCGCGCGATTGCTCATGCTGATGAGTTGCAAGTTGGTCAAGGTCATGGCCCGGTAAATCACTTCTTCGCTGGACACGGTAATGTCCGTTAATACGATTGGCGTTCAACTCAGCAATGCCTCTTTACGTTATAACGACAGTGAGCACGCGACCTTGTCTGGGTTGTCGCTTAGCTTAAACGCAGGTAAGTGGACGGTATTGCTAGGTCGAAGTGGCTGCGGAAAAACCACGGTGTTGCGTTATCTGGCAGGCTTACTGGACGATAAGGTGGAGTGGCAGGGCACATTGGCAACGTCTGATGAATTGCCTTTAACGGATCGCATCGCATACATGGCACAGCAAGACTTGTTACTGCCATGGTTGTCGGTTATCGACAATGTTTGCCTAAGTCATCGTTTTCAAAATCCAGCTTCTGATAAAGCACTGCAAACCAATCAAGCACTAGAGTTGCTCGCTGCGGTTGGTTTGGCTGATCACGCGTCTACTATGCCAAATCAATTGTCTGGCGGTATGCGTCAGCGTGTTGCTTTGGCTCGCACTTTAATGCAAGACAAACCAGTGGTACTGATGGATGAGCCTTTCTCTGCGCTGGATGCGGTAACAAGACATAAGTTACAGAGCTTAGCTTGTGAACTGTTAAGAGATAAAACCGTTGTGTTGATTACTCATGATCCACAAGAAGCGGTGCGTTTGGCGGATAACTTGTATGTGTTGCAAGGCACTCCGGCGAGTGCACAGTCACTGTCTGTGCCTAATACAGCGACACCAAGAGTGTTAGACGGTGAATGTGCTGAGTTACAACAAGCGATCTTAGATCAGTTGGAGCGTGATTATGAATGATCTAACGCGAAGCGAAGCTGTGGCGCGTTCAGCTAACGTACAGACTACCACTACACGCCCTCGTCAGATGAATCCCGTTATGCGTTTGCTTATCAGCAGTGCTGTGATTCTCGGTTTATGGCAAATGGTGGTGGTTATCTTTGAGATGCCTAGCTTCATTCTGCCAGCGCCTGCAGAAGTCTTTTTAAAACTTATTGAACGTTACGATGTGCTACTCAAACACACTTGGGTGACTGCGCAGGAGATCTTACTTGGTCTATTGCTCGGTTTATCCATGGGGCTGTTTTTCGCCCTACAGATGTTGATGTTCGAACCGCTGAAACGCTGGTTGTTGCCTATCTTAATTGCTAGCCAAGCCATCCCTGTGTTTGCGATTGCGCCAGTATTGATGCTGTGGCTGGGTTATGGCATCGCATCAAAAGTCGTGATGGCGGCGATCATTATCTTCTTCCCCGTGACCACTTGTTGTTACGACGGTCTGCGAAATACACCGACTGGTTATCTTGATCTTGCTAAGACCATGGGTGCATCGAAGTGGCAATTGCTCCGTTATATCCAATTGCCGGCGGCACTAC
The DNA here is from genome assembly GCF_041469545.1 of Vibrio sp. 10N.286.49.C3. Lineage (NCBI taxonomy): Bacteria > Pseudomonadati > Pseudomonadota > Gammaproteobacteria > Vibrionales > Vibrionaceae > Vibrio > Vibrio sp. 10N.286.49.C3. The sequence continues at coordinate 36,503 of NZ_JBFRKT010000033.1, forward strand.
CAACACTGGCGTCTGGTATTCGTGTCGCTGTGGTGATTGCCCCAATTGGTGCGGTTGTCGGCGAGTGGGTGGGTTCGAGTGAAGGGCTGGGTTACCTAATGCTGCAAGCGAACGCACGCATGATCATTGATGAGATGTTTGCAGCCTTGTTCATCTTGGCGGTGCTGTCTATCTCGCTCTACTTCATCACAGACAAATTACTCAAAAAAGCTATCCCTTGGGAGAACCAGTGATGGTTCGCTCAATAACACTTGTTTAATAAAGCTTCGCTCACGCTATTTATCTAAACAAAACTTCGTTAAAAATTAGCTCGATACACACAATAATAATATTCAAAAGGAAAGGTTAACTATGAAAAATACCAAATTGGTAGGTGCAGTGGCACTACTTGCTTCACTAGTTTCAGGTCACGCATTAGCGGATTCTGAACAAAAGAAACTGACACTGATGTTGGATTGGTTTGTGAACCCGAACCACGGCCCAATTGTGATTGCTCAAGAGCGTGGTTACTTTGCTGATCAAGGCCTAGAGGTTGAAATCCAAGAGCCAGCAGACCCAAGCACGCCAGCAAAATTGGTCGCAGCAGGTAAGGTCGATTTAGCGGTAACTTACCAACCAAGTTTAACCATGGATGTAGCGGCAGGTTTGCCTCTCGTTCGTGCATCTACTCTTATCGCAACGCCACTGAATACGTTGATGGTTTTAGATAATGGCAAGAACGATTCACTAGCGGATCTGAAAGGCAAAAAGATCGGTATTGCGATTGCGGGTAACGAAGAAGCGACCATCGGCACCATGCTAGCTCAAGAAAATGTTGCGTTTACAGACGTGCAAACCATCAATGTCGGTTGGGCACTGTCGTCTTCATTGGCATCAGGCAAGGTAGACGCAATTTGGGGTGGCTTACGTAACTTCGAAACTAACCAGTTAGCCCTTGAAGGCTTTAAAGCGAAAGCATTCTTCCCAGAAGAGCACGGTGTACCCGCTTACGACGAGCTTATCTTTGTTGCGAACGCAAAGCAGCACGACGATGAAGCGATCAAAGCATTCAACAAAGCATTGGAACAAGCAACGACTTACATTGTGAACCACCCACAAGAGTCATGGGGTGAGTTTGTGGCGTATTCACCAGATACGTTGAATAACGAACTTAACCAACGCGCATGGAACGACACGCTGACTCGTTTCGCACTTCGCCCTTCTGCAGTGGATATGAAGCGTTACGACGATTACGCACAGTTTATGTTCGACAAAGGCATCATCAAATCACTACCCAAAGCCGCTGATTACGTACCGACTTTTGACTAAGGAATCTCATGAAATACCAAGACTTAATCCAAGCCTGTCAGCAAGATTGGCAAGACTACACCGAGCATGATTTTGTTAAAACGCTGGCGAACGGCACCCTCGCTCAGCCGTGTTTTTTGCATTACCTGAAGCAAGATTTTCTGTTTTTGAAGCAGTATGCTCGCGCTTATGCATTGGCAATTTACAAGGCTAAAACCTTGGCTGATATGCGTCGTGCACTGCCAAGTGTTCATGCGCTGCTAGATTCTGAAATCTCTCACCATGTGACTTACTGTGGTCAGTGGGGTTTAACTGAGTCGGATTTAGAAAACGAACCGGAAGATTTCGGCACAGTTGCCTACACGCGCTACGTTCTAGATGCGGGTATGACGGGTGATCTTGTCGACTTATATGCGGCATTGGCTCCGTGTTCAATTGGTTACGCTGTTATCGGTAAAGTGTTGTTAGAGAGCAGTGATACCGTATTAGAAGGCAACCCATATGCGAGCTGGTTGCAACTGTATGGCGGTGAAGAATTCCAGTCTGGTGTGGCAACGGGTGCGGAATACTTCAATCAACTGCTTGCTGAAATTGATATCAACAGCGAGCGCGGTCAGAACATCGTTCATATCTTCAAAACCGCAACGCGTATGGAAGTGGCTTTTTGGCAGCAAGGGCTGAACGCTCTTAATGACTAATCACGGCTAAACCTTGTCGCTAGCCAACCTGCAGCGGCTTAAAACGACTTTCACGAATAAGGATTTACCCATGCTAACTGAACAAATCATCCAATCGTTGCGCGCAGTACGAGAGCAAAAACCACTGGTTGTGAACATTACCAACTACGTCGTGATGAACAATACGGCCAATGCGTTATTGGCGATTGGCGCTTCACCTATCATGGCGCACTCACAACAAGAACTGGCTGAGATGATGTCTTTCTCTGGCGCGCTTGTGATTAACATTGGCACGCTCGACAGTGTTTGGACGCCAAGAATGCGTTTCGCGGTTGAACAAGCGAATGCCAATAGCAAGGTTGTGGTTCTTGACCCGGTGGGTTGTGGCGCAAGTACGCTGCGTACCGAGACTTCTCGTGAAATTGCACGCTTAGCGGATAAGTTGATCATTCGTGGCAACGCGTCTGAGGTTATCGCGTTAGCGGGCGAGCAAGCACAGAGCAAAGGCGTTGATGCGCTAGATAGCAGTGATGCTGCATTAGGCGCAGCGCAATGCTTAGTCGTTGAATACGGTGCGAATGTGGTGATTTCTGGTGAGACAGATTACGTTGTCACCAAAGACAGTGTTGTGACGTTAAACAACGGTCATCCAATGATGCCGTATGTAACCGGCATGGGTTGTACTTTAACGGCATTGACGGGCGCATTTGCTGCTGTTGGTGATGAAAGTGGTTTGGCTGCTGCGGCGGTATTGGGTGTGGTTGGTGAAATCGCAGCTGAGAACTCACGCGGCCCAGGTAGTTTGCAAATGAACTTACTTGATGAGTTATATCAATTTGATGAAGAGACTCTGATTCAACGTTTGAAGATTCAGTAGATTCAATCTGGCTATAAGCACTTAGCTCACTAAAAAGCCCCCAACACGAATGTGCTGGGGGCTTTCTTATTATATAAACCGTGTTCGCTATGTTTTCAATAAGCGAGGCTCTAAATAACAGAGACTTTGAATAACAGAGACTTTGAATAACAGAGACAGAAAGTTAGCTAGGTTCTAAATCGATTCACTTGGTTTTCTAAGTGATGAGCAACTTCGGTTAAGTCGCTCGCTGCACCTGAAATGCTGCTGACTGACTCTTGGTTACTTTGTGCGATGGTATTGGCACCTTGCGCATTTTCACCCAGTGACTTGGTTAAGCAGTCTTGCTCATCGACGGATATCGCGATTTGGCTGTTGGCCTGATTCAAATCTTGGATGTGTTGGTTAATCACATGCAAGTTCTGAGAAGCTTGTTGCGCCTGAGTCGAAGCATCAGAAACCGTACTGTGACTCTCTTTGATTGACTCGAGTGCATCTTTAGCGCCACGTTGTAACGAGGTGATGAGCTCATCAATTTGGCTAGCTGAATCTTGGGTACGCTTAGCTAGCGTTCTCACTTCATCGGCTACGACTGCAAATCCACGACCTTGTTCACCCGCACGAGCGGCTTCAATGGCAGCGTTCAATGCCAATAGGTTAGTTTGCTCAGAAACGCCTTTGATTACTTCAAGAATGGCACCAATGTTCATCGACTCTTTGTGTAGGTCAGTCACTTTCTGGCTGCTGACCTGCATGCTTTCATCGGCGCTGCCAATTTCATGCAGTGTTTTGTCTACTTCTTTGAGTCCCATCGCCACATTCTCGGTTGCTTGGTTAGCAACTTGAGACGCGTGGTTAGCACTTGCAGCAATTTCTGATGTGCTGGAAGCCAATTGATCAACGGCAGAAGAGATATTGATCATCTCGATATTCAATTGTGTTGCGTTGGTCGAGCTGTTATTGGTCACTTGATTGAGTGACTCCGACATCTCACCAATACGCACGCTAGAGCGGTTCACTTGACCAACAATATCGCGCAGAGATTCAATGGTGATCTCCATATTAGTCAGCAGTTCGCCAATCTCATTCTTGCTCTCAATGTTCACTTCAACATTTAAGTTACCTTGAGAAAGCTCATTGGTGATCTGTTTAACTTGTGCGATGCCTTTGGTGATAGAGCGAGTCACCAAAACGGCGCTCGTCATGCCAATCACTAAAGCCACACCCGTTAGCAAGATGATGATTTGAACTGAACGTTTTTCACTGGCTTGCAGTACTGGCGTGAGTGCTTGTTTCTGCTGCTCGAGAATACTTTGAGCATCCGCGACCGCGATAGCCAAGCTGTCTCCAATCGAGGCAAGAGTCGCAGTTCTTTGGGTGTTCTCGATCATTTGTTGATGAACTTGCTCAAAGCCTTTTGCATACGCTTCGCGCTGATTCGAGAAGTCTTCAATCAGCTCACTTTGATAAGGCGATGATTTAAGAGATTCAATGTCGCCTTCAATACCTGGTAGCGCGTATTCAAAGATATCTTTACCCGCCTCATAGGTTTTAAGGTCATTGTTGTTTGAATAACTGAGTACGGTGATCTTGGCTGCGAGGAAATTCTCCATCAACATGCCCGCGTATAAACTCGCGTTAGGATCATTGTTATTGTAAGACTCATACAATAAGCTCTGAGCCGCTTTCAATGCGTTGGTTTCTCGTTTGACCATCTCGACATTCACCAATTGGTCGATGAGCAGCTGGCTCTGTTTCATTGAGCCATAAGCCGTGTCAAATGCCGCCACGCTGTCTTGCACTAATTGCAGACTAGCTAGGCTATCAGTTTTGGTGGTGGTTTGGATTAAGTTGTTGAGCAGTTCATCAATCGCGAGTTTACTTGATTGATAATTCGTTTCGTATTGCTCATCCAATGACTTTAAGTAACGCTCAGAGGCTAAGCGCATCTGTAGAAAATGCACTTGAATGTTGCCTGACAGTGTCGCTTTCTGGCTAAGTACACTGTATTGACTAAAGCCGTTCGACAAGGTTTGGATACCTTTGTAACTCACAAAGCCTGAAATGACGAAAAAGAGCAAGCAGATGGCATAACCTAGCTTGATCTTAAATGCTATAGAAAGGTGGCGCATAACTATCCCTATATTTACCTGATTCCTTCACTGCGAAGTATTCCATAAAACAGTGTTCTGGGCAGGCTTAAGTGAATAGTTTGTGTAATAAGTAACGCTTTCGTTAAAAAATCCGGTTTTTTAGTATCTTTTCAATGAGTTGCATATTTGTTGGAGCATGCTTAATTGAGCTAATTGTTTATTAACTTCCATGCACATGATGCGAATTGTCGGTAAAATAGTAGAAACGCAATTTAGACTCCGACTCCAAAGGCACGATATGAACCCTTATAAGCTCTACTTGGTTACTGATGACCAGCAAGATCTAGAAACGCTTAAGTTTGTAGTTGAACAAGCAATCGCTGGTGGTGTCACTATGGTTCAAGTAAGAGAGAAGCATGGAGATGTCAGAGCTTTCATTGAACGTGCGCAGGCCGTTAAGTCGATTTTGGCTGGCTCTGGTGTCCCGATGATCATTAACGATCGGGTAGACGTTACGTTGGCTGTGGATGCTGACGGCTTACATTTAGGACAGTCTGATATGCCTGCTGAGTTAGCACGTCAGTTGATTGGCCCAGACAAGATTCTTGGGTTATCAATTGAAACTGAACAGCAGTTACAAGAAGCCGATAGCTTACCGATCGATTACATTGGCCTCAGTGCGCTTTTTGCCACACCGACCAAGACGAATCTAAAGAAACATTGGGGCTATGATGGAATTAAAATGGCGTTGGAGACAACGAAGCTACCGATTGTCGGTATTGGTGGAATTAACGAATCGAACATCCCGCAGTTAGTTGAGAGCGGTATTCATGGGTTAGCACTGGTATCTGCGATATGTCACGCTGAAGATCCAAAACAAGCGACGCGGGATCTGTTGTCTCTGATGGGAGAGTGAAGGCTTTTAGACTAGAAGATAAATGAGTTTAACTGTTTGTTTTCTAGCTAAAACATAAGCACAGATATGTGCTTATGTTTATCGCTTGAGCTTTTAAGGCAATTTATTTAATACACAGTTTGGTTTACTGAGCGCATAAAGCAACAGTACCGATGATCATAAGAACGATCGCGGCATACCAGCCGTATTGTGCGGTCTTATCAGCAACAAACACCTTAATGTAGTTGAGTTCTTCATGCGCCATTGCAATGAAGTCTGTGTAGTTTATCGATAACTCGCGGCTGGCTTCTTTCAAGTCTTGCTGAAGTTTGTTGAAAGCCTCATCGATGAAGCCTTTTGTTTCTGAAACAGACGGAGTAGCAACCAAAGTTAAGCTATTCCAAACTGCCATACGCGATTCATACTCGCTTTCACTGACACAATTAAGTACGCGTAAATCATACTCTCGTTTGTTACGCTCTTTGCCCATTTTCTCAGGGCAAATATTTCTTAAAACGTTCACGACAAATTTTCCAAAAGGTTCATTTAGATATAAAAAAGCACTCGAAGAGGGCTCATAAACTGGGTGCGAATCAATATTCAAAAGTGATCTATTTGAAGCTTTCACAAGTGGTTGCAGGGCAGGGGCACTTATGTGGGAGATTTGAAGTTGGGTCAGTGGTGTTAAAGAGCGATTTGGGTTTGTCGATATCAGTTTGATAAGACAAACCCTTTGGGATCGCATACTAGTTATGTCACTTTGGGATATCAACTAGGGTGTTTTATCCACACGACAAAGAAAATTATCGGCACGAAAAGCGTAAATGAGGTAGTGCTGGAGAAAACACAACCGTCATTGACTTAGGATTCAGTTGCTGAAATAGGCTGAACTCAAGAATTGGGGGAGATTAGTTGGCTTGCCATTGATTGTTCTCTAATGAGTGGCCTTTTAGTTTTTCAAGTAAACTTGTTAACACTGGGCCATTGATATGGCTGCGAGACACCAAACAACCCACTGGAGTAATCCAACCACCATGCTCGTGTGCCACTGGCAGTGCTACGAGATCACCTTTCTGAATCCCTTCCATCACCATCATTTCAGGCACATTTGCCCACCCTACGTTCTGTTCAACGAGATCGATGATCGTTTTGTGGTTGTTGGCATACCAAAGCATGGAGCTGATGCCATAGGTGAACCACAATTCGCGCTGCTTAGAACTACGATGCACACATTGGCGGTAGCGCTTTAGGTCTGAGTCTTGAACGACGGGCATTTGGCTCAGCTCGTGAGTGGCGGAGCTAACTGTAAGAAAACGTGCTTGACCCAGTAAGAAGAAGTCCATATCTACTTTAAGTTCACCATCCGCATAGATGATGCCTATCTGTGCTTTGCCGCGTCTGACTAAGTCTTCAACATCGAAGGTTGAGGTGGTAATAATATCGAAGTGTGTGATTGGAAACTGATCGGCTAGTGATCTGATTATCTTAATGAAATTCTTATCTATGATGCTCTCATCAATGGCAATGATCAGTTCGTGTTCATCTTCTTGTGTCAGCGATTCTACTTTTTGGTCGAAGTACTTTTGTTGGTCGAGAATCGACTTAGCGACAGGCAATAAGGCTTTACCTGTGTTGGTCAAAACAGGGATGTTTTTCTCACGGTTAAACAGCTCTTGGTCGATGGCAATTTCTAGGTTGGCGATCGATTGGCTGACACCAGACTGAGCGCGTTTCAGCTTGCGTGCTGCGGCAGAGAAAGAGCCACTTTCACACACAGTGACGAAGACTTTTAATTGCTCAAAACTGTACATGTTACTTCTCGCTCAATAGCAAATGGGATGATAATGCTCAGGCTATCACTAATCGTGATGGCTGTTAACTTTCTCTTATTATTTTCGATGACATAATCCGAGCTAATCCAACACAGACTAGATTATTTAGAGGAATGTATGAGTACGTTAGAAAGAGTGTTCCACTCAGTGTTATTCGAGGTTTTGGCCGTAACACTTTCAATTATTGGTTTAGCGATATTTACCGATCATGATGTGAATGCCTTATCAGGAACCATGATAGTTGTTGCGACCATCGCCATGATTTGGAACTACTGTTTCAACCGCATTTTTGATCGCTACTTTACGGGTGAAAAATCTCAGCGTTCACTTAAGCTGAGAATATTCCATGTGGTTTTGTTTGAAGCAGGCTTGTTGATAGCGACGATCCCAGTGATGGCTTTCTTGCTTAATGTGGGGATTTGGCAGGCATTCTTAATGGATATCGGCGTGACCATTTTTATTACCATTTACGCGTTTGTGTTTAATCTGATTTACGATCACGTGAGAGCCTTCTTGGTACGCAGATCTTTCGCGGTTAAATTTAGAGCGAGCTAAAAGTGGTCTTAATCGTGGCGAGGGAGAAGTAACCTCGTCATTATAAGCTCATCTCCGTCAACACTCCCTCAAAAAAGCGCAAAACGCTTTTAACCGATCCTTCGGGAAGCGTTTTGCTTTTTAGTGATGCAACGTTATCGGCTTCCCGAGTAGCCCACTTATTGTTTGCAGTTCACTTGAAAATCGATAGAGCGCTTAGGCTTTTTCGGTTTTCTGCGTGTCATCCAATGCAAAGTAGATTTTAGAAACAATCACTTCGGCAACCAGAATGGTAAATACCACTGCAAAGAAGGCGACGACACCGTTCCAAGGCCCCGTGAAATCCACTTTGTCACCAAATAGAATGTTGATGGCTTCTAGCATCACGAATTTTGAACCGACGAGAATCACATAGCTCGACAGGCCTCTGTAGATCTTAGGGGCAGTGCCGGGTTTCGACTTGAAGTAATCCGCGAGCTTATGTTCTAAGCCGATGGATAACTTGAGCAACAGCTGTAGCAAAATCGCAGCAGCAAATGAGATGGTGAAAGACTCGATATTGACGAAATCCCAATATTCATCAAAAAAATTGAGAACGGTTAAATCAACGAGTACGGCGAGTGTGTAACCGACAAAGAGCCGTTGGGGCGTATTAAATCCATATACTTTTTCTATATTGCTCATCTACATCTTCCTGAGTAAAGGGTTATAAAAAACTTAGGAGATAAACTTATAACTTTCAAACGCTTATTATTTTATATGCGAAACAGCTCTTAAAGTGGGTGTGGCGCATTATGGTAAGTATCTCTGTCGAGATTGATCCAAGATGGTACTTCGACTTAAAGAGGAGTACGTATGATTATTTATTTTAGGGTACAAGACGTAGAAGAGCTTTGGGGCGCGATAGATTTAGCGACACTCTTACAAATGGAACTGGGAGGAAGGCCTGATGTACTTAGCCCAAAATTGTATTCAGTCCAAAACTACACTTAGTCCAAAATTGAACGTTGGTAAATCTTCGGCGTAAGACCAGACACACGCTTAAACGCACGTGAAAAATGAGAGATGTTGGTGTATCCCAACTGGCTCGAAATGTAGGTCAGCGTGTGTCCTTCTTCCATCAGCTCACATGCGACTGAAAACATTAGGTTTTCTTTGATTTTTCGATAGGTCGTATTTTCATTTTTGAGTTTGCGTTGAAAAGTTCGTACAGAAAAATTGAGCAGTTCAGCCGTTTCTTCAAGTGAGAGATCTTGTTCTTTCATGTAGGGCTTGAGTAGCTCATAAACGCTATCGGTAAAGCTGGTGTGCCACTCAATAAGCGTCGGTTTAGCACTGAGTTCTTTAGAGGTTAGGCGAATTGGGAGTTGTAAGATTTCTTCAGGGATCAGCACAGCCGTCGACGACTGTTCAACAAACAATTGGCAGCTACTTGGCACCAGTGTTTTGACGACATCGATGTCATGTCCTTGCAGACGCACCTTACTAGGCAACCATGGGGATTTGGATAAAATGGTTATTAACTCAATGATATATGTAATTGCAAAAGCTTCTCCCCATTGAAACGTAGGGGAATTGTCTTCGGGTGCAGTTCGGCAAAACCAACTTTGGCCGTGTTCTTGAATAAGCTCGACTTTGCTGCCTGGGGAGTCGTAGGCAAAGATTGAATTTAGGTGTTTCAGCGAATCACCAATGGTTTTAAATTCGGCAAATTGATGCAAGACATTTGGGATGATTCGACGTCGAAATGCGAGTCCTAGAATATCGGTGAACCGAGATACGCCAAGTTGCGCCGATGTGAGATAAATCAAACGCTTAATGGATTCCGATGGCACAAAATCGCTTTCTGATTCGATAAGGTCTGGTGGTAAACCGGAATCTTTAAGCAACATATGTAAATCAAGACCATAGTCAGAAAAAACCTGAACCAGAATTTTAGCGTAGTTCGTCTGAATTACTGGGACTTGGTAGTGACTAGAGGTCATGAGAATACAATCCTGTATATATTGTTGCATTATTAGACGTGCATATCATTTGCAACGTTTTGTTTACTAAATCTAACCCTATTTACTTGAGTTTTCCATTGCTGGGTTTATTTTTAAAGTATTAATTTTGTTGATGTTAGTTATCTAGAAGGGAGCCCCATGTCAGAAGCCAAAGGGAATAAGCAAGAAGCCAATGAAGAAGTTGGCCAGCAAGAAAATGGAAAAGACAAAGTAAGAAAGGTCACAAACTACCTATTGTTGTTTGTTGCATTCATGTTGCTCTTCAGTGTCATTTCAGACCGCATCATCCCTATAACTGATAATGCTCGTGTAAAAGGTTATATCGTTCCAATCAAGCCTGAGGTGTCGGGTAAAGTGCTCGATATACTGGTTCAACCAAACCAACTGGTTAATCAAGGTGACAAGTTAGCCATTTTAGATGAGTCTGATTACAAAATTGCAGTACAACAAGCCGAGCAAAATTTAGAGATTGCAGGCCAAAATGTCGGTGCTCAAACCGCGAGTATTGCTTCAGCGCAAGCGAAACTCACTTCAGCGATTGTTGAAAGACAAAACACCAAACTACAAGCCAAGCGTGTTTTAGAGATGGCAGACAAAGGTGTGGTTTCTAAATCAGATGCAGATAAAGCGCGAGCAGCATTAGCGACCTCTCGAGCAGCTGTTGTGAATGCAGAGGCTGATCTTGAAGGTGCGAAGCAACAAATGGGTAAAGAGGGACAAGAAAACAGTCAAGTGAAAGCGGCGTTGCTGGCACTTGAACAAGCTCAATTGAACCTAGAGCGCACCGTGATAACCGCGCCGACACAAGGTGGTGTTTCTAACTTTAGCCTGTCTGAAGGGTTTTATGCATCGGCAGGGCAAGCAATCATGACCTTTGTTTCAACCGAAGATATTTGGATTGAAGCTTATTATCGAGAGAACAGCCTAGGTAATGTAACGGTCGGTGATGAAGTTGAAGTGGCGTTAGACTTCGCACCGGGCAAAGTGGTAAAAGGGCGCGTAAGTAGCATCGATTGGGGTGTTGATTGGGGGCAAAATGATCAAGCAGGTAAGCTTGCGCAAGCTAGCCAACAAACGGGTTGGTTGCGCCAAACACAGATGCTTCCTATCACCATTGAATTTGATAATGAAGAAGTGACAGGCATGCTCCGAGTGGGTGGCCAAGCGGATGTGATTGTTTATAGCGGCGATAACTTTGTGTTCAACGCGATAGGCAAAGTATGGATTCGTCTGATTAGCGTATTGTCTTATGTCCGATAAGCGGATTCCTGACCAACAAACACAGCAACGTATCCTGCGATTTACTGTCGGGGTCACGTTGGCTGTTTTCTTGGCGGCGTGGATAAACTGGCCACTTGCGTTTGTGGCGCCAGTGTTCACTGCTAAGTTCTTAATTGATAAATCAAACCTCCATAAGGAAACGGTCTACGAATTGCTCTTGGCCGTTGTGGTGACGATGGGGTTAGGTTTATTGCTGTCGCGAGGAATTACCCATTACCCAATTCCATTGCTGATTTTGGTGGGGTTAATGATGCTGTGGGGTTACTACTTGTTTGTCGACCCAAAATGGAACCTGTTCGCCACCATACTGTTGATTGCGGTCTTGATGTTGCCATTCATGGCGATTGATAACCCTGGCGTTTCAGTCATGCTGGCCTCTGGCTTAGCGACCTCTGGTGTGGTTTCAGTCATGCTTTTTGCGTTAGTGCATGTGTTTTTCCCTGAGCCTAAATCGGCGTTCTCTGGCTTCGCTGCTGCGCCACTCGAAAAGAAACAGCGTTGGTATGCGGCCTTTAGGGCGATGATTATCTCCTATCCAGTGGTGTGTTTTTTCTTTATTTTTCAAATATCTGAAGCTTTGCTGACAATGATGTTCATTGCGTTGTTATCGTTGATGATTACGTCAGAGAAGTCGATAAAGTTGAGCGCTTTTCTGGTGATAAGTAACGGTATCGGGGGATTGCTCGCGATTGCTGCTTTTTCAATCCTTTCGATTGTTCCGAATATTATCTTCTACTCTTTATTCATAGGCTTGGTCGCTATTGTGATTGCTAAGAAAATCTACACGGTTCCCGAAAAAGCACCGATTTTCGCCACTGCATTTAGTACCTTGCTAGTACTTGTCGGTAGCACATTGATGAGCTCCGGCGATATCGATAGCAACACTTTTATTCGCATATTCCAATTATTGCTAATTGGCATATATATGATTTTGGCCTCTTTATTCCTAGAAACTCGGAATTGGAAGTTTCTACAAAATCAGCATTAATTTTGTCTAACAAGGACGTCTCATGAAGTTAACCGACGATTTTTCAAAACAGGCGATAGACGCTGCCATCAAAATTGCAGCGATTGCTATGCTCGTCTACTGGTGTTTTGCGATTTTACGCCCATTCATTCTATTGGTTATTTGGGGGGCGATCATTGCGACTGCGCTCTATCCAGTTGCTGTCGCGATTTCAAATAAGACGGGAATGTCGAAAGGAAAAGCCAGCGCATTACTGAGCTTTATCGGAGTACTGTTACTGCTCATTCCTTTAGTTGCGCTCTCTTCCGGTATTTACACCAGTGCTTCGGACCTAATGACAGGGCTACAGGACGGAACCCTGTCTCTGCCGAAACCCAAAGAGTCTTTACAAGATATTCCATTCATTGGGGAGAAGGTATATTCAACCTTGGTAGCTGCCTCCAATAATATTGAAGGTACGTTCATAAAGTATGCTGACGAACTGAAACAGTTTGCGACGAAAGCTGCTTCTGTTTTAGGCTCTCTCGGCGGTGGGTTTATTCAGTTTATTATTTCTACCATCATTGCTGGCGCATTTATGAGTAACGCCGATAAGTGCCAAACGGGGGTCACTCACTTAGTGGCTCGCCTAACCGATGGTAAAGGTGAAGAGTTGGTACAGTTATCTAAATCAACGGTACGTAGTGTCGTGCAGGGTGTGATAGGTGTTGCTGTGATTCAATCCATTATGTCAGCAATTGGTTTAGTTATTGCAGGCGTTCCTGCGGCTGCGTTTTGGGCATTAGCTGTTCTGCTCATTGCAATTATTCAACTTCCGCCGATTCTTGCTTTATTACCTGCAATTATTTACATGTTCAGTGTTGAATCGACGCTAGCGGCGAGCCTGTTCTTAGTGTGGTGTATTTTGGTCAGTGGCAGTGACGCTATTTTGAAACCGATGCTATTGAGCCGCGGCTCTCATATCCCAATGTTGGTTATTCTACTGGGTGCATTGGGCGGAATGGCGATGTCAGGCATCGTTGGTCTGTTTGTTGGTGCTGTGATACTGAGTTTAAGCTATGAGCTGATGATGGCATGGCTTGGACTTGAAGAGAAAAACCAAGAAGAAACTGAGAAAAAACCAGCAGAGGCAGAGGAAAAATAGATGAAGCCAGTCTCTAAAGACGACAACTTCTACTTCTTATTCTATGCACTGTTGGTGTTGTTTTTTGGTTGCGCGGTGATGCAGCAGTTTTATCCGCAAGGTCAAAAGACCATTCTGTTTTTGATCATTATTACTTTGGCTGTTTCGATAGTGGGAATACATAAAGAGCGAGCCTTGTATCGCTCTTGGTATGGTCTGCTATTGATAACCGCTACGGTGTCGGGGGTATTCTCGTTTTTGGAGGACTATAACCTTTCGATAGTGACGTTAACGGCATTGGCGGTGTTTCTGTTCTCACATATTTATTCCGCTCTCAAACAGGTAATGAAAGCAAAGACGGTGACGCCCAATCACATTATTGGTTCTATCTGTATTTACTTGTTGTTAGGGTTCGCTTGGTCGACTATCTACTTGTTGATTTTAGAAATCTTCCCTAATGCATTTAACGGGTTAGAAGAGCAAATCTGGCTGACCAACTTGTTCAATGCGATGTACTTTAGCTTTATCACCTTGACCACGGTTGGCTATGGCGACATATCACCGGCTTTGCCTATTGCTCAATTCTTTGTGTTCATGGAGTCCATTATCGGCAGTTTCTATTTAGCCATCATGGTCGCGAGCTTGGTGAGCATCCGACTTGCGCAGTCTCAATCTTAAGTGCAATCTTTTTCATTTTAGTACCTGTATAAGTTAGAAGTCTGTTTTGTTGGTACAGGTGTAGTATGGTTTTTATTCGATGATCAGTTTTACCATTTCATGCCAAGTAGTGTGAAAACTAGCCAAAAAATAACGTGTTGCGAGAAATTAAGTACGTAGCTAGATGTAACCTATCAAGTTACCGAAAAAACGAGGTTATATAGTGGTATGATCGCGGGCTCAGCACCATAAGTGATAAAGAATAGGAAACAGAATGACTCACCTTACAGAGCAGCAAGAAGCTGCAATGGCGACGTTTAAGGAAAACTTACACCTTCCAAACGGTGGTTTTCATAAACTGATTATCGAGCTAAGTAAGGAATATCAGCTGCCTTTTCAAAAGGTGCGTGCGGTTTTAAAGAAAGCTCAAAAAGGTGTTGAACGACAGATACGAGAAGACTTTAACAGTGTTGATGGCACAGTACTGAGCCAAGAGAATTGGGTGAACATTATTAAGTCGAAGCTTGTTGAGTTAGCGGAAGAAAACCAAACGGTGATGGATAAGCTGCAACAAAACCTGAAGTATCAAAAAGTGTTGTCGGCAACCGAAGGTTCAATCGCAAGTGAAGACGAACGTGACGAGTTGATTGAAGAGTTGATTCAAGCTTATGAGAAAGAGGTGTTCAAACCTTTACTGGCGATGCTGCATACAACAAAGCTGTATTGGAAGTTAATGCTGGTGGATGAGACATGTAAGATGAATGAGGAGAATCGTGAGAAATTCAGCGATTACCCTCAACACATGCAAGCTGCAGAACACTTATATACTCTTGATCAAAAGTTAAGGTCGATGCCGTTAACTTATTAGTCCATGAATGCAATGATAATGACTCATTGGTGATTCAGAGTTTGATATAAGTTGGTTTCAATAGAAGCACGATAACCTAGCTAGCGTTAGCCGCGTGTGAAATGCAAAAAGGGCTAGGTTTCTGATCTGTTTTACTTCTACTCTATTTTGTTCTGCTAGAGCGAATTGAGGGTGACATCTTTGACTTTTTTTATATCTGTCGAACTAGACGGTGTTTCTTTTGCAGCCTATGGGAAATGCTATAGGAGTGTGAAATGTCCTAGGGTGTTTCCGTTGCCTGAAACGATAGTTCCGATGCTTTCTCGTTCATTAAATTCAAAGTCGATGAGATAACTGTGATGTTGTAGCTTGGGCAATATGTGGCGGTGGAGTATATCGCTATTGAGCTGTCGAATCTCGGTGACCCATGAAATCTCTTCTTTGTGTAAGTCTATTTTAATCTTGAGCATTTATTACCTTTTAGTTTATTGACTGTTTTTTCGCGTGATAGTTGGTACCAATGGGTTTGTCGTGTTGTTCTGCGTGACATAACTGTGCCTTGTGTTTATTACATTTGTATTTAAGTGATCGATCTATTCTGACTTCGCTGATAAAAGAGCGAATGACGAGAGATCGGTAGTAGGATCGAATTTAAAAGCTATTGAATGACTATCTGGGTGAAAGCTGACGCAGAGATGGTGTAACGAGGGAATCGAGAACTGTCTATGTGGAACTTGGACTTACTTTAGCATTAACAGCTCTATAGATTAGAGCCAGGTGGCGAACTATACGCCTAGTTTTTTAAATTACAACCCTATTTCTAATTAAATTTAAAAATATTTTTGAATGATTTGCCGTCGCTTATTGATAGTTAAATGAACGAAGGACAGGGGATTGACCAAGGTATCTGACTGAGGCTCTGTTTTGCACCGCTTCGTATTCTTTGTCATTGGTGGTTTTAATTGAGGTATTAATTTAGTGGTGGTTAAGTGTCTGTTATACTTGGTCTTTACATTGTAAATTGCAATTTGTGACTCTGAGGTTTAGCGTTGTAATTAGGAGGTTTAGCGTTGTAATTACAGGGTTTTCGGACATTTTCCCCCATCAGGTTTTTTCTTCAGATTGATGATCATTTTCCTCTTCGCGCTTTTTGCTATTTTTGATTCCTAATATATCTCCCGACTACGCAAAACATGAATACTCACTTTTACATTTCTGAATAATAAAGTTGTTGTGTCGCTAATTTAACGCAAATATAATTGATAATAGTTCTCACTTGCGTTACAGGTTTGTTGTCAAAGCAATGACAGACTTTAAATTATCGTTATTTAGCCGTTGTGTACGCCCCATGCTCATCTATGAGTAATGTGACTTTTATTGTCATGAGTGGTGGTTTGTATCCTTGGCAAAGGAAGACACATGAAGAAAACAATCAATTCAGTTCGTCAGTTATTGGGTGGGCTTGCTATCGCTCTTGCATCATCATTGATAATGACCGCTCAAGCGGAAACAATCACTATTGAACACGTAAAGGGCACGGTGCAGTTTACCGAAGTACCACAGCGCGTTGTAGTACTTGGCTTTGGTAGCTTAGATGTGCTTGATCAGATTGGTATACAGCCAGTTGGCGCGCCTCACAGCCTAATGCCTGACTATCTAGCTTCGTACAAAGATACGACGGCAAATACGGGCTCATTGAGTGAACCTGATTTTGAAGCTATCTACATGCTGAAGCCTGACATCATCATTGCCGAAAACCGTATGCTTAAGGTTTACGATCAACTAGCAAAAATAGCTCCGACCATCATGTTCTCTATTGAAGGTGACAAATACTGGGCTGATGCTCAGCAAAACTGGCGCGCGCTAGGCAAGCTCTTCGGTAAGCAAGCTAAAGTAGAAGCGCTCATTAAAGAGACTCAAGCGTCTATCACGGCGGTTAACGACAAAGTCGCGTCTGACGAAACGTCAGCAATGATGCTAATGAACAACGGCAACAACATTGCGATGTTCAATAAGGGCAGTCGCTTCTCAATCATCTTTGATGACTTTGGCTTTGTGGAGTCAAAGAGTGCGACAGTGGCTCCGATTAAAGGGAATCACGGCAATCTAATCTCGTTTGAATATATTGCTGACGCAAAACCTGAAGTGCTTTACGTGCTTGACCGCGAAAAAGCGATCGGTAAGTCAGAAGGGCGCGCACAACAGCTGTTTGACAACCCACTGGTTGCAGCAACACCTGCAGCGCAGCAAGGCAACATCGTTTACCTTGATTCAAGTGCTTGGTATCTGGTAGGTGGCGGCGTAACAGCGATTCACAGAATGCTTGGCGACATTGAACGTACGATTCAATAGTTACTAGTCATCAGATTCTCGGGCTTATAAGAGTGTTCTTATAAGCCCTTTTTCACTTTTTTATACGGTCTCCCCGATCCTACCTTTAGTATTACTTCTATGTTAAAACCCATTGCAGCTGCTGTATTTCTTGTTGTGTTATGCGTTGCGTCATTAATGATTGGAGTCGCTGAGATCAGTTTTAGCGATTTTTTCAATGGCAACCAACACGCCAACTCTATTTATGTTGTTAGTCGGATCCCTCGACTGTTCGCGATTGTGCTTGCCGGTGCTGGCTTGAGTGTTGCTGGCTTGATAATGCAACAGATTGTTCAGAATAAGTTTGCTGCACCTTCTACGATGGGCACCATTGATTGCGCCATGTTGGGGTACATCGTCGGTATTCTGGTGCTGGGTAATGCCGCTCAATGGAGCTACTTAGGCTTTATCTTTGCGTTTGCGGTGTTAGGCACCATGCTATTGGTCCGCTTTCTACAACACTTGAAGTTCAAGAATGCGGTGTTGGTACCTTTGATTGGCATCATGTATGGCAACGTTATTTCCTCTCTAACAACCTTTATCGCTTACAAATACGATTTAGTACAAACCATGTCAGCTTGGACGATGGCGAACTTTGCGAGTGTATTGCAAGGCAGCTATGAAATCCTTTACCTCGCGGTTCCTGCATGTGTGTTGGCTTATTACTTTGCGAGTCAGTTCAGTGCGGCAAGTATTGGTGAAAGCTTCGCAAAAAACATTGGCCTCAATTATCAGAAGATCGTCTTCATTGGTGTGGCATTGGTTGCTATCTGCGCCTCTTCTGTAGTGATGATCGTCGGTGTTATCCCATTCCTTGGCCTTATCGTGCCGAATATCGTGTCGCTGATGATGGGCGATAACATGAAGAAGATTCTGCCTTGGACAGCCTATTGGGGCGTGATCTTGGTATTGGTTTGTGACTTGTTAGCTCGAATCGTCATCTTCCCTTATGAGATACCAATCTCGATGGTAATCAGCATCTTTGGTGGCTTGATTTTTATCTACCTAATCATGAGAGACAAGTCGAATGCGTGATTCAGTAAAAATTGCGATTCTGGCTATCGCGTCTTTGGGGATGGCGGCAGTATTTGTGGGGCAAGGACTTGCGTGGGATAACTACGAGTTCTTCTTATCTTTGCGACTACCAAAACTGCTGTCGATTGTGTTGGCGGCGGTGGCGATCTCTGCATCGTCATTGGTGTTCCAAACCATTACTAATAATCGAATTCTAACCCCATCCATCTTGGGCTTTGACAGTCTGTATATGCTGGTTCAAACGGTGCTTCTGTTTGTGTTTGGCAGTACCAGTTTCTGGGTGATTGATTCAATCGTAAACTTTTCATTGTCTGTGACTGTGATGATCTTGTTCTCGTTTGCGCTGTTCCATTTTTACTTCAAGAGCAAGCGAAACAACGTATTTACACTGTTGTTGATTGGTATTGTGTGCGGCAGCGTATTCTCAAGCTTGGCTAACTTCCTTGCGATGTTAATTGACCCGAACGAGTTTGCCGTGCTGCAGAATGTGATGTTCGCAAGCTTCAATAACGTGAAAGGCGAACTGGTTTACCTCAGCCTTATTCCATTAGGTTTGAGCTTGCTTGGCCTGTGGTTGTTAGCGCCTAAGCTTGATGTGCTTTGGCTTGGTATTGATAACGCAACAAGCTTGGGTGTGAACACCAAGCGACTGACTCAGATTACTTTGGTGATTGTGTCAGTGATGGTCGCGGTATCGACTGCTTTGGTTGGCCCTGTGTTGTTCTTTGGTTTAATCACCGTGAGCTTAGCTCGTCAGATATTCAAATCTTATCAACATCGTGTGCTTATCATCGCGAGCAGTTTGTTAGCGGTCGTTCTATTGGTTTCAGGCCAATGGTTTATCGAAAAAGTAATGGCGTTTGAAACCACAGTAAGCGTGATCATTAACTTGGTCGGTGGTTTGTATTTTATGTTCTTGTTGTTACGTACCAGAATTCAGTAAAGGTAGTAAGTAGTGATTAAATTAACAGGTTTAACTAAGAAGTATGGCAAGTCACTCGTGGTTGATGATGCCAGTGCTATGTTCCCGAAAGGGGAAGTGACTTCTATTATTGGCCCAAATGGTGCGGGTAAAAGTACGCTGCTTTCTATGGCGAGTCGCTTAACCGAAAGTGATGCGGGCGAGGTCGTTATTGGCGATAAATTACTGGCTGAATGGGATACCAAAGAGCTTGCGAAGCACCTTGCTGTGTTAAGACAATCAAACAACATCAATATGCGATTTACGATTCGTGAGTTGGTCTGTTTTGGGCGTTTCCCACATTCTCAAGGTCGCTTGAAAGACGAAGATCATAAGATCGTCGATACGGCACTAGAGCACCTTGGCATTACCGATATTCAAAACAAATACTTAGATGAGCTCAGTGGCGGTCAGCGTCAAATGGCGTTTATTGCAATGGTAGTGGCGCAAGATACCGACTATGTCTTCTTGGATGAGCCACTAAACAACCTAGATATTAAACACTCTGTAGAAATCATGCAGACGCTACGTCGTCTAGCGCATGAGTTTAATAAGGCGGTGGTTATTGTGATTCACGACATCAACTTTGCTTCTTGTTACTCAGATAACATTGTCGCGATGAAGAGGGGCCAAGTGGTTAAGTCGGGCAAGGTCTCTGAAGTGGTTGAAAAGTCAGTGATGGAGTCGATTTACGAGATCCCATTTGAGATTCGTGAGTTCGATGGTGTTCGAATCTGTATGTATTATTCAGGTCGTTAGGTTGCGGGTTCGCTAGGCTATTTTTTCTGATTAACCTCTAAAAATCGTTCTACACTATATTTATAACTGTTTGATTTTTATACGAGGTATCAATGAGTCGTAAACCCATAGTGTTAGTCGTAGATGACACCCCAAGCAATTTGGATGTGTTGACTGCAATACTTAAAGATACCTATCAAGTCAAAGTAGCAATTAACGGTACCATTGGCATCAAGATAGCCAAGATGGTGCCTCAGCCAGACCTCATTCTCCTCGATATCATGATGCCTGATATTGACGGTTATGAAGTTTGCAGACAGCTCAAAGAACAGCCCAACACCGCGCATATCCCCATTATCTTCGTTACTGCCAAAATTGGACCTGAAGCCGAAGTAAAAGGGCTCTCCTTGGGGGCTGTAGATTACCTAACCAAACCGATAACCCCTGCTATTGCACTCCAGCGTGTGAAAACGCATATCGCACTTTATGACCAACAACGCGCGTTGTTTAGTCAGGTAAAAGAGAAAACTCAAGAGATCAATCTCGGTAAGCTAGAAACACTGAACATACTGGGTAGAGCTGCTGAATTTAAAGACAATGAAACAGGCATGCACGTTAAGCGTATGAGTCACTACTGTGAAGTGCTAGCTAAAGCCTTGGGAATGACTGACGAAGATACCGAGACGTTGCGTGATGCAGCACCAATGCATGATATTGGCAAGATTGGCATTCCCGATAGTGTGCTGCTAAAGCCTGGTAAGTTGGATGCCGGTGAGTGGAGTACCATGCAGAAACACGTCGAGTACGGTGTTGAAATTCTTGGTAGGCAGAGTGATTCCAAACTGATGCGTATGGCGATTCAGGTGGCGCAATATCATCATGAGAAATGGGATGGCAGCGGTTACCCAAACCAGATCGCGGGTGAAGAAATTCCTTTGGTAGGAAGAATCGCTGCGGTGGCTGATGTGTTTGATGCCTTGACAGCAGAGCGTCCTTATAAGAAGGCTTGGAGTGTCGATGAGGCACTGAGCTTGTTTGAAGAACAGAAAGGCAAACATTTTGATCCAACTATCGTTGATCTGTTCTTTCTTAAGTTGCCCGAGATTCTTGCGATTAAAGAGAAGTTTAGCGATGAGTGATGGCTTGATGTTGTCACTAAATCGTTTTGTATTATCTCTTATCATTGGCTTATTGGTGTGGTCACTAGTCATTCGCAGTGTAAACGCGGCTGAAGTGACCGATGCTAAGTTAAACCAGTGGTTGGAAAACCAACCGACCATCACATTTATTGCGCTTTCCGACCATTACCCGTACTCATTCATCGATGACGACGGGCTGGTTTCTGGGATCATCAAAGATTGGACATTGGATCTTGAACAGCGTTTTGGTGTCCATGTTCGGTTTATCACAGTTAACTCGCGCGTCGAGGCCAAAGCGGCGTTAGTCGATGGGCGAGGCGACGTGTTCCCATTCCAACAGTTCGACCCAAGTGAAGGTGGACGTTTTCTTGCAAGTGATCCCTATATTCCTTATCAGGTGGCTGTGATAGTCCCTATCGACAAAAAACTCGATGGAAATCTAGATCAAAATAATAAACGCCGCATTGCGATGGTAAATGAAAACATAGACTTGGAGCGTGCAGGAGTGAGGTTGAGCTCTATCGAAAGAGTCGATTTTGAGAATGTTATTGATGCGGTGCGTGCGTTAGGGTCTGGTGATGTTGAAGGCATGGTCGGTGAACCTATCACCACTATGGATCTTGCGAAAAAGATTGGCGTTCATGGTCTAGCGGTCAACTATGTTTTGGAGCATTGGAAAAAGTTAGAAGCGTCGATGGTGATTCGAAATGACGAACCAGAGCTACTGACGCTAATCAACAAACAAATTGAAACTTTTGACGTTGCAAATAAGAACCAGATTTTATCAAAGTGGCTAGATACCTCTCCTTATCGAGTGCCACTAAAAGGCGTATTTGGCTTTGGTAACCCTCCGTATATGTATCCAGACAGCACCGCGGTCGGGCTAGAACACGACATTATTCAACGTGCTCTTAATGATATGGGGCATAAGCTGGGTGACGTTGTCACTCTCCCTCCTAGTGCCGCTAGAAAGGCCATCGACAACAATAATTCTATTGCCTTTGTTTCTGGAGTTCAGTTTGATGATCCTAATGCTCATTTCCTAAGTGATAAAGTTCTTAATGTTGAGTTTGTTCCTGTTTCACTGACTCGCCGCAAGCTCAAACTTGAATTTCAGAACGACCTATCACTAGGGGCGTTATTGTTCGACGAGACCTCACCAATTAAAAATTCTGTTGAAGTACTGAAGGGTAAGTTAGACATTGGTCGTGTCGAAGATTACGAAGGTCTTGAATCGGCATTCTCACAATTGAGGGCTCAAAATGTTGACCTGTTAATGGTTGAACGAAGAGTGCTGGAGTGGTTTATCACCAATACTCGTTTTATTGAAATGGCAGAGCTAACGTTACATGACGAGTATAAAGTTGAGTATCCGATCTATGTTGACTTTAAGAGTGAGGAAATCAGAGACAGCTTCAATGCCGCGATTAACAACCTTAAACAGGCCGATGACGGTTTAAGCCAAATTATCGAGATGCAGGTTCAGAATGATCTAAGCCAAGTGCTTAAAAAGGCGAATATCATAGCGCAAATATCCGCGTATTTTATCGTCAATGACCGCTTTGAAGAGTTAACCGAAGTTTTTGAAATTTTCGATACGGACAGTTCATTTCAGGTGATCACTGCACAGGCGGATAATAGTAATCGTCCAATCAAATCTTGGTACATCGGTAACCTAGTTGATGAATATGGAGAGAAGAAAAACACCTCTCACTTTTCATCAGTCACCAAGGTGGCAAATTATCGAACCAAAGGAGGGAGCACCAATTCTGGTTCGATGACTTTCTACTTTGATGTTCAGTCGTTAGAGCGGAACCATGTTTATTTTCCATCAGTCGAACAATTTAGTTCATTCGGAGATGCGGCGAAACGCTATATTGCGGATGTTTATCAAGCGAGTAATTTGACTGGAGAGATCTTAAATCTAAGCCAAAAAGAGAGGAAGTGGATCAAAGACAATCCGGATGTTCGGATAGGTATCGATCCAAATTCGTTGCCTTATGAGGCGGTATCCAATGCCGGTGAATACATCGGTATGATTGACGATTACCTAACGCTCATTGAGCACAAAACAGGGTTAAGTATCAACCATGTAGACGTTGCAAGTTGGTCTGAGACCCGAAGCTTGGTTGATCATCATGAAGTAGAACTGGTCTCCGCAGCACAAGAGAACCGTTCGTTAGGAGACAACGTCAAAGCAGTCAAGAGCCTGTTTTCAAGCCGTTTAGCTATTGCATCGAGACGAGACATAAGTAGCTTGGTGCTTGAGGAAGCTGAAGGATGGAAAATCGGTATCTTGAAGAACGCAGCAAATACCGATGCGATTGTCGGGAAATACCCGAATATTGAATGGGTGAAAGTAGAATCCACTGAAGATGGGCTTAACCGACTGGATGATGAAACCCTAGATGGCATGATCGATACTGTCGAAGTCCTAAACTACCTCATTGATTCATTTGGTCATCGTGAGGTCGGAATTATCGGACGACTTGATTTTTTCCTTTCACCCACCTTACACGTCATTAAGTCTGAACCTTTGCTTTATTCCATTGTGAATAAGGCGATTGAGAGCATTTCTGCTGAAGAACGTCAAAAGATATCGGCGAAGTGGGCAGCGCCAAAAGCGATAGAAAGAGTCGACTATGAATTGGTTTATACCATTTCAGGTTTTGCTTTGGTGATCGTTTTACTTATCGTTTTCTGGAATCGAAAACTCTCGAAACAAATAAGCATTGCCAATGATGCAACAGAGGCGCTTAAGAAGGCTCAGGAGCAGCTCTACAATATGCTTAACAGCTCTCCTATCGCCGCGAGTGTTGTGTTTGAAGAGAAAGTTCGTTATGCCAACGATACTGCGAAACGGCTGTTTGGGGTTGAAGGTCTTGATCTTGATTCTATCGATGTAGCTTCTATTCATGACTCTTTATCCGTTCGGGATGATGTACATAAGGAGCTAATGCTCAATGGCAAGGTAGTAAACCGGGAGTTGGTGCTTAGAAAATCTGATGGAACCCGTTTCGTTGCGCTCGTCAGCTATTATTTGTTTGAGCTAGATGGCGAGATAGCCACGCTATTTTGGGCATTCGATATTTCAGAAATGAAGCGCCTTAATGAGCAATTAGAAGAAGAGAAACAGAGGGCCGATTTGGCGAGCCAAGCTAAATCGGAATTCTTAGCCAATATGAGCCATGAAATTAGAACGCCAATGAACGCTATTATTGGTTTGTCTTATCTGGCGATTGGCGAAATATCTAATCCTGTTGCTCGAAACTATATTGAGAAAGTGCACC
Source organism: Vibrio sp. 10N.286.49.C3 (assembly GCF_041469545.1). Lineage (NCBI taxonomy): Bacteria > Pseudomonadati > Pseudomonadota > Gammaproteobacteria > Vibrionales > Vibrionaceae > Vibrio > Vibrio sp. 10N.286.49.C3. The sequence goes on from NZ_JBFRKT010000033.1 coordinate 61,091, forward strand.
GTTCGGGGCATTCACTGTTAAGCATCATTAATGACATCCTCGACTTCTCTAAGATAGAGGCGGGACAGCTTGTCATTGATAGCATCCCATTTGATCCCGTGACGACATTCCAAGATGTCATTGAGTTGATGGAACCCAAAGCGAATGAGAAGCAACTTAACTTGTCTATGTCGATAGATCCAGAGTTAAACACTCCTCTGCGCGGCGATCCATTAAGGCTGTTCCAAGTAATACTTAACCTTGTTGGTAATGCGATTAAGTTTACGGAAACTGGTAGTGTCTCGTTAACTGTAGCCCTTGTTGAATCAGATGATAACAGTCTGACTATGAAGGTGATGGTGGCCGATACAGGCATAGGAATTTCTGATGAGAATCTACACAAGCTCTTTGAAGCATTTAGCCAAGCCGATAGTACAACCACGCGCCGATTCGGTGGCACAGGGTTAGGACTCAATATTAGTCAGAAATTGGTTCGTGCAATGGGTGGCCAAATTAGTGTTGGGAGTGTTTTCGGGCAAGGCAGCGAGTTTTCGTTTGTTCTAACATTGCCAAGATCAAGCGTTGAAAAATTGGCAGAGTTTAAAGCCCAAGAGCTGCAACTGGATTACCAGATAGAGTTCAAAGGTCAAAGGGTGTTGCTAGTTGAAGATAATGAGTTAAATCAAGATTTAGCTTTGGCATTCTTCACCCGCTCTAATCTGAATGCCGACTTGGCAGAGAATGGAAAAGAGGCACTGGAGTTAGCTCAAAGCAATGAATATGAGATGATCTTTATGGACCTGCAAATGCCGATTATGGATGGTTTCGAAGCTACACGTTTGATTCGTGAGTTTGATAAAGATGTACCAATTATTGCGATGTCGGCCAATGTGTTTGCTGATGCGAAACAGCGAGCGCGAGAGGCTGGAGTCACGGACTTCTTGGATAAGCCCATTATTATCGATAAAGCCACCGCTTTGATTACGAAATACATCGTGCCAGAGGTTTTGGTTGAGGGTAAAGCGTCATCAGAGTCGCCTTTAGTTAGGATGCAAAATAGCAGCTCTAACAGTCCGACATTAAGCTCTGATACTCTGATGGTTCTCCCTGTTTTCTCATTGCCAAGGTTCGGTCAGCTGACTCATCATGATGTGAAGCTGCAAGACAAGATGCTTGGTAGATTCTGCCAAGGGGCGCCTGACATTATGTCGGATACCTTCGACAACCTAGTGCAAGATGAATGGGTGACGTTAGAGCGGAACCTACATACGTTAAAAAGCATGGCGGCTTCTATTGGCGGGTTGCAATTGGCTGAACAACTCGGTGGTCTTGAAAGCAAAGCGCATAACAAGGCGTGTGATGAGCAGGATCTTAAACAAGCTGAGCTTGGGTTAATCGAATTGATCAAAACGGTAGAGAGCAGCTTTGATGGCTCTGGTGCTCAAGGTGTTGAAACGGCATGTACTCAAGAAACTGAGGTGAGAAGCGCTGATGCATCGAATTCGCCTAATATCACTCAAGAGCAGCGTGCTAAGTTGTATTCGCTGTTGGATGCTTATGATAACGATGCGACCCAATACGTGACTGAATTACTGGCACAGTATCCACATTCAGCAGTTCTTAAAGATGTCCAAAGTGCGTTAGATAATTACGACTTTGAACGAGCCAAAGAGGTTCTGAGTGCTTCTGAGTAGCTGTCTTTTGAACATCACTCCAACATTAAAGCCTTTAGCTCTTGCTGCGAAATAACGAACTAGCTAAAGGCTTTACTTCTTTCTGTGTCTCGGATTAATTACTGACCTGTTGTTTGATTAGATCGATAAGGGTGTTGTATCTGTGCGGCAGTTTTCGATTTCTTTTCTGAACCAAATACAGTGTTTCTTCAACCTTCACTTTAGGTGGCACAACATGCAACTTCTCTTTGTCTGGAAAGTTTTCGACAGCCCCTGCGGGTAACACGGTGAACCCAAGCCCTTTTGATACGGGTAATAGAATTTGGTGGAGTTGATTAATGTAGCCAGACTTCGGGATCTCATTGATGTTGATGTTCGCTAAATCTTTATCTCCGCATAGGTCAAAATACAAAGACAGGTAATGAGCAGAGTCTGGATGGGCTATGAGGCCGATATTGTGCAGAGCTTCAGGGGTAATCTCTAAGTCAGCAAGACTATGATGGACGATTAAGCACAGCGCCTCATTACCAATAACTTGGCTCTGATAATAGCTGTCATTGGGTGAATGTCTTACGATTCCAATATCGGTGGTGCCTTGGATTAGGTCGTTCAATATCTTTTTGTTCGGTGCCGCTTCTAGGTTGATGCTGAGGTCTTGATGTTGCTGCTGCAGTTCAAGAAGCTTGGGATACAGACGTAAAGAGAGTGAACCCGAACAGGATAGATGACATTGCCCTGCATAAGGATTGTCAAAACTCAGAGATTCGAATAAATCTTCTTGGTCTTTTTCTAGCTTGAGCGCATAGCGATACATAATCCGACCCTGTTCGGTCAGCTCGAAGCTTTTATTTTCCCGAGAAAGCAGGTCACAATAGCAAGCTTGTTCAAGCTTCTTGATGTGCTGGCTGACTCCTGGTTGTGTCATGTACAACTTTTCTGCGGTTTGGGTGAAATGTCCAACTTCAACCAGAGTCTTAAATGTATTGAGCCAAAGTGGATTGATCATACTCACCTTCAAATACTAAAGCCTATAAATAACAGAAAATTATTATTATCTTAAGTAATGATAATTTCAACTCTAGCGTCTTAAGTAACGCTAATCAAAGTCATATGGTGGTAACACTTTCTATTGGTCTATTGGTCTACTTGTAGAGTTGCTATGAGTAACAAAGTGTTGCGACTTTGTTGATTATTTGGTCTATTGACCAACTGTGCTCATATTTAGGAACGAAGATGAATAGAAATGTTTGGCTGCTCTCACTGTGTCAGGCCTTGTTGATGACGGGTAACATATTACTGATCTCTGTGATTGGCTTGATCGGCAAGCAGATTGCGCCCAGTGTGAGCATGATTACCTTACCAGTTGCACTGCAGTTTTTGGGTTTAATGGCAGCCACTATTCCTGCGTCTCTAATTTCAGGTAAGTTAGGGAGAAAGCGAGGATTTAGCATTGGTAATGTGGTTGGCATTACAGGGGCTAGCCTTGCCACTTACGCACTGTCTCAGCAAAATTTCTATCTGTTTTGTTTCGCCACGTTCTTACTTGGGATAGGTATAGGTTTTGGCACGCTTTATCGTTTTGCTGCTATCGAAGTGTGTGACGAAAATGCACGCCACCGTGCGATTTCAATATCAATGGCTGGTGGAGTGTTGGCGGCGGTACTCGGGCCTAACTTAGCGATCATGTCTCAACAATGGTCAGCAGATGGCTTGTACATTGGTGCTTTTGCTTCTTTGATTGGATTGAACATTCTTGCGTTACTCATCTTACAAACCATTCAGTTTCCTAAAGTCTCTTTTAATAGTCAGGCTCCCAAAGCCGATCCTTTAGGTGTGATCGTTAAAGCGCCGAACTTTATTGGTGCGGTCTTTGCAGCCATGGTTGCTTACGCTGTAATGAACATTTTGATGACTGCAACGCCATTGGCAATGATTGGCTGTGGTTTTGACTTTACTAAAGCTGCTGGCGTGATTGAGTGGCACGTGTTGGGGATGTTTGTACCTGCATTTTTTACCGGATCACTTATCGAGAAGTTTGGCTCAAGAATGATGATCTTGGCGGGCGGGATTCTGTTCGTCGTCTGTATCGCGATTAACATTCATGGCGAATCTATCTGGCACTTCAGAGCTGCTCTAGTTGTGCTTGGTGTGGGTTGGAACTTTATGTTCATCGCTGCAACAGGCTTATTCAGCCAGTCGTATCAAGCTCAAAATAAAGCCAAGGCACAAGCGTTCAATGAATTTGTTGTGTTTGGTTGTGTAACTGTCACGGCGCTACTGTCTGGTTGGTTGGAGTCAACAGTAGGTTGGCAAAACCTTAACGTTTACGTTTTACCATTCGTTTTGGCCGTAATTTTGTTGTTTGCATTCAGTGCGCGTAAATCACGCATTCAAAAGCAGCCCGTGTAATGGTTCATCGAATGGTGGTTCAGCAAGTTTTTTACTGTGACTAAACCCCTAGTATCTTAAATTGCGACCAATAAAAAGCCCTACCGAATCGGTAGGGCTTTCGCTTATGGCTTAAATAATGACGTTTTCTTAAAACTGCTGTCGTGGTTTATATCCTGTGACAACAGTACTTAAGCCTATTTTGTAAATCCTCATGATAGAGCCTGCTATGATTTACAGGTCGACTAAAATTGTCTTAGTCGTAATCCCGCCTTGGTCATCGATTATCTTCAGTGTCACCTTGTGCTTACCGTATGAAGGGAAGATTGAAGTGAATGTACGACCTCGTTTCACCTTACCGTTTGGAAGTGTCCACTCGGTATCAACAATACGACCATCACTGTCTGAACTTGTTGACCACATGGTTACCCAGCGACCTAAGTGAATGTACTTCGCGCTTGCTTCTGGAAGAGCGTTTGGAGATTCAACACTCACTACGGAGCTGAACGAATCGGTATTGCCTTTGTCGTCGACAACAGTCAAGTTCACCGTGTATTCACCTGCTTGCTCGTAAGACCAAGTTGGTGTCACTTCGTTACTTGTTGTTCCGTTGCCCAAGTCCCATAGATAACTAGTGATCTCACCGTCTTGGTCTGAGCTAAAGTTACGTGCTGAAACGTTCAGGCCAGTCACATTAAGCTCGAAGTTCGCAGTAGGAGCGACGTTGTGTTGGCTTACTTTAGATAAGCGAACCACACCGTATTCGTTGTTGTCACTCTGATTTACAATATCGACCGCTAAACCAAACTCCGTCAGGATACGTCCTGAGTCTGGTGCTTGAGGCGATGTGTAATCTTGGTCATCCGAGAAGCTAGCATTGCCAACTAAACTGGTATCTTCGAGCACATCATTGTCGCTGTTTACAAGACGCATTGGAGTATGATCTTTGAGTGAAAACGCCGCATCACGAACTTGGTAACGAGTTTGAGCGACTTCACCGGATTTTTCCCAAGTCATTGCATTCTGGTCGGCATCGACCACGCCTAACCAACCTTCACCTGGGTGTTTGCCTACCCAGTTATCAGTCAGAGATTCGTCTACGTACCAAATAATCAAACCCGGATCGAATGAGATCAGTTGGCCCATGCGTTTGATGTTGGCTAGACCCTCATCAACGTCCATGTGGCTGCGCCATTGCAACAGGTAGTAGTGTTGCGCTTGGTGGAACCCATTACTCAGCTTGTAACCATTTAGGGCGAAGGTGGAGTTGCTCTCACCATCGTCTATTAAGGTTACTTCACCATCAACGACCACACTGAGGTTATCCAAATAGAAACCTTCCATCGCCAAGCCACCATCGGTGATGTATTCAAACGAAAGCTCTACTTCTTGGCCTGCCCATTGTGAAACGTCGAACTCAGCATCAATCCAACCGCCAGATTCGCCGCCAATAGCAGGAACGAGGCCAGTATTGTACGGGTCATCCAATGAGGTGATGTTGCCGGCAATGGCTTGTCCATTCACGAGTACGCGTGCAAAGTCGTAGTCTTTCTCAATTTCATACCAAGTTTTGAACGAAAGCAGTGCAGAATCGCCGGCTGGAATCACCAACTTGCGTGTCATGCTGTTTTTCAGGTCATCGCCTTTTTGAGAGTGGAACGAATACTCACCAGCAAACGGTTTTAAACCTTCGATCTGTTTTTCTGGAAGATCCACTTTAATCATGTTCGGACGGCTGTTATCCGTTGTTTGGAACAGCGTGTAAACTTGTGGGTTGTCTTCTAGATCATTAATAGAGATTTGATCATCGTTAACCCAGCGACCACCAATCGACTTCTGTAGGAAGTGTTTTGCCCAAGAGCTGAATGCCGTTGGCTGTGTGCCACCAATTTGACCAGCCCAACTGCCCGAAGACATGATTGACCAGTAAGAGACAGGTTCACCCTTGCCTGTATATTGCGTGTCGTACTCGTCTGGCAAGCCTAAATCATGGCCATACTCGTGAGCACATACACCAGCTGCGGCATCAATCGGTTGAATCGTGTAATCAAATGCTGCGTATTGGCCACCAAAGCGGTCTGGAAGCGAGCTAGAGGTGCCTTTAAGTACATGAGTGCGACCAAGGTTGAATCGGTGAGACCAAATCGCATCAGGGCCTAATACGCCACCACCGGCTTCTTCACCAACAGATGCGTGGAACACCATTAGATGATCAATCACACCATCGGGTTCACGGAAGTTTCCGTCACCGTCGTAATCGTAACGATCTTCAATATCGTAATCGGCTAGATTGATACTCGGATCTTGAGCCAATTGATTCAGTGCTTCGCGAACCAGTTCTTGCGCGTTGAGATCGTTGTCGGTAGTAGGGGAGTTACCCCCATAGAATGACGCAGGTTTAGAGGCGCGATACCAACCTGCAGCTTGGCCCGCAACGCTGTAACTATCACCAGATTCGCTTTGGTAATACTGACGCATCGAGATTAGGTTTTCGCCGTTTGGCCCAGTGTAGCCAGAGTTTGAAAACAACAACTCTTGATAATGTTCTGGGTTGTAGCTCTCGTAGAGCATTTGTGTGTGCTCTTCGGTCAGTTTGTTGTTATCCCAGTTCAAATCAGGGAAATCGACTAACAGAGCGAGTACTTTATCGGTACGCTTGGTGCCGACTTCTAACGCAAAGACGCTCGCCTTTTTAACGCCAGATCCTTTTTCTATGGCTTTAAGTATTTTCGCTCGTTGCTCAAGTGCTTTTTTACCGAATTGAGCGTCACCTTTAAAACCGGAATTGATTTTATTCTTCAAGTAGCGGTCAAGTGCGTCGTGCTTTGCCACATCGGTTGCATCTTGGTCGACTAAGCCCTGTCTAACTAGCATTTCAATGAGTTTGTCTTCATTAACAACGCCTAAATCAATAGGTGTTTTTGCATAACTACTGACGCTAAATAGAGTAAGCATTGCTGAAGCCAACAATGTTTTTCTCATCATTTTCATTATATTTTCCTTTTATATTCCATGTCGATATCAGTATCAACTTGCCTTATTAGGATCTGTTGTCCGAGTTTGGCCTAATACACTCTTGTGGTGTCTTATTTAACTGACGTGTGTTTGTTGTATTTTTTTTACTTTCTATCTCCTTTGTATTGGTTGTCTCTTTTCTACTTTTTGAATCAAACGGAGTGCTCTTCGCTTTTTTAGCGTTGAGATAGATACGTAAAGCTTCTTGATTTTCCTCATAGGTTAAGCTAGAACAGATAACACCTCGTTTAATCAATGACTTAAGCAATAGTTCATCGTTCTCAATAGTGGAAGCCTGTGACAGTGATGACAAAGTTAGAACCATTAAAGTCATTGCTTTTATGGGTGTTTTTGTAAGAATCTTAGTTGTGCGAGCCTCGGTTGTAAGAGGCGCTGTTATAAGGAGCATATTAAAAAGAGCCATCAGTTTTGATTATGTAACAAAATATATTTATAAAATTAACCAATCAAATAGATAATTATTACAAGCAATTGTTCGTTCCGATTTCAACATTTAAAGTTAATATCAAATAATGGTCGTTATTTATTTTATTATCAGCTATTTAATGAGTTTTGTTGAATGAATAGTTGATATTTTGGATTTTAATAATCTTGGTTGGGAAGTGATTATTATCTTGAGAGTACTTTATACAAGGTATGGAGTTATAAGTAATAAGATGCGTTTTATATTCTCTGTGTTTAAACATTGCATTTAATAATTGAGTTATTAGTAAATACCTGTGCTGAAATTATTTTCACACGAAATATCAATAATTAGGGTGTTGAGAATGATTTTCAGTGTTTCAAGGGCGTGAAATTTAAAAATAGCGGAGGTGATAGGAGTACCAAGTCGTAAAAAAGAACCCGTATTTGAGTTCTTTTCCTTTTATTCTTGTTGGCGATTTACTTATTACTGAGAGACATCGCGATAAAAATACCGTTCGCAAGTGCTTGGATTCATGCGCTTAATGACGTTTGATATCATAGCGACAACCAACACCGAGAATACAAGCCTTCCCCAAAATATCGTGTAGAAATCAGCCCCGATGAGTAGGATCAACAACGTATCTTCAATTAAACTGTGGAGCAAGTTGAGCAGCATGATTGCGGTGAATACGTCTCTTGCTGAGATATGCCCTTTCTTAGCTTCATTGATTAATAAGCCGCCACCAAACGAAAGGCCGAGCGTGATTCCTATTATTGTTAGGTTTGTTGCGTCTTTGCTGATTCCCAGCACTCTTAACAATGGTCTCAGTAATACTGCCATGAGTTTCTCAATACCTAGAACCTTTAAGATCTTGAGTAACAGTAATAGTGCTGAGATTACCATGAAGATAACCGCAAAGTTCTTGAACTGTTCAAGCGCCCAACCAAGATAACTCGTGTCTCCAGATACTTCCGGTTGCCAAAGCACGGTTGCTGGGTAGTTGAGCCAGTCTCCGTATTGATAACTGAGGTTGAGTAGCCATGCCAGCACTAAGCCTCCACCCACTCTCACCGATAGGGTAGCCAGCCAGTTAACACCTGCTTTTTTGGCAATTGCGCCTTCAATTGGCAATGAGTGAGCAAGGAGCATCATGCTGCCTAAAATTGAAGCTTGAGCAACCGTTAAGGGAACATCGGAATTAATAAGAATAATCAGCCCCGCATAGATGTTAGTGAGTATGGTTGTTGCCCATACCAAGCCCATTTCTTTGGGTAATCCGACGCTTTCCATTATAGGGCTTAGCCATTCGCTAAGAATCATTATGCCGCCAAGCTCTTCGACGACTTTTATCAATATGATGATTGGAATCATGATACGGAAAAGCGTCGAAGTGACATCGAAGATTTCTTTGAGGAGCTCTTTGAAAAATTGATAGGTTGATTTCATTGTTACGACCATAACTCGTTGTGTTGTATAAAAAGATCTTACCGCGATTGTTGTGATTATTATTTCAAAAATAACCTATAAAGTTGCCTGTAATTTTTAAATTGCCTTAAAGTAAGAAATTATCAATCAAAAAATCATGGTTTAAGAAATTATGGAAATAGACCGTATAGATAGAAGCATATTGGTAGAGCTTCAGAAGAATAACCGGATCCCTAATCAGTCGTTAGCCGAGATCGTAGGGCTATCACCTCCTGCTTGCTTAAAGCGAGTGAAACGATTGAGGCAAGAGGGCGTGATCGTCGGTGATGTTTCGATCATTAATCCTGAGCTTACTGGCAGCAAGATGACCCTAGTTGTGTCCGTTGAAATGGAGCGCGATCGAGGGGATATCTATCAAATTTTTCGCCATTCTATTTCTAAGGCGTCAGAGGTTACTCAGTGCTATCAGATATCAGGCAGCTTTGATTTTATGTTGATTGTTACGGTGAAAGATATACAAGCTTACGAAGACTTTGTTGAACGAGTATTGCGCAAAGATCTGAATATTCGCAAGTTCCATACCTCCGTCTCTATGAGAACAGTGAAATTTACCACTGCAGTTAACTTAGATGAGTCATGACCTTTAGCCAGATAGAGATGTGAATAATTAGATCAAAGGCATAATAGTTAGGGAAGAGGCTTAGCGTTTAGAGTTTTGTGAGGTGCATTGGTTATTTTTGTATAAATAGCAGTCATTTACACAAAATGTTACGTTCGCATTTTGTAAGAACTTTAATAATTGTATATATTCCTCGGCTACAATAATAGTTAACAAAAGTTAATATAATGACAGCCAGCTCTCCTTCTCAATCTCGTGAAACGCTTTTAAGCGAAAATGAACAACTTGTCTCAACTACTGACCTTAAAGGTGTGATTACCTATAGTAATGACGCTTTTTGTCGCATTGCAGAATACAACCAAGATGAATTACTTGGGCAAAACCATAATATTGTTAGGCATGGTGATATGCCTAAAGCGGCTTTTGCCGATATGTGGGTGAATCTAAAACAAGGCAAGGCGTGGCGCGGGATCGTAAAAAACAAAACTAAATCCGGTGGGTACTACTGGGTTGATGCTTACGTTACCCCTATTTATGATGGCGGGAAGGTGAGTGGCTATCAGTCTGTTCGTGTTAAGCCGAAAAACGAATGGGTGCAAGTTGCGGATAAGGCCTATCAAAGCTTATTGAAAGCTGAGACGTCAGGTCGCCAATGGTCACTACAGATCAGTGACAGTGTTCGTTACGCAGTGTTACTTGGCTCTTTGGCTGCGCCTCTGATTTCAAATCTTGTAGAAGTAGGGCAAGCATCGCAGTGGATATTGAGTCTTCTTCCTGTTTCTGCTCTAGCACTGCTTTTCCGACAAGAGCTCATTGATACACCATTACAGTTGAAAAAACTGCAATCTAAATTCGATAGTGTCAGTCGCCTTGTCTACTCAGGTAACAGTCAGTTCTCTGTTGCTGATTTTCATCTCAAGCTGATGTCTGCCCGAATTCGCACTGTGTTAGGCCGTATGACAGACTCAGCGAAACCATTGCAAGATTTAGCCGATAACCTTAATGCGACGTCATACCAAGTCACTGAAGCGCTCGATCAGCAGACAAAAGATATTCTTCAGGTACGTGAAGCAACTGAAGAGGTTGAGGTGACCGCCAATGAAGTCTCTACTCGTACAGAAGAAGCTCACCAAATTGTTGATGTGACCTTGCAAACTTGTGCTGGTGCTAAAGAGAGCATTGATCAAACCCACCGTAACCTTGAAAACTTGGCATCTCAAGCGGAGAAAGCGACGCACACGACTTACCAATTGAGCGACCAAGCGCAAAGCGTGAGCAAGATAATGGAAGAGATTGGTGGTATCGCTGAGCAAACCAACTTGTTAGCACTTAACGCCGCGATTGAAGCGGCTAGAGCTGGCGAGCAAGGACGAGGTTTTGCCGTTGTTGCCGATGAAGTACGTGCGTTATCTGGGCGAACGTCAAAGGCCACAGTTCAGATTAAAGAGAGCATCGATACCATGCTGGCGACGATTGAAAGCTGGCAGAAAGATATTCTGGCGAACAGAGACCAAACAGACGCGTGTGGTGATGTTGCGAAGGTGAGCGCAGAGCGTTTATCTGAAGTTGAAAATCTAATGCAATCGATGAATGAATTGATGCAATCTGTTGAAAGCTCTGCTCATAAACAACGTGAACTATCGAGCGAAGTAAACCTTCATATGCAGTCTATCGCTTCTACCGCAGAGCAAAACTTGGTTGCAACACATTCCGTGAAAGACCACTCCACAGAGCTAAAAGAGCAAGTGAATGAGTTCTATCACTTAGCGAAGCGCTTCGAAGAAAAATAGCGGTTAGATTTTAGAGTAATGAGAAATAAGAGAAGCCTTGCGAAACTAGCAAGGCTTTTTTGTGGCTCAAAAGAGCAGATTACAAAAACAGAAAGCCCCCAATAATTGATGTCCAACTATTGGGGGCTTTCATAATGCAGGCTCTTTAGTGTGTTTAGGGCGTGTTGACCTTTCGTGGTTAAATTTTGTTCGAGATAAAAGCGTTTTAATCGCGGCGAGGGGGAAGTAGCCTAGTCACTCTAAGCAAATCTCCCTCAACAAAGAGTAAAACGCTTTT
>NZ_JBFRKT010000034.1:0-4516 GCF_041469545.1 Vibrio sp. 10N.286.49.C3
GAAACGCACGAAATGGGGCTACTCTGTCTCTAACTGAATTACGCAACAAAGCCGTTATTAAACTCACTTTTTGGTCTACTGACACGCCTTTTTACAGTAAATAAGTAAACAATATGAGTCAGCAATATATAAAAGTAGTTGAAATGCTTTGCCAAGAGCTCGGTCTAGAGGCAGCAAACACTGAAACGAATAATGTGACAAGCATTAAAGTAGGAGAGCAAGAGTGCCACATTACCGAACACCCAAGTGGACGTTTGATGATGTTAAGTAATTTAGGTGAACTCAACAAAAACAATGCTCAGGTTTTGCTTGAAATGAATATGTTTAGCCAAGATGAGAAAAAACCAGTTGTTGGCTTTGATAATAAAAGTAATAACCTCATTCTTTGGAATCATCAGCCTATCGTTCAAGCCGATCGGTACACGGTATATCAACAATTGGAATTGCTCAGCCAATACTATGAACAAATAACCTCTCTAGCTAACAATATAGAATCAAAATCTATCGACAAAGAATCACATTTTTACCCTACAACTTTTCGCGTTTAATTGTATTAACCTAATAAACTGCAGGGAGCTGAAATACTATTACAGCTAGCGGTCTGCTCTCAACTTGCTTCACACGCAAGTTGATTACAGTATTCCCTAGTCACATCGGGATGCTTGGTTCAGGAAGAGCTACTTGGTTTGAAGGCGAGGCAACAATTCTTGCTCCATTGGTACTACATCAAGAATTATTAACAAAGTATGTAAACAAAGACAACTAGCCCTTTGAGAGTGTGTCACTGAATCAGTTTCATCATCAACGTTTTGTTCAGGACTGATTTAGGAAATCCGAAAGGGACTTATCAGTACCAAGGAAGATGAATAAAGCTGCATGGAATAAAGATTACAGAGCCTCCGTTCTGTTTACATCAGATTAACAAAGTACATTCGTGCCCTTATTGAGACCATAAAAGGAATAGAATCACGCTTAAGAAGCGCGAATGCCGAAGAACTGCGTATTTTGGTAATTGCGATCTGACTGAACCTTACGTAATATATAAAAAATATCAACCAATAATAATATAAAAAACACCTGTTTAACCTATAATAACTATTAACATTTAATGAAAGGACTGTTTTTATGTCAGTACGCCAAATTGTAGATGAGGTTCTGATAGAGTTTTCTCGTCGAGTAGGCTTGCCTGAATTACATTTGACTGAAGACGAACTGGGGTTAGCTTTTGACGATAAGTTAAGAGTGCATTTAATTTTTCACTCTAAAATAGAAACACTTCAACTAGAAGTAGAGATTGTTGACCTACAAATTGTTAATTCTGATCTTTATCGTTCTTTTTTGTCATTCAACTATCACTGGTCTGAACATCAACTATTTTTTAGTCTAGATAATCACAGGCACAAGCTGTGTTTAAACAGGTTGCTTCGTGCCGAAAAACTCGACTATGAGCTGTTTGAGAGTGGACTTGCTGAACTGCTCACACAGAGCGAATCTTGGGAGTCCTTGTTGTCTGCTCATGTCGTAACAGAAGTTTCACCGTCTATGCTTCAAAGCTCAGACTTAAGAGTTTAGGTACCTTATGTCCAACGACATCAAACCAAAAATAAATGATATATATTTCAATAACTTAGAGAGCAAAGGACAACCTCCCCTCGCAACGCAAGGCACCTTTCTGGGGCGAACCGTTGTACAGACTAGTCCTGGAGAGCGAGAGGCGAATCGAGCCAACTCCAAACTGGAGTTAAGTGAGTTGTTGTCGATGCATGCGAATGTGGAAATTTATAACTCAATCTTAAGCTTCGAAAAAGACCCTCATTCTGTACAAGCCTTATTGAATAGAAAAATCCAAGTGATCAGTCAGTCTCAATAAAAACGACCATAAATCGAAATCGGCCCTAGTTTTGAGCCTTGTGTAACTATCCTCAACTTGTGCGTTGTAATGACACAGAGTTAAAGCGGTACTAATAGCTGTAGCACACAATACACGCTGTTTCAGATAGTGGACACTTGTGATAGTCAAATTTTTGCTTCCCGTTTTTTTGAGCCGTGAAGCTTAGGTAGCCAAAGATTCAGCACTACTTAGACGCCTATCTTTGTAGGGGAAAGGTAATCCTCATTGTTTACATGCGTTGCCGGAGGAGAATAACTCCATCTATAAAGCCGTTTAAAAAACTTCTTACTCTCATCACCTTCTAATATTGTTTAAAATCAATGCATACATAGATATAATGACGATTTATGCCATAACTAAAGCTGTTTTACGATAAATGCGACGTTGTTGTTTAATTCAGTTAAGAAAAAGAGTTATTTTAACACACTTCTATCGATTTGACCTTCAAACTTAAATTGCAGACACCACCTTAGTTGGTGGTATCTGCGTTAGTTATTATATGTTCAGAAAATCAACTATGAGACGCTCGCCTCTCATTTGCCCTACAACACCAGACTACATAAAAATTTGCGTTTTTATATTTATTTCTACTTCAAAACTTCCGCAATATCCGCTGTACCGTTTAAGTAAATAATTGGCACTCCAAGTTTTTGGGCTAGGGGCTCAGCATGCTGCTTGAATAACTCGTACTTATCATTTTTGGATAACAACGTTTCTCCTTTCCAATCGGCTAAATCTTGGTGAGAGGCTGTTGGGGCGCTGTCGTTGAGGAAAAACCCTGCTATTTCCACCTTCTCGGTTGCCTTCTGCCCCTCGTGGAGATTTACACCTCCAGACGTACAGATAAGAATTTCATTGCGCATCCCATAGGTTTTCTTCAGGACTTCACTTGGAGTGTTGGTATGCCTTTGATGTCGCGGTAATTCCTTTTTTGCTAGTAACCCTGTACGTTCATAGTCAGGCATTGCCTCATAGCGGGTCTTTGTAGCGTTCTTATCTGAGACGTTGACAAGATCTTCAGTCCGATCAAGAAGACCAATGTTGGTTTCCGACATCAGATCGTTTGGACTAGCGGCAATAACATTTTGTTCCGGAACTTTCAGAATTACACCAACGGAGCCATAAGTGAAAGTCTTGCTCTGGTTTACGATACTAGTGCATGCTACATCCCAGGAGGTTAGCGCACTTTCTGCATCAATACTAAAAACGCCCTTCCCTTCCATCAAGTGAGTTATTGGTGCGGTGTGGACAATAAACTGAAAATCTTGTTTTGACTGGTGCCCACGCACTCCCATTTCACCACTTACTACTGTAGGATCTGTAAAACCTCCACTATCCCACGAGCGCACAAAGTTTTCCTGAACTGCTGGGTTATCGGCTTTTTGGTGTAACGCTGCGGTCAGCTTTTTAGCATCTGAGGATGAAGCTCCTTGACCATGTAATGCTTTGATGAAACCTTCTTTCATCCGGCTTATCAAGCCCCCCTTGTTCTGTCTGATTACATGCATATCTCGAATTTCGAACTGTCGTCCGTCATCAAGAGTAAAACCTCCCTTCGCTTGTTCTTTGTTCATTGCTGTCATTGCTGTCATTGCTTCATCCATACTTATCGTGATAGCAGTTTTTTCTCCTGTGGTGGGTTGTTTCAGTGTAGGTCCTGTTGGCGCGATATCCTGCAGTAGTTTAGCTTTGTCAGGCTGAACCTTTAGTTCATATGGACTCTTGGTATGAGTTGAAGTGTTTGTGACATTAGTCGTTTGAACTGGATTCAATCCAATAGGCATGAATATTTATCCTTTTATAAGCTGTTGAGAATAAGGCATGGTTACTTCATTTATCGGTTCTGATACCGAACTAAATTGAGTTCTAAGAGTACTCATAAGCACAATGAAGTTGTTCATCGTGTTCTCAAAGTCGATTTCATCGCAATCAACTAAGCTAAGCTCATGAATGAGAAGCAGTTTATTTTGATGCGTCGCTAACCAACAACGTTTCATCGTATCCTGTTGTCCGTTCAGTACCATACTGCTGCGGAGTATATACAATTCATCCTTCATAGAAATATCCGTTATCTCACCATGAAGTAGAAGCTCCTGTCCATCTTCAGAGAGTTGGACCAGGAGGGAATGAGCCTCGTCTACCCGCATATGGCACCGACGGTCAATTAGAGTTAGCTGCTCGTTGATATTTCTCAGCCAGTATTTGACATTACTTTCTCTGTCCATTTTATCCTGTTCAATTTGTCATGGTTTTACCACTTAGATTAACGTGCAACAAAAAAACGGCAATCATATGTAGCCGTTATTTTTTATGTTTCTACGGGAACAGTTTCGATGGTCTCCGTAAAATGGTCGGAAATAGCATTTTCACCCTCAAATTACATCATCTTAATTATGTTTATCTAATTGAATTTTGTATACTTTTTTAAAGTTTTGGTAAATGATTATAATTTGCTTAGCCAGCCAAAAGCGAGACCCAATTCCATAGGCATTGGAACGTAAATGAGTTGGTTAAGTGGTAAGATTAGCTTTGTTTCGCAATTCAGTGGAACTAAATTAAGAATCTACGACCTGAGCAGCTACCACCACTCTCTCGTAGCCCTATGCCTAAACCTCGTTATAAAAC
>NZ_JBFRKT010000035.1:0-90349 GCF_041469545.1 Vibrio sp. 10N.286.49.C3
TCCCGTGTCAGCGAGGTGGCATTATAGAGATTTCGATCACACTGGCAAGCCCTTTTTGAAGTTTTTCTTACTTTTTTGATTGTTCGAGCGTTTTTTGTTCAAAACGCCCCATTTTCACTAGTATTCCCCTTAATTAAGGGCTTAAGGTGCCTATATAAAGGAGGATTTATGAGTTCAATACGCAGTTATAAAGGAATATCCCCTCAGATTGGACAAGGTGTCTATATAGATACAAGTTCTGTACTGGTTGGTGATATCAAAATCGGTGACGACTCTAGTGTGTGGCCTTTGGTTGCAGCTCGAGGGGATGTCAACCACATTCATATTGGAGATAGAACGAATATCCAAGACGGTAGCGTTTTGCACGTCACCCATAAAAATGCAGAAAACCCTGAAGGCTATCCTCTACTAATAGGTAATGATGTCACTATCGGGCATAAAGTAATGCTGCATGGCTGCACCATTGAAGATCGCGTACTTGTTGGTATGGGAGCTATCGTGCTCGATGGCGTGGTTATTAAAGAAGATGTGATGATTGGTGCTGGTAGTTTGGTTCCGCCTAATAAGGTACTTGAAAGCGGTTATCTATATGTAGGAAGCCCAGTAAAACAAGCACGCCCATTAAATGATAAAGAGCGTGCCTTTTTACAGAAGTCAGCTGACAACTATGTTCAGAATAAAAACGACTACCTAGACTCTGTATTGCCAGTCTAAAGCGCTTTGATCTGAATCCGATTAGAGGAGTCATACTCCTCTTCTTCTATTAACTCTTCCGCTAGCTCTTCAATATCGAAACGTAACTCTGAAAAGATCGCTAAAGCTTGATTGCCTTCTTCTATATCTTTACCTGCCAATCGAGACAGCTCTTCAATAGACATAACACACTCAATCAGTGCGCCAGACTGCTGTGCTGGGAAGATGATTGATTGATTTTCTTCATCCCAATCTTGGATATCAGGAAATAGAATTGATTGATTCATTTTTTATAAATACCTCATTACATCTCTAGGTTTTTACGTAGTTCTCTTAAAATCTGTTTTGTTCCCGGACGAAGGCCACGCCATAGCATAAAGCTCTCTGCAGCCTGCCCCACTAGCATGCCTAAACCATCATAAGCAGCGTGAACACCATGATCTAATGCCCACTGATTGAATACCGTGTTGCCCGATCCGTAAACCATGTCATAAACGGCACTATTAGAATTGAAGATAATCTCAGAAACTTCAGGAAGCTGACCACTTAGGCCAGACGAAGTCGAGTTAATAATGACATCAAACCCTTCATTAACATCGCTTAACCCCATTCCTTTGATGTTTCCATGTGAAGAAAACATCTCGGCCAGTAGTTCAGCCTTTGAACTGGTTCGATTAGCAACTACCAACTGTTGTGGCTTTTGGTCGAGAAGAGGTTGAATTACCCCTCGAGCAGCACCACCAGCGCCAAGCAGAAGAACGCGAGCCCCTTCGAGCATAACTTGATGTTGAAGAAGGTCTTGAACTAAACCCTCACCATCGGTGTTATCACCAATGATCTCTCCATCATCGAGCTTCTTAAGTGTGTTTACAGCACCTGCTAGTTCAGCTCTTTCAGTCAGGCGATTAGCGAACTGATAAGCATCTTCTTTAAATGGCGCTGTGACATTACACCCTCTACCACCTTCACTAAAAAAAGCTTGAGCAGCAGTGATGAATTCACCTTGTTCTGGCTGGAGTGCTGTATAGGTAAGTTGTTGACTGGTTTGGCGAGCAAATAATGTGTGAATGAATGGCGATTTGCTCTGCCCAATAGGGTTACCGAAAACGGCATAACGATCTACTTGCTGTGTCATATCCTTACCTAACAGAAATAATAAAAAGGGTCATCTATATAGATGACCCTATCACTATCCCTATAAGGAAGGAAGAACTACCAAACTCGAGGTTTTAGGTAGTCACTATAAAGCAGAGCTTCTGGTGACCCTGCTTGTGGTTCGTAACGATACTCCCAACGAGCCAACGGCGGCATAGACATCAATATAGACTCTGTGCGCCCACCGCTTTGCAGACCAAATAAGGTACCACGGTCGTAAACTAGGTTAAATTCAACATAGCGACCACGACGATAAAGTTGGAAGTCACGCTCGCGCTCACCGTAAGACGTCTCTTTACGTCGTTCTACAATTGGTAGATAGGCGGCTGTAAAGCCTTCACCGACAGCCTGCATATAAGCAAAGCTCTTATCGAAACCCCACTCATTTAAGTCATCAAAGAACAGACCACCAACACCGCGTGTTTCGTCTCGGTGAGGCAGATAGAAGTACTTGTCACACCACTCTTTATGTTCTTGATAGACATCATCACCAAACGGCGCACAAAGATCTTTAGCGGTTTGATGCCAAGATTGGCAGTCTTCATCAAAAGGATAGAATGGTGTTAAATCAAAACCACCACCGAACCACCAGATAGGGTCTTCCCCTTCCTTTTCGGCAATAAAGAATCGTACGTTGGCGTGTGAGGTTGGGATATATGGGTTTTTAGGGTGGATAACTAATGACACCCCCATCGCCTCAAACTTACGTCCGGCTAATTCAGGGCGGTGAGCGGTTGCTGAGGCTGGCATTGCCTTACCCGCTACGTGAGAGAAATTAACACCACCTTGCTCGAATACCGCACCGTTGGTCATCACACGAGTTCGACCACCGCCACCAAGGCGTTCGCCAGGTTCACGCTCCCATGCATCTTCTTCAAACAGTGCTGTGCCATCAGCTTGCTCAAGCTGTTGGCAAATCGAATCTTGTAGGCTCAGTAAAAACTGTTTTACTGCTTCTTTATCAATTGCTGACATCTTTCTTCCTTTGCAGGGTTTAACCCTGTCTTAATATTTTCGACGTTTTTGCATCTCTAATTTCGCTTGGCTTCTCACGACCACCCGTTTGACCTTCGAGAATAGCCACCAAATGTTGACCCAGTTGCTGTTGAACTTCTTCAGTCGTCATACAAGGCGGTTCACCTGTCAGGTTGGCACTGGTCGAGGTTAACGGCTTACCGAATTCATTACACATTCTTTGAACCAAAGGGTGATCAGTCACTCGTACCGCGATGGAATCAAACTGGCCGCTGACCCAATCAGTTACTTTACTGCTGGTTGGCATTATCCAAGTCACTGGTCCCGGCCATGTTGCTTTTACGGTCGCTAACTGCGCTTCCGTCAACTGGCTTTCATCAATATAGGGCAGCAACTGCTCGTAACTCGCAGCAATTAGGATCAACCCTTTCTCCATCGGCCGCTGTTTTAAATCGAGCAATTTCTTAATGGCTTGTGGATTATCGGGATCACAACCGACCCCAAAAACGCCTTCAGTCGGGTAAGCAATGACTTCACCTTGTTGTAATGCCTGCAAAGTATGTTGAAAGTTATCCAAGGGTTGCCTCATTAATTCTGTTATCGAACTCGCTAAGTGTACAAATTATCATTCACTGTGACTAAAGCTATTTGTTTATAAAATGTATCAATTAACAACTCAGACTGACGCAAACGTTTTCCTTAAGCAATTTTACCCGTATAATGCGCGCAAAATATCTAATCACTAATTAAATCGTACCTGA
This sequence comes from Vibrio sp. 10N.286.49.C3, assembly GCF_041469545.1. Taxonomy (NCBI): domain Bacteria; kingdom Pseudomonadati; phylum Pseudomonadota; class Gammaproteobacteria; order Vibrionales; family Vibrionaceae; genus Vibrio; species Vibrio sp. 10N.286.49.C3. The sequence continues at coordinate 3,585 of NZ_JBFRKT010000035.1, forward strand.
AGGAGTTTGAGATGACTGTCGGTATTATCATGGGTTCTAAATCTGATTGGCCAACAATGAAGCTAGCTGCAGAAATGTTGGATCAGTTTGGCGTGGCGTACGAAACAAAAGTGGTTTCTGCTCACCGCACACCTCAGTTGCTTGCTGATTACGCAACCAGTGCGAAAGAGCGCGGTATTAAAGTGATTATTGCTGGTGCTGGCGGTGCAGCGCATCTTCCGGGCATGGCTGCAGCTTTCACAAGCGTACCTGTTTTAGGTGTCCCTGTTCAGTCTAAAGCACTGAAGGGCATGGATTCTCTGCTTTCTATCGTACAGATGCCAAAAGGCATTGCAGTAGGTACTTTGGCTATCGGTGAAGCTGGCGCTGCCAATGCTGGTATCCTAGCAGCCCAAATCATTGGTACTCACAATGAAGAAGTGATGGCAAAAGTAGAAGCGTTCCGCTCTGAGCAAACAGAAACGGTTCTGGCTAATCCAAACCCTGCTGAGGACTAATTCCCATGCATGTTCTTGTGTTAGGCGCGGGCCAACTTGCTCGCATGATGTCCCTAGCTGGGGCGCCGCTGAATATTGAAATTTCTGCTTTTGATGTTGGCAGCAAAAATATTGTTCACCCATTAACGCAAGCGATTCTAGGCAACGGCTTAGACAATGCGATTGAGCGTGCGGACGTCATTACTGCTGAATTCGAACATATCCCTCACGATGTTCTTGAGGTATGTGAGCGCAGCGGTAAGTTCTTACCGACAACAGAAGCAATCAAAGCTGGCGGTGACCGTCGCCTTGAAAAAGCCCTGTTAGACGAAGCAAGCGTGAAAAATGCTAAGTACTACGTGATTAACTCTCGCGAAGACTTTGACGCTGCGATCGCTCACGTTGGCTTACCAATGGTATTGAAGAGCACACTTGGTGGCTACGACGGCAAAGGCCAGTGGCGCTTAAAGACATTAGAGAATGTTGAATCAACTTGGACAGAAATGGCTGAGTGCATTGCAGCAACAGACAACCAAGCGATTGTGGCTGAAGAGTTCGTTCCGTTTGACCGCGAAGTATCACTGGTGGGTGCTCGTGGCGCTAATGGCGAGATTCAAGTGTACCCACTGGCTGAAAATGTTCACACCGATGGCGTGTTGAGCTTATCGACAGCGATTGATGACATTGAACTGCAAGAGCAAGCAAAAACCATGTTCACCGCTGTTGCAGAACGTTTGGATTACGTTGGCGTGCTAGCGTTAGAGTTCTTTGATGTTAAAGGTTCACTGCTGGTTAACGAAATTGCACCACGTGTTCATAACTCTGGCCACTGGACACAGCAAGGCGCTGAGACTTGTCAGTTTGAGAACCATTTGCGTGCTGTATGTAGCATGCCACTAGGCAGCACTAAGCTGATTCGTCCAACTGCAATGATCAACATTCTTGGCGAAGATACTCTACCAGAGGCTATTCTGGCTCAAGGTGGCTGTCATGTTCATTGGTATGGCAAAGAGAAGCGTGCAGGTCGTAAGATGGGCCACATTAACGTGAGCGCTGACTACAACGCAGAACTGCAAAGAGCGTTATGCTCACTGGCAGACATTCTCGATAAGCAAGCTTACCCTGCTGTGCATGAGTTTGCTGAGCAGATGAAGTAAGCCCTACATTGGCTTATTGATATAAAAAGTTCATTGGATACAAAAACGGCGCTCAGTGAGCGCCGTTTTTTTGTGTCTATAATATCGAGTTATTGAGATTGAATGTGGTGACACTTGCGATCAGCACATTGTTTCTTAGTTCCATTGGCTGCTTTCTTCTCAATTAACAACGGGAACTGACACTGTTCACAACGACCGATAATAGGTGGTTGGTTTACTGCGAACTTACACTTAGGATAGTTATCGCACGCATAAAAGGTTTTGCCATAGCGAGATTTACGCTCAACCAAATGGCCTCTGCCACACTCAGGGCAGGCAACAAGTGGCTGCTCTTCAGGTTGTTCTTTGGGTTGGTCCAAAGATTCGATGTGATTACACTCTGGGTAACTACTACAACCAATGAACATCCCAAAGCGACCTTGCCTTAATACCAATTCGTTTTGGCATTTAGGACACGGCACACCCAGCTCTTTCACCACATGACCATCATTTTGATGAAGAGGTTTGATGTAATCACAGCTCGGATACTGCTTACAGCCTAAAAATGGGCCGTGCTTACCATGGCGAAGCTGAAGCTCCCCACCACACTGTGGACATGGTTCATGCTCTAACGCATGTTCATGTGCTGAAAAAAGCTGATTATCAATCTTACTACTCATGACAAGCCTGTATTAATGCAAGATACCTTGCTCTTTGGTGTACAACAGCTCTTCCATTTGCGTGTAAGCACTTTCATTACCCGGCACATTAAATAGCACCATTAAGATAATCCATTTCAGATCATCCAATTCAAATTCGTTGGTCTCAAGCCCCATCACACGATCAATCACCATTTCACGAATCTCTGTCGTAAGCACGTTGATCTGCTCAAGGAACAATAAGAAGCCTCGACACTCCATATTAATACGTGAAATCTCTCGACTGGTATAAATACGCATCGAGGTATTGGAACACACACTAATCGCCGCTTGGTTCTCGGTATCTTGCAATGCCGCAAGATCTTCTAACCAATGGAGGGCCTTATAAATATCATCTTGGTGAAACCCTGCTCGAAGAAGCTCATCTTCCAGCTCATCTTGATCCACCTGCAATTCAGAATCGCTATGGATGTAGGTTTCAAACAAGTACATCAGTATGTCCATCATCATAGCTTAGCCTCTCCCCTTTCGAATATAGCCACCGGAAACTGCAACAACATGCCCTGAGAGCTCAAGCTCTAAAAGCTGCATCATGACCTCATGCACAGGTATATGGGTTCTCTGTGCCAAAATATCAACGGGTGTCGCCTCTAATCCTACGTTAGCTAACAGCTGTGGAAATGGCAATTGCTCATTTTCACCCTCATTCGGCGTAGGCTCGAACAAACTGGGCTGCTGATCTATAGACCAGTCTAACAGACTCTTTATTTCAATCAGAACATCTTGAGCATTTTGTACTAAACATGCTCCAGCTTTAATTAAGCTGTTACCTCCGCGGCTGGTTGGACTATGAATTGAGCCTGGAAGCGCAAACACCTCTCGGCCTTGCTCCATGGCATAGCGAGCCGTAATCAAAGAGCCACTCTTCTCAGCCGCTTCAACCACTAAGGTTCCTAGCGACAAGCCACTAATAATACGATTACGTCGGGGGAAATGTTCAGGTCTTGGTTTAGCACTTGGTCGAAACTCTGAAATTAGCGCACCATTCTCACAAATTCTATCGGCTAAGTTTCTGTGCCGCGCAGGGTAAATGGAATCTAAGCCAGAGCCCAACACTGCGAAGGTCTCCCCTCCTTTATCCAGAGCACCATCATGAGCATAGCCATCAATGCCTAACGCTAAACCACTGGTGACGATCAAGCCATTTTGTACAAACTCTTTAGCGAAGGACTTCGCGGTTTGCAACCCTTCGAGACTGGCATTGCGACTGCCGACCATAGCGATTTGAGGCTCAATCAGTTTTTCAACGTGACCTTTAACGAAAAGCACACTTGGCGCAGAGGCGGTCTCATTGAGCAGTTTGGGATAATGCGAGCAATTCGGGGTAATGATGTGATGGTTGGGCTGCCTTGTTTGCCACGCTAAGCAAGCCTCCACTTCTCTCGGGGCTTGCTCTCTTAGATAGGAAATTTGCTTGGCAGACAAACCAAGTGCTTGTAGCTGCTGACTTGAGTAGCCAACAATATTAGAAGGAGAATCAATACTCAGCAAACGAGAAAGGCGCTTGCTACCCAATTGCGGAACAAAACTTAGAGTTAGCCAAGCACTCAGTTGTTGCTCATTCACTCGGTGCCCTTAGACTCTTCTGTCACAGCAAGGTCCAAAGGTGATACCGCCAGAATGTCATTACTAACCGGCTTGGAGCTTTGAGTGATCAACGCCAAACTAAAATACTCGTAAGGGCGAATGACCATCAAACTACCCAGTGAGGTACTTGGCAATTGCACCTTATCGCTCGCCGCTGATTCTTTATAGCTGTATTCACCTTGCTTACCAAACACCACAGCGCCGCTTTCGCTGAGCGTAAACATAGAGCCTTGGCGAAGATTGTCTTGCGATCCTTTGTTAATAACTACGACCTGATTCTTTGCGCTGTATTGGCTGCCATCTAATGAGCCCAAGATATTAGCAAACTGACCCGCAGCACTAGGTGCAGGGTAGAACGTGGTAGAGAGGTTCACCTGATCGACGCCTAGTTCCGGCAACACGAGATCGTTAAGTAACACTTCTTGCAGTTGCGTGTCTATCTGCAAGCTACTGAATTCATCATCGACCTCTTTAAGGCGTGCTGTAGCAACCAAACGTAAAGAGGTCATACTCGCTTGAGGTTGCTGTCGTTGGTAAGTTTCGACAGAACGGTAAATACCCCATTTTTGATGTTGTTGGTTGCCAGAGATAAACAATCGGTCTTCACCCGATAAGAAGCGTTTGCCATCACTCGTCCCTAACACTCGTTGAGCTGATTGAATATCTTGCTGATCAACCAAGCGATCAGATTGTAGATAAGGCAGAACCAGCCCCTCATTCACGGTAGGTACTGCTTTCTTCTCAGAGACACGAATCTTAGGGCTCAGCTTGATGACGGGCTTAAGGCTCAATACGGGCTCGCCATTAATCCAAACCAAAGACAGTTTATCTCCGGGATATATAAGGTGAGGATTTTCTATTTCTGGGTTTACCTGCCATAACCTTGGCCACAACCACGGACTATCGAGATACATCGCGGAGATATCCCACAAGGTATCGCCCTTAACCACCACATACGCCTCGGGTGCACCCTGTTTAATGGTTAAAGGTTGAGCACTACTTTCAGCCGTAGCGGCAAACGAAATCGAGGCACAAATAAGAGATAAAGCGGGGGAAAAATGACGCATGACCTAGGTTCCTTGGTCTGAATATATGACATCTGATTAGAGAATTACCTTCAGGATGCTGTCATTTGACCTCTAAAATGTCTAGAATTGAGCCAACAAGGTTTAAGCTGTTTCGGCACAGTTCAATATTTCGAGTGTATATGTCTGTATTACAAGTATTAACATTACCAGATGATCGTCTACGTACCGTGGCGAAACCGGTAAAAGAAGTTACCCCTGAGATTCAAAAGTTCGTTGATGACATGATTGAAACCATGTACGACGAAGAAGGTATCGGCCTTGCGGCAACGCAAGTAGATTTCCACCAGCGCATCGTTGTTATCGATATTTCAGAAACACGTGACGAACCTATGGTTCTGATCAACCCTGAAATTACCGACAAACGTGGCGAAGATGGTATCGAAGAAGGCTGTCTATCTGTGCCAGGCGCTCGAGCTCTAGTACCTCGCGCTGCAGAAGTAACGGTTAAAGCATTAGATCGTGAAGGCAACGAATTCACATTCGACGCAGATGACCTTCTGGCCATCTGTGTTCAGCACGAACTTGACCACCTAGAAGGCAAGTTGTTTGTTGATTACCTATCACCACTAAAACGCAAACGTATTCAAGATAAGCTAGCGAAGATTAAACGTTTCAACGAGAAACAAGGTTAATAACCGCTGCTATTACTAAATTAAGAAGGAAGTCTACCTTGGGTCAATCTTTAAGAATTGTCTTCGCAGGTACTCCGGATTTCGCCGCCCGTCACTTGGCGGCGTTGTTGTCTTCGGAGCATGACGTCATTGCAGTTTACACCAACCCAGATCGCCCAGCAGGTCGAGGGAAAAAACTGTCTGCGCCACCAGTAAAGCAACTTGCATTAGAGCACGGCATTCCAGTTTACCAGCCAGAAAATTTCAAGTCAGATGAAGCTAAACAAGAGCTAACAGATTTGAATGCTGACATCATGGTTGTTGTCGCTTACGGTATGCTGTTACCACAAGCTGTATTAGATACACCTCGCTTAGGTTGTATCAACGTGCATGGCTCTATCCTACCGCGCTGGCGTGGTGCTGCTCCGATCCAACGCTCTATTTGGGCGGGTGATAAAGAGACAGGCGTAACGATCATGCAGATGGATATCGGCCTAGATACTGGTGACATGCTAAGCATCGCAACGCTACCAATTGAAGCAACAGACACCAGTGCGTCAATGTATGAAAAGCTAGCTGGCCTTGGCCCTGACGCGCTTGTTGAGTGTTTAGCAGACATAGCTTCTGGTAAAGCTGTTGCTGAGAAGCAAGACGACGAACTTGCTAACTACGCGAAGAAGCTGAGTAAAGAAGAAGCTAAAATTGATTGGAATGACAGTGCAGAACACATCGAACGTTGTGTGCGCGCTTTCAACCCGTGGCCAATGAGTCACTTTGCGATTGTTGATAGCAGCTCTAATGATGAAAAAAGCATTAAAGTTTGGCAGACACGTGTTGATGAAGAATCGACATCTGCGCCAGCTGGCTCAATCATCAAAGCAGATAAGACTGGTATTTATGTTGCGACTGGCAACAAAGTACTAGTCTTGGAACAGCTACAAGTTCCAGGTAAAAAAGCTATGTCAGTTCAGGACATCTTGAACTCACGAGCAAGCTGGTTTGAAGTTGGTACTCAACTTTCTTAACCGCTTTAAAGCTACTCAATATGTACTTAAAAACGTGTAGCTTGTAAAAACACTATTTAGAAAACCTTTACGAGGGCAGAGATGCCCTCATGTATTCAAATAAATATTCGGTACCCCTCATGAATGTTCGCGCTGCTGCTGCAAATGTCCTATTCCAAGTTGTCGATAAAGGCCACTCTCTTTCACACGCTCTCCCTGCGGCTCAAAAAACGATCCGTCCGCGAGACCATGCTCTACTGCAAGAGATTTGCTACGGCGCACTTCGTTACCTGCCTCGCTTAGAGTCAATAGCTAACGAACTGATGGAAAACTCGCTTAAAGGTAAAAAGCGCGTATTCCACCACCTGATCTTAGTAGGCATTTACCAGTTGAGCTTTATGCGCATTCCTTCGCATGCTGCCGTTGCTGAAACCGTTGAAGCAACCAAAACCCTGCGCGGCCCAAGTCTCAGTGGTTTGATCAATGCAGTGCTTCGCAGCTATCTGCGCGATCAAGAAGAGCTAGATGAGAAAGCCGTTAGCCACAATGCTGGCAAATACAGCCATCCAAGCTGGATTCTGAAAATGCTTCAAGAAAGCTACCCAGATCAGTGGGAGCAACTAGTTGAAGCAAACAACAGCAAGGCACCAATGTGGCTACGCGTAAACCGCCAACACCACACTCGTGACGAGTATGTTGAACTGCTTAAAAACGAAAACATTGAATACACACTGCACCCTGAAGCGGCTGATGCCATAAAATTAGCGTCACCTTGTGATGTTACTTTGCTTCCTGGTTTCGACCGAGGCTGGGTATCAGTACAAGACGCTGCAGCTCAGCTTTCCGTTGATTTCCTAACACCAAAAGATGGTGAGCTAATCCTAGATTGCTGCGCAGCACCTGGTGGCAAAACTGCACACATTCTTGAACATACTCAAGACACTGAAGTGGTTGCAATCGACAGTGATATTAAACGCCTAGACCGCGTTTACGATAACCTTGAACGCCTACAACTGCGTGCCGACGTAATCTGTGGTGATGCTCGCTACCCTGAAGAGTGGTGGACAGGCAGTCAGTTTGACCGCATCCTACTTGATGCTCCGTGTTCAGCGACGGGTGTAATCCGCCGTCACCCTGACATTAAGTGGCTACGCCGTGCCTCTGATATTGATGCACTAGCAGAGCTGCAAAGTGAGATTTTGGATGCAATGTGGCGCCAGCTAAAAGAAGGCGGCACCATGGTTTATGCGACATGTTCTATCACGCCGCAAGAAAACGTGCTGCAAGTGAAAGCATTCTTAGAGCGCACCGAGAACGCAACGCTAGTTGGGTCTGATATCGAAAAACCGGGTCGTCAAATACTACCTGGTGAAGAAGATATGGATGGCTTCTACTACGCAGTTCTAGTAAAACAGGCATAACAACTAACAGCGGCTAAGAATTTATTTCTTAGCCGCTGTTTCTTTCTAGTGCATTATCAAAGCGAAAAGAGATCACTAGAATTACAACGGCAAAAAATAAGAGAAAGGCTATGAAGATCATTATTCTAGGTGCTGGACAAGTTGGCGGTACCCTTGCTGAAAACCTAGTGGGTGAAAACAATGACATCACGATCGTCGACCGTAATGCCGACCGACTGCGTGAACTTCAGGACAAATACGACCTTAGGGTTGTAAACGGTTATGCCAGCCACCCGAACACACTACGTGAAGCGGGCGCGCAAGATGCCGACATGTTGGTTGCCGTAACCAACATGGATGAAACCAACATGGCCGCATGTCAGGTTGCCTTCTCTCTGTTTAATACGCCAAACCGAATTGCTCGTATTCGTTCTCCTCAATATCTAGAAGAGAAAGAAGCGCTGTTCAAATCAGGTGCTATCCCAGTCGATCACCTGATTGCACCCGAAGAGCTAGTGACCAGCTACATCGAGCGCCTGATTCAATACCCAGGTGCATTGCAGGTTGTAAGTTTTGCTGAACAGAAAGTTAGCCTAGTAGCAGTAAAAGCTTATTACGGTGGACCATTGGTTGGTAACGCCCTGTCTGCTTTGCGTGAGCACATGCCGCACATCGATACTCGTGTTGCCGCTATCTTCCGTCAAGGTCGCCCTATTCGCCCACAAGGCACCACCATCATTGAAGCCGATGATGAGGTTTTCTTTGTGGCAGCAAGTAACCACATCCGCTCAGTAATGAGTGAACTGCAACGCCTAGAGAAACCGTATCGTCGCATCATGATTGTTGGCGGTGGTAACATTGGTGCTAGCTTGGCAAAACGCCTTGAGCAAAGCTACAGCATCAAACTTATCGAGCGCAGCTACACTCGCGCCGAGAAGCTATCTGAAGAATTAGAAAACACCATCGTATTCTGTGGTGATGCAGCCGACCAAGAGCTGCTAACAGAAGAGAACATCGATCAAGTTGATGTGTTCATTGCTCTAACCAATGAAGATGAAACCAACATCATGTCAGCGATGCTGGCGAAGCGAATGGGTGCCAAGAAAGTAATGGTGCTGATTCAGCGTGGCGCTTATGTCGACCTTGTTCAGGGGGGCGTGATTGATATTGCGATATCTCCACAGCAAGCGACGATTTCTGCGCTGCTTACTCACGTTCGTCGTGCTGATATTGTTAACGTATCCTCTCTACGTCGCGGTGCTGCAGAGGCGATTGAAGCCATTGCTCACGGTGACGAGACCACATCTAAAGTCGTTGGCCGAGCGATTGGCGACATCAAACTGCCACCGGGCACCACTATTGGTGCGATTGTTCGCGGAGAAGAGGTGCTTATCGCGCACGATAGAACCGTAATCGAACAGGATGACCACGTAGTGATGTTCCTAGTGGACAAGAAATACGTACCTGATGTTGAGTCTCTATTCCAACCGAGCCCGTTCTTCTTATAGCCTTGTTCTCGTAAGCTTCTTCTCGCAACTTTCTTTTTGTGAGAACGACGCTCCGGCACAAAGCTGTAATCAATTAAAGCTATGGTCTATTAAGCTATGGTCAACTTTCGTCCGATATTATTAGTGATAGGGTTAGTGTTATCAAAACTCGCCCTTTTCATGTACATCCCCACATTGGTTGCCTTTTTTACTGGCACCGGTGGCTTCCTCGAGTTTGGTCAATCGGTAGTGATCACGCACATTGTGGCGTTCATCTGCTTGAGCTTGGGCCGCTCCGCTAAGTTCCGACTTGGGGTGCGGGACATGTTCCTTATCACCTCTTTGGTTTGGACAATTGCCAGCGCCTTTGCCGCCCTGCCCTTTGTCTTCATTAACCACATCAGCTTTACGGACGCCTACTTCGAAACCATGTCAGGTATCACCACGACAGGCTCAACCGTATTAAGCGGCTTAGACAGCATGGCACCAAGCATTCTGTTGTGGCGTTCTATACTGCAATGGTTAGGCGGCATCGGCTTTATCGTGATGGCGGTAGCGGTTCTACCAATGCTCAACGTTGGTGGTATGCGCCTGTTCCAAACCGAATCATCCGATTGGTCAGATAAAAGCAGCCCACGAGCAAAAACCGTCGCGAAGAACATCGTAGCGGTTTATCTGGTTCTGACTGGTTTATGCATCATTAGCTATTTGTTTGCAGGCATGGGCATCTTTGACGCGATCAATCACGCGTTCACAACACTGTCGACGGGGGGTTACTCAACCTCAGATGGATCGATGAACCACTTCTCCAACAGCGCTCACTGGGTAGGAACCCTGTTCATGTTCCTTGGCGGCCTGCCGTTCTTACTGTTCGTTAGCGCACTGCGTGGAAGAAAACTCTCAATCCTCTACAAAGACGCGCAAGTGAGAGGTTTTACATACCTGTTCTTGGTCACCAGCGCCGTAATATCGACATGGCTAGTGGTTAGAGATGGCTACACAGTTATGGATGCGATGCGTGTTTCGATGTTCAACATTGTATCAGTCGTCACCACAACCGGTTTTGGCTTAGAAGACTTCACCGCGTGGGGTGCACTACCAACTACCTTGTTTGCATTCCTAATGATGGCGGGCGCTTGCTCGGGTTCAACCTCTGGCGGTATCAAAATCTTCCGTTTCCAGATCGCGATGACCATGCTCCACAAACAAATGATGAAGCTGATTCACCCGTCGGGCGTGTTTGTTCAACGCTACAATCAGCGACCTGTGAATGACGACATTGTGCGTTCACTCGTCGCATTTGGTTTGATGTTCTTTATTACGATTATCTTAATTGCTGGTGGTTTGAGTGCGATGGGGTTAGACCCAATAACAAGCATCTCAGGCGCTATCACAGCCGTTGCCAACGTGGGTCCGGGAATGGGCAGCGTGATCGGTCCAACCGGGAACTTTGCTCCACTGCCAGACGCCGCTAAATGGTTGCTAAGTTTAGGCATGCTAATGGGACGACTCGAGATACTGACGCTCATTGTTCTATTTTTCCCAGCCTTTTGGCGACGCTAATTCCGCGAATATTTAAGGAAACACAGATGAAATCATACGTACTTCTCGCTAGCGCATTGCTCGCAAACTCAGTATTCGTAAGTTCTGCCTTTGCTGATCAAATGGTCACATTGTCTGATGGTAAGCAAGTGTTACTAAAAGACGATTTTACTTGGCAGTATGTGAGTAACGCATCATCGAATGCAGATTCAGCATTGACGAGTATTCCTGTAGCCAAAAACACACGCGGTACCACAATCAAGATTGGAGACACCAAGCCAAGCTTGCAGCTTTCCAAATCAGGTGTGGACGTTTTGATTGGGGCAGGACTCTACGAGAATGAACAGCTAATCTTACCTATTTCAGTCACTAACCAAAGCACAGAAGCCGTAGTGCTAGTTACGCTAAATATCACTGTCTACTCACCAACGGGTGAGCTGCTGCATCAAGGCAGTATCAACACTTGGCAATCCATTAAGCGCCTTGCTGATACCTACCTTCGACCACAAACTTCGGCAGAAGGTAAATACTTAGCGATCGATGTTGATAAGTATCCTGAATATAAAATAGACGTGGAGATCACTGACGTTTCTACCCGTTAGGGGCATACCGGTTCAATAAAAACTAAACCGGAGTCACGTACAAGTAGATAGCGAAGAAATGGCAAGCGCAGCCCGCCAACACAAACAGGTGCCAAATGGCATGGTTATAAGGGATGCGTTTTGCCACATAGAAAATTACACCCAGCGAGTAAATCACCCCGCCAACTGCCAGTAACACCAAACCACCAATATCGATATTCATCGCTAATTGATAAACAACAATCAAAGATAGCCACCCCATCGCTAGGTAAATGAACAGCGATAAACGCTTGAATCGATAAACGAAGGCTATCTTCATGATGATGCCCACTAGCGCAATCCCCCAGATCACCGCCATCAAGCCCATCGCTAATGGAGTTCTTAAGCCCACTAAGAGAAACGGCGTGTAACTGCCCGCAATCAACAAATAAATCGCACAGTGGTCAAGGGTTTTGAGTAAGCGCTTGGTTTTCTCAGTGGTGATAGAGTGGTACAACGTGGAAGCGAGAAAGAGCAGAATAATACTGCTGCCATACACCGCCATACTAGCAACAGTTAGCATGTCGGCTTGGTAATCAAACGCACGAATAAGCAGCAAGATCAGACCAACCACGCCGAGCACAACGCCCAAGCCATGGGTTATTGCATTAGCGCGTTCTTCGATGTCACTGTATTCGCTGGCTGATGATGCAGACATGAATATCCTACTAGAGTAAATGTTCGATTGACCCAGTATTGCACATTAAGCTTACACGTGTAAGCTTAAATTTTTATGACACCTTTTATGACACCAATGACGCCTGAAATATGTAATGAGGCTAAAAGATCCAAAACTAAATAACCAAAGAGTTAAATAAAGGATTATAGGAACTAAGAGGCGTTATCTAGATATTCAAGTACCATCTTGCCAGCATCTTGTGGTGAGGTATCCAGTGGCACACTCAATTGACGCTGTAGCTTACCAACGCCTAGCAAGCTCGCTAACATGCCTTTTGCACCATCGCGATTTCTATCAATCTCGAACCACAGCTTCAGCTCTGTTTCATCACGATGAGCCACCACTTCCAATTCACGCCAACGGCCATGATAAGGACCCGTCGTCGGCACAAACTCAAACTCTTGTACAAACGGCAGTTCAAAGCCTTTGACCGCTTCACATTCCACTTGACGAATGCGCAGGCCTTGAGCTTCAAGCTCGTTAAAAATACCATCGAGCAGTGGGTCGGGACGAACCGTTAAGGTGTCTTTATCCGATGGGTCAATCGCCATCGCAATATCCAACCCGGTTTCCAGCCACACCTTTGAATCACCAATCGTAACCGGTGTGTTCAGTGGCACATCAAACTCACATTCAAAGTCACGGGTTTCACCCGGCTGAATCACAAAGGCATACGGCAAGCTCCATTTGGCAAGCGAGTACGTCTGGTGCATTCGGCGTTTATGACCGCCCTCTTGCCCTTGCGAGTTCGCGGTAACTTCTTTGACGTAGCGACAGCATAAGTTGAGATCAATGTTATCGATCTCCTGCGGCTGAGCGCCTCCGTAGACATGTACAATAATGCTCGCCTTCTTACCTGGATAAAGCACTTCCTGTTGCAATACAGAATCCACCTTGGCAGATCCAATTCCAAAACTTGCTAACGTTTTCTTTAAGAACGACATATGCACCTCCTTTAAAGCATCATCTTAAGCCTGAAAGAGGTTCAAACTCAAATATACTGCTCACACTATTTTAGCTCTAATATCGTTTAATTATCACTCAGGCGTCGATCGATAACTTAGATAGTGATAATCTAACCCTTGATATGCATGCATATCATTATCCTGATTTATTTTTCGGATTGGCGAAAGCCAGACGAGTGACTCTTCAAGCAATTGAGGAGGAGCTCATGATAAATCAGGCCATTAGATTGGCAATGGATATGCCTGACCGTTAGGTAAATTAATGCGCCCAACAGCTGTCAGGTTCTCGCACACCAACCGTAGTGCGATGCGTCGTCGTAGTGGCTTTGTTGCTGCTCCAACGGCTAAGAAATTGGCTCCTACAATGACTCTCGTTGAGAAGGCTGCTTTATTAGCACCGACTGCAACAAAAGTGATTAAAGCCGCTTAACAAAAAGCGCAGTTTTTACTGCGCTTTTTTCTTGCCCGCTCCCATCTTGAAATGTGTTTACACATTGGTATTCCCTACCCGATTTGATACCTTAGCCACAAATCATTATAAAATTTGTGGAGAAATAAAGTATGAAGTGTCACCGCATTGAAGAACTGCTTGAACTGATGGAGCCTGAGTGGCAGAAAGATCAAGAGCTTAACCTATTAGAGTTCATCATTAAGCTATCAAAAGAAGCGGGCTACCAAGGTAAGCTTGAAGAGCTAACTGACGATGTTCTTATCTACCATCTAAAAATGCGTAATAGCGAAAAAGATGAAATGATCCCAGGTCTTAAAAAAGACCAAGAAGATGATTTCAAAACCGCAATTCTAAAAGCGCGTGGCCTTCTTTAGTCGCCTATTTATTTAGAGCTCAATTGCCGTATAGATAAAACACTCAATGTTTAAAAGCGACCGCTCGGTCGCTTTTTTGTTTCTGTTCGCTATTTTTTCGTCACAACTGTTATGACTTTTGTTGTTAAAGGTTGATAGCGTTAAAGAAATGAGAACAAGATTGTCGCTATAATCGCCACCCATAAGAATCTTCTAAAATAATAAGAGTGAGTGCGATACCAACAAATGCACCAAGCTCAATTTCTACAGGTTCTCTAAACCATACTTTCAAGTAATGTCGTCATGCCCGAGTTAACCGGGCAAACAAGCCACAAAAAGGATAGTCCATGAGTCAGGATAAAATCGATATCAAAGATGTGACTCCTAAAACCTTTAACCCAAAAACACATAAAGGTAATGGAGATCGATTTAACCCAAGTAACCGAATCTATGTTCGAGAAAGCAAAGGTAAATTCCAACAACTTCGTCGTTACGGCGGTTGGTTCTTACTTTTACTTTTTGCGCTTATCCCATGGATTCCATTCGGTGAACGACAAGCGATCTTGCTCGATATAGGTAGCCAGCAGTTCAACTTCTTTGGCACCACGCTATACCCACAAGATCTAACGCTACTCGCTATCCTCTTCATGATTGCGGCGTTTGGCTTGTTCTTCATAACCACCTTCTTAGGGCGAGTCTGGTGTGGCTACCTGTGTCCACAAACCGTCTGGACCTTCATGTACATCTGGTTCGAAGAGAAACTGGAGGGTGCTGCCAATAAGCGAAGAAAACAAGACTCGGGCAAACTGACGAGCAATTTAATTCTCAGAAAAACCATCAAACACATCGCATGGTGGGCGATTGCGATTGCGACGGGCTTAACCTTTGTCGGTTATTTCATCCCAATCAAAGAGCTGGTGGTTGGCTTCTTTACCTTTAACTCGACTTTTTGGCCTGTGTTTTGGGTATTGTTCTTTGCTGGGTGTACTTATGCGAATGCCGGATGGATGCGTTCTATTGTTTGTCTGCACATGTGTCCTTACGCGCGTTTCCAATCGGCAATGTTCGATAAAGATACCTTCATCGTGGGTTACGACACTGAACGAGGTGAAAGCCGCGGCCCTCGCTCTCGTAAAGCCGATCCAAAAGAACTTGGTCTAGGCGACTGTATTGACTGTAATTTATGCGTTCAAGTGTGCCCGACGGGTATCGATATTCGTGACGGTCTGCAATACGAGTGTATTAACTGTGGCGCGTGTATTGATGCTTGTGACAACACCATGGAACGTATGGGTTATGAGAAAGGTCTGATCAACTACACCACCGAACATAGGCTTGAGGGGCACTCAACCAAGGTGATGCGTCCTAAGCTCTTGGGCTATGGCGTAATACTGATCGTTATGTTGGGGCTGTTTTTCGCACAAATCGCGAGTGTTGATCCTGCAGGCTTAAGCGTTCTGCGCGATAGAAACCAACTATTTAGAATCAATAGCCAAGGGCTTGTCGAAAATACTTACAACTTGAAAGTCATCAACAAGACTCAGCAAGAGCAAGAGTACAAACTTGATGTCAGCGGGCTACCGGATTCTATCTGGTACGGTAAACAAAAGATTACCGTAGACCCAGGTGAGGTTTTAAACCTTCCTATCAGTTTGGGCGTCGATCCAGAAAAACTGAGCTCACCAGTTTCGACAATTCAGTTTATACTCTCGGATAATGAAGAGTTTACGATGAAAGTCGAAAGCCGCTTTATCAAGAAGCTCTGATACCAGTCACCTTAGTGCTAGGTATAACAACCCAATAAATGGAAAAAGGCTCAGTAATGAGCCTTTTTTATTCTATGACGATGCAAGCCTTTAACTTTGATAACCTGACTCCCGACTTCATGTGGTACGCACTGGAGAGTATTGGAGTCCGTGCTGAATCCGGGCTTCTCGCTCTCAACAGTTACGAAAATCGAGTGTATCAATTCACCGATGAAGACCGTAAACGCTACGTCGTTAAGTTTTATCGTCCGCAGCGCTGGAACAAAGCACAGATCCAAGAAGAGCATGACTTCGCACTCGAGCTTATCGAACAAGAGATGCCAGTTGCACCTCCAATGCGAATCAATGGCGCAACCTTACATGAATATCAAGGCTACCTATTTACCTTATTTGAAAGTGTTGGTGGCAGACAGTACGAAGTCGACAATCTAGACCAATTGGAAGGCGTTGGACGTTTTCTTGGGCGTATTCATAAAGCCAGCGCAGGAAGAACATTCCAGCATCGCCCGACCATCAGCTTAGACGAATACCTTTATCAACCACGTAAAATTCTAGAGAGCTCTCAGTTTATCCCGACACACCTAGAGAACGCATTCTTTAATGATGTCGACCTTCTGATCAAAGAGCTAGAGAGCCAGTGGCCAAGCAATATTGAAAATATCCGCCTGCATGGTGACTGCCACCCTGGCAATATCTTATGGCGTGACGGGCCAATGTTCGTCGATCTTGATGACGCACGTAACGGCCCTGCGATACAAGATTTGTGGATGCTGCTTAACGGCGAGCGTCAAGATAAGCTAATGCAACTGGATATTCTGCTAGAGAGCTATCAAGAATTTTGCGATTTTAATACCGCGCAACTGAAACTAATCGAACCACTACGCGGTCTACGTATGGTGCATTACATGGCATGGTTGGCGAAACGATGGAACGATCCTGCATTTCCTCTAGCCTTCCCATGGTTTAATGATCCAAAATATTGGGAGCAACAAGTACTTGCTTGTAAAGAGCAAATTGCTACCCTGCAAGAGCCACCACTTTCGTTAATGCCTCAGTGGTAACAGCAATCGCAACACAACTAGATAAAAATTCAAACATAATGGAGATTGGATAAATGAAAAAGCTATTCGCATTTTTCTCATTGATCATGTTGAGCCTTTCAGCTCACGCTGCGAAATTTAACGAAGGTGAACACTACAAAGTTCTCGATCTAGAAGCATCAAAAAAACCAATGGTGACAGAGTTCTTCTCTTTTTACTGCCCACACTGTAATAGCTTTGAACCAATCATCCAGCAGCTAAAACAACAGCTACCAAAAGACACTAAGCTACAGAAGAACCATGTTTCATTCATGGGTGGCAACATGGGTCTGCCAATGAGCAAAGCTTACGCAACCATGATTGCCCTGAAAGTTGAAGACAAAATGGTGCCAGTGATGTTTAACCGCATCCACACCATGAACAAGCCACCACGCGATGAAGCAGAATTGCGTCAAATCTTCCTAGATGAAGGCGTTGATGCTAAGAAATTCGATGCGGCATACAACGGCTTTGCAGTCGACTCTATGGTTCGCCGCTTCGACAAAGCATTCAAAGACAGCGGTCTTTCTGGTGTTCCTGCGGTCGTCGTTAACAACCGCTACCTAGTAGACGCTCAAGGTATCAGCTCTCTCGATGAGTACTTCGAGCTCGTTAACTTCCTACTTAAGAAGTAACGTATTGATTAAAGGGAGCTTCGGCTTCCTTTTTTGCACTAGTTCAAAAATATTCATAGATAAACAATCATCCTGAAAACGTTGTGCTTTACTGATATTAATATCCAGTCCTAAGAACTGGTAGGCAAGGAGCCTTTGAATGAAAATAAAAATAACGCTTTTGGCACTGAGCATTGCAACCTCTCCTGCTTTTGCCAAGCTTGCAGACGAACAAGGTTTCAGTGGTGAAATTTCTATTAATACAGGGGTTACCTCTTCCACCTCAAACTTTAATACCGATGCAGATAGCACCATTTCGTCCATTAACCAGAAAGCTTCATCTGAGAGCTCATTTCTTATCGCTCCTTTGGGTAGTATTGCTTACACCTTTGGCGAAAAATTAAATCACCAGGTATACACAGGTACAACTCGTGATGACGTAGCAACAGGTACTGTGGTGCTTGAATTGGGTTATAAATACCAACTAGAGTCAGGCATGACCATCGACGCTTCACTTCTGCCGACTGTCATGTCTGGTGAGACTTGGGCCGATCCGTACAACACCACTTCAGGTCGCACCAAAACGGATGAAACAGGCAATGCCTTTCGTTTGAAACTAAGTAGCATTGCGGGCTCAGCTTTCTCGTTAGACATGGCCTACGCCACCAAAGATGTAGAAGATGATCGAGTTAGAGAAGAACTTCAGCGTGATGCCAATACTTTCTATCTGAAAGGTCAGTACCGTCAACCAATCAATCGCACCATGATGTTAGTACCATCATTGATTTACCAATCAAGTTCTGCCGATGGCAAAGCTGCCTCTTATGAACAGTTTGGCGGTGAAGTGAGTTTGTTTGGCGGTATGGGTCGTCACCAATACGCACTAACAGCGGGCTATAACCAACGCTCTTACGATGCAAGCAACCCTATCTACAGCAAGAAGCGCAGCGACGACAACATCAACCTATTTGCCGCGTATGAATATGATCAATTCATGGACTGGGAAAACTGGTCGTTTGTTTCGCTTGCGGGCTACGGCACCAGCGACTCGAACATTACTTTCTACGATGAGTCGCAATACATCGTCTCAGTCGGCCTGAACTACAAATTCTAGTTCGGAATCACAGCGCGCTAATAACCATTAGTTCATAACAACTGGTTCATAACAACGAAAGCCTACGTAAAAAGCAGGCTTTCTTGTTTCTATACCAATCACAGTAAATAAATGACCCGTTGTTTACTACGATTGGTATGACTACACCGCTTGAGCCGTAAGTTGCTTCAACAATCGATCCATTGCTCGGTAACCAAGCGCTTCCGATAAATGCTTCTTTTCAATCTGTTCGTTACCGTCTAGGTCTGCAATGGTTCGCGCTACCTTGATGATTCGATGATAGGCACGAATTGATAAACCTAATCGATGCAGCGCCGTTTCCAGAAATTCTGCATCCTCACGCCTCAGTGGGCAGTACTTTTCAATTTCTCGGCTACCTAACAGTGCATTCGATTTATGGTTTCGAGATAACATCAACTCGCGAGCCTGCTTAACCCTTTGCTTCACGACTTGAGTGGTTTCACCACGGTCACCACCTTCGGCTAACATCCCTTTGGGCAATAGAGGGATCTCTAACGACATATCAAATCGATCCAATAACGGCCCTGATAGTCGATTGAGATAGCGCAATATGATCTGAGGATTAGCGCGTGCTTGATTGCCTTCGTAATAACCAGTCGGGCTTGGGTTCAAGGCTCCGACCAACTGAAAGCGTGCAGGAAAACGAGTCTTGCCTGCCACGCGTGAAATAATGATCTCACCTGACTCTAGAGGCTCTCGTAATGAATCGAGCACCTTGCGCTCAAACTCAGGCATCTCATCGAGAAACAATAATCCGTTATGCGCCAAAGAGATCTCTCCGGGGCGAGGTATCGAGCCACCACCGACCAATGCTGCCATCGAACTCGAATGGTGTGGAGAACGGAAAGGTCGTTGTTTCCAGTTGTATTGATTGATTTCTTGTTGCGTTAAAGAAGCCACCGAAGCGGTTTCCATCGCCTCGTCGTCACTCATCTCAGGTAACAAATCGCGCAATCGAGACGCCAACATGGTTTTTCCAGTTCCGGGCGGGCCGAGAAAAAGAAGGTTATGGTTGCCCGCTGCGGCGATCTCCAGTGCTCGCTTACCTTGTTGCTGGCCAATAATATCTTGTAGGTCACGATTATCAGACACATCGACATGATGATGCTCGGTTCGATATAAACCAAGCTGAGCCTGGCCACACATATCAGCGCAAACCTCCAACAAGGTTTGTGCAGATTTATGCGCTCCCTTGCCAACTAAGGCCGCCTGATCACCGTTATGGTGCGGAACCACCAAGCATCGCTCAACACTATCCGCCGCTAATGTTGCTGGTAGCACTCCTTTGACTGAACGCAGCTCTCCCGATAACGCCAACTCACCGATAAATTCATGTTGAACTATTTTTGATGTAGGAAGCTGATCTGACGCCACCAAAATCCCAAGCGCAATTGGCAGATCGAAACGTCCTCCCTCTTTGGGTAAATCTGCAGGTGCAAGGTTGACCGTGATTCTTTTCGATGGAAATTCAAAGCGAGAATTGATGATGGCACTCCTTACTCGATCTTTAGATTCCTTAACCGTCGTTTCAGGTAGACCCACCAGCGTAAAACCGGGCATTCCGTTGCTAATATGCACTTCCACAGTCACTTCTGGTGCCTCTACACCCACACTAGCTCGGCTATGAATTATTGCGAGTCCCATAACTTTCCTTTGTCTTTGATTTAAAAGTATTCACTCTGGATATTCATTGCTCACCAAAGCGATAAGGTTGTTATATAGCGTGGTGGAATGGTGTTTTAATGTGAAAAAAGAATGACATTTTCCTTGTCATGCAGCAGATTTGTGTGATAACACTAGAGATGTAGACATTTACTTAAGACAATAAACGAGAAAACTCGAACTTTATGACATTTAACGCTCGCATTTACGCACTGATTAACCTGATTATCGTAGTCATTATTGAGACTGCGCGGGGGCGAGTGGGAAAAAAGTAACCACGAATTAGAAAAAACCCCCGCACTGAAAAGTCCGGGGGTTTTTTCTAATTTAGACATTCGATTTTATATTTTGAAACATTTTCGGCTTTGCCGATTTACAGGAAGAATGGGAGCACAAGATGTGCAGAGACAATGGAAACAATTACCAAAACAAAGGTAATACGGAGGAATTACGATGAAAGGCGCAGAACTGGTCGTATCCGCACTCAAGCAACAAGGCATTGAGACCGTATTTGGTTACCCTGGCGGTGCCATCATGCCAATCTACGATGCACTCTATGACGGCGGGGTTGAACATATCCTATGTCGCCATGAGCAAGGCGCTGCAATGGCCGCTATCGGTATGGCTCGAGCAACGCAAGACGTCGCTGTTTGTATGGCAACCTCAGGCCCGGGGGCAACTAACCTAGTCACAGGTCTTGCTGATGCTTTTATGGATTCCATCCCACTCGTAGCTATCACTGGTCAAGTTGCTAGTTCCCACATTGGTACCGATGCATTCCAAGAAATGGATGTGATTGGTATGTCTCTGTCATGTACTAAACACAGCTACCTTGTTACCGATATTGAAGATCTTGCGCCGACATTGGCTGAAGCATTTATCGTTGCAAAAGCAGGACGTCCCGGTCCGGTTATTGTCGATATAGCTAAAGACGTTCAATTAGCAGAGTCCCCTGTGAAAGTTCTTCCTGAATTTACACCACCAGCCATTCCCGTAGTGACAACGGATGCTATTGAGCAAGCTCAGTACTTCTTGTCTCAAGCGACTCGTCCTGTTTTATACGTAGGTGGTGGCGTTCAACTGGCGAAAGCAACCGATGCTGTTCGTGAGTTTTTACGTCTAAACCCAATGCCTGCAGTAAGCACACTAAAAGGCTTAGGCACCATTGAACGTGACGACCCACACTACTTGGGTATGCTGGGTATGCACGGCACCAAAGCCGCTAACCTAGTGGTTCAAGAAAGTGACCTGTTGATTGTTGTTGGCGCTCGTTTTGATGACCGAGTAACCGGCAAGCTCGACACCTTTGCACCGCACGCTAAAGTTATCCATATTGATATCGATGCGGCAGAGTTCAGTAAACTACGTCTTGCCGATGCACCAATTCGTGGTGACATCAACAAGATCATGCCTCAACTGGAGCTAAGCCAAGACATCTCTTCTTGGGTTCATCACTCCGAAGGCCTTCGTAGCTCATTCAAATGGCGTTACGACCACCCTGGCGACCTTATCTTCGCACCTCTGTTGTTGAAACAACTGTCAGACATGATGCCTGCGAGTTCTATGGTTTCGACCGATGTTGGCCAACATCAGATGTGGGCAGCTCAACACATTCAGCCACGCGATCCACAAAACTTCATCACTTCAGCGGGCTTAGGCACTATGGGCTTTGGCCTACCTGCAGCCATGGGTGCATCGGTTGGTCGTCCTAATGACCAATCTATACTTATCTCTGGTGACGGCTCGTTCATGATGAACATTCAAGAGCTTGGTACGCTGAAGCGTCGCCAAATCCCAGTAAAAATGGTGCTGCTTAACAACTCGCGCTTAGGCATGGTTCGTCAATGGCAATCGCTGTTCTTTGATGGCCGACACAGTGAAACCATCTTGGATGACAACCCGGATTTCGTCATGCTAGCGAAAGCATTTGATATCCCGGGCAAAACCATCACGCGTAAAGAAGAAGTAGAACCAGCACTGAAAGAGATGCTAGAGAGCAAAACCGCTTACCTACTTCATGTTCTTATCGATGAAGAAGAGAACGTATGGCCACTAGTACCGCCAGGTGCTTCAAACAGTGAGATGTTGGAGAACACATAACATGAAAAGATACCTATTAGACATCAAAGCCGATGATAAGCCTGTACTACTAGAGCGTGTTCTTCGTGTTATCCGCCACCGTGGCTTTATTGTTAAGCAAGTAGCTGGCACTCAAAACCACGAAAGCAAAGTGGCGAGTGTTGAGATCATTGTCGACAGTGAGCGTCCGATCTCTTTCTTGGTAAACCAAATCGAAAAACTGTGGGATGTGCGTACCGTTGACGTTATCTCGATCAGCCGTAATGAATTGCCAAACAACAACTTACAACAAAAGATAAACGCATAAGGAACCGCTAACATGACAGCTAAAACAGCAGACTATATTTGGTTTAACGGTGAAATGGTTCCTTGGGCAGAGGCGAACGTTCACGTCCTGACTCACGCAATGCACTACGGTACTTCTGTGTTTGAAGGTGTTCGTTGTTACAACACGCCAAAGGGCCCGGTTATCTTCCGTCACCCAGAGCATGCAAGACGCCTAAAAGACTCAGCGAAAATCTACCGCTTCCCAATTCCTTACACAGAGGAAGAAATTATGGAAGCGACTCGCGAAACGCTACGCCAAAATAAGCTAGAGTCAGCGTACATCCGCCCTCTAGGTTTCGTTGGTAACGTTGGTTTGGGTGTCTGCCCGCCAGAAAACACTGAGATGGATCTGATCATCGCTGCTTTCCCTTGGGGTTCTTACCTAGGCGAAGAAGCGCTAGAAAATGGCGTAGATGCGATGATATCAAGCTGGAACCGTGCAGCGCCAAATACCATCCCAACCGCAGCAAAAGCCGGTGGTAACTACCTATCTTCACTACTGGTTGGTGGTGAAGCTCGTCGTCATGGTTACGATGAAGGTATCGCCCTAAGTGTCGATGGTTACCTTTCAGAAGGTGCGGGCGAGAACATCTTCGTGATTCGTAATGGCGTGCTATCAACACCACCAGCAACCAGCGCAATTCTGCCGGGTATTACTCGTGATTCGATCATGACGCTAGCAAAAGACATGGGTTATGAAATCCGTGAAGAGAACATTGCTCGTGAAGCGCTATACCTTGCCGATGAAGTATTCATGACAGGCACAGCAGCAGAAATCGTTCCAGTTCGCAGCGTAGACAAAATTACAGTAGGTGAAGGCAAACGCGGTCCTATCACTGAAAAAGTTCAAGCGGCTTACTTTGGTTTATTCAATGGCACGACTGAAGATAAGTGGGGCTGGTTAGATTATGTTTACCCAGAAAACCACGCTTCAGCTAACCAAACACAATCAACTAAGTAAGCAACAGCCAAGTATTTATAAGGATTTAAGCAATGCCAATCTATCGTTCAGCAACAACTACCCACGGACGCAACATGGCTGGTGCGCGCGCTTTATGGCGTGCAACTGGCGTTAAAGATGATGACTTCGGTAAGCCAATCATCGCGGTTGTAAACTCTTTCACTCAATTCGTACCAGGCCACGTTCACCTTAAAGATATGGGTCAACTGGTTGCGGGTGAAATAGAGAAAGCGGGCGGTATCGCTAAAGAATTCAACACCATCGCAGTCGATGATGGTATCGCAATGGGCCACGGCGGCATGCTGTACTCACTGCCATCACGTGAGCTTATCGCGGATTCAGTAGAATACATGGTCAATGCACACTGTGCTGATGCAATGGTGTGTATCTCTAACTGTGACAAAATCACTCCGGGAATGATGATGGCAGCAATGCGCCTTAACATCCCAGTGATATTTGTATCAGGCGGTCCAATGGAAGCAGGTAAAACTAAGCTTTCAGATCAAATCATCAAGCTCGACCTTGTTGACGCGATGATTCAGGGTGCCGATCCAACCATTTCTGATGAGCAAAGTGAGCAAGTAGAACGTTCAGCATGTCCAACCTGTGGTTCATGTTCAGGTATGTTCACTGCAAACTCAATGAACTGTCTAACAGAAGCACTTGGTCTATCTCAGCCTGGTAACGGTTCTATGCTGGCGACGCACGCAGACCGTGAAGAACTGTTCATCAATGCCGGTAAGCGCATCGTTGATCTAACCAAGCGTTATTACGAGCAAGACGACGAGTCAGCACTGCCACGCAACATCGCAAACCGCGCAGCCTTTGATAATGCAATGGCGCTAGATATCGCGATGGGTGGTTCAAGTAACACAGTACTTCACCTTTTAGCGGCAGCTCAAGAAGGTGAGATTGATTTTGATATGGGTGATATCGACGAGATGTCTCGCCGCGTTCCACACCTATGTAAAGTTGCTCCTTCGACGCCTAAATACCACATGGAAGACGTTCACCGTGCTGGTGGCGTAATGGCTATCCTAGGTGAGCTTGATCGTGCAGGTCTACTGAATAACCAAACTCGCACCGTGCTTGGTCTAAGCATGCAAGAGCAACTTGCGCAGTACGACATCATTCAGACAGAAGACGAAGCGGTGCTTAAGTTCTTCCGTGCTGGCCCTGCGGGCATCCGTACAACTAAAGCTTTCTCACAAGATTGCCGTTGGGATCGTCTTGACGACGATCGTAAAGAAGGTTGTATTCGTACTAAAGAAAACGCATTCAGCCAAGAAGGTGGCCTAGCGGTACTTTCAGGTAACATCGCGGTTGATGGTTGTATCGTTAAAACAGCGGGTGTTGATGAAGAAAACCTTAAATTCCAAGGCCCTGCAATCGTATTCGAAAGCCAAGATACGGCAGTAGATGGCATCTTAGCGGGTAAAGTAAAAGCCGGCGAAGTGGTTGTTATTCGTTACGAAGGTCCTAAAGGTGGTCCGGGTATGCAAGAGATGCTTTACCCAACGACTTACCTAAAATCGATGGGGCTAGGCAAGTCTTGTGCTCTACTGACTGATGGTCGCTTCTCTGGTGGTACATCAGGCCTGTCTATCGGTCACGCTTCTCCAGAAGCAGCAAGTGGCGGTGTGATTGGTCTAGTGAACACTGGCGATATTATCACTATCGACATCCCTAGCCGCTCAATCACACTTGATGTGCCAGAAGCAGAGCTAGAAGCTCGTCGTGTTAAACAAGATGCACTGGGTTGGAAACCAGAAAACCGTCAGCGTGAAGTGTCATTCGCACTGAAAGCTTACGCGAGCATGGCAACCAGTGCCGACAAAGGCGCAGTGCGTGATAAGTCTAAGCTTGAGGGCTAACTATGAGTGACGACACCTCCAGCCCCCAAAAACAAACTGGCGCAGATTATCTGCGTCAGATCCTGAGAGCGCCGGTTTACGAAGCAGCGATTGTGACACCTCTGCAAGATATGCCACGTTTAAGCGCTCGTATCGGTAATCAGGTTCAGCTCAAACGAGAAGACCGCCAGCCGGTACACTCGTTTAAGCTACGCGGTGCCTACAACATGGTTTCAAGCCTTTCTGAACAACAGAAAGCCGCAGGTGTGATTGCAGCATCAGCAGGAAACCACGCACAAGGTATGGCGCTATCTGGCTCTAAGCTAGGTATTCAAACCACAATCGTGATGCCAAAAACGACGCCAGATATCAAGGTCGATGCGGTACGCGGATTTGGTGGCAAAGTGGTTCTGCACGGCAGTAATTTCGATGAAGCAAAAGCGGAAGCTGAACGCCTATCGGCTGAACATGGCTTCACCTTTGTACCTCCTTTCGATCACCCACTGGTGATTGCAGGGCAAGGTACTATGGGCATGGAGATGCTGCAGCAAAACGGTCACATGGATTATATCTTTGTGCCGGTTGGTGGTGGTGGCTTAGCCGCTGGTGTTGCAGTGCTTATCAAACAACTGATGCCAGAGATTAAAGTGATTGCGGTAGAGCCTGAAGACTCAGCTTGCTTGAAAGCAGCACTGGATGCGGGTGAACCAGTGGTACTGGATCAGGTCAGCATGTTTGCTGATGGTGTTGCGGTTAAACGCATTGGTGAAGAAACCTTCCGTCTTTGCCAACAGTACATTGATGGTCATATTACAGTCTCTAGCGATGAAATCTGCTCTGCGGTAAAGGACATCTTTGAAGACACCCGTGCAATTGCCGAACCTTCAGGAGCACTTGCTCTGGCAGGTCTTAAGAAGTTTGCTGAACAAAACCAACTGCAAGATAAGCAACTGGCGACGGTCTTGTCTGGTGCTAACACCAACTTCCACGGTCTGCGTTATGTCTCTGAGCGTTGTGAATTGGGTGAGAAGCGAGAAGGTCTACTTGCGGTGACTATTCCAGAACGACAAGGTGCGTTCCTAGAGTTCTGTAACATTATTGGTGGTCGAGCGGTGACTGAGTTTAACTACCGCCACAACGACGAAAGCCTGGCGAATATCTTCGTTGGTGTACGTCTACAAGGTGGACAAGAAGAACTCGAACACATCATCAATGACTTACGTGAGGGTGACTACGCGGTTGTCGACTTGTCTGATGACGAGATGGCAAAACTTCATATTCGTTACATGATTGGCGGCAAACCATCGAAACCATTGAAAGAGCGTCTGTACAGCTTTGAGTTCCCTGAATACCCAGGAGCATTGATTAAATTCCTTGATACCTTAGGGACTCACTGGAATATCAGCTTGTTCAACTATCGTAACCATGGTGCTGACTACGGTCGTGTGCTGTGTGGTTTTGAGCTGGGTGATGACGATTTGGCTCAGTTCTCTACGCATTTAGAAGAACTCGGCTACCAATGCAAAGATGAAACCGATAACCCTTCCTACAAGTTCTTCTTGTCTTAAGAGTTAACGACCGAATCAAAAAAGAGCGAGTATTTACTCGCTCTTTTTATTGGTGCTGATTCAGTTCAAGCTTGAAAAGGATCTTCTTGTAAATAGATCATTAGATCGCCTTGCGATGATCCAACCAATCTTGGTGAAGTTGCTCACTCGATCCTAGGTACTTCACCATCCATTCGATCAATTTATGGTTATCGTCTTTTCGCCATACCAAACAACAATGACTCTGCGGGCTTGGCTCGGGCAATA
The DNA here is from genome assembly GCF_041469545.1 of Vibrio sp. 10N.286.49.C3. NCBI lineage: Bacteria > Pseudomonadati > Pseudomonadota > Gammaproteobacteria > Vibrionales > Vibrionaceae > Vibrio > Vibrio sp. 10N.286.49.C3. The sequence continues at coordinate 30,993 of NZ_JBFRKT010000035.1, forward strand.
TTTTTTCTACCAGCAAACCTTGCTCAATAATAGGTGCGGCGATATGCCTTGGCATGTAACCCACCCCAACACCATTTTTAAGACACTCTATTGCGCTGTACCAGTTAGGTAATAGAAGACGTCTCTGACTTGCATAATGGCCAGTGTGACGCTTAGGCAGCACACTAGAGGTATCATCTAAACAGATCGCTGGGTATTGACTGACAAAGGCTTCATTAAGGTTTTGCTCTCGCACACAAGGATGACTGGGTGACATGACAAATGCCCAATCTAACCGCCCCATATCTTTAACTTCAAAGTCACCACCAACCGGAATCGCCGAGGTTGCACCAATCACGACATCCGCCCTGCCCTGTGCAATGGCTTCCCAAGAGCCGTTAAACACTTCCATGTTAATCTGCAGTTCAGCGAACTCAAAGGTTTGATAAAACTCTTCAATCATCGGCTTCATCTTGTCGAGCTTAACCACGTTATCAAGCGTTAAGCGCAAGGTTTTCTTCCAACCACGCGCAGCTCGGCGAGTCTGGGCACTGAGTTCTTCCATCTGTCTCAGCAGTTGACGAGCCTCTTCAATAAACAACTCACCTGCAGGTGTCAGCTCTACTTTTCTTGGTAACCGTCTGAAAAGTAGAACATCAAGCTCTTGCTCTACCTGCCTAACCCCATAGCTGATCGCTGAGGGCACTTTGTGCAATTGTTCTGCCGCCGCAGTAAAACTGCCTAAGCGAGCAACAGTATCGAGCATTTCTAAAGAGGATTTAGAGAACATAAACCTTCAAATTTTTTGATTGATAACCACATATTTTAGCGTTTTATTTTATCAGGTCTGAAAAATAGAATGTCAGCACAAATAAACAGGGGCTTTCACTTCTGTATATCAAACAATTTTTTTGATGATAAAAACATCACTACCTTTAGCTTAATGGCATCTTATGAATATTTCTAAATTTCAATTGGTCTACCTTGCAGTACTTTCAATGCTTGGCTTTATTGCGACCGATATGTACCTTCCTGCATTTAAGGCAATGGAAGTTGATTTCGCAACCGGTCCAGAGCAGATTGCTCTGTCTCTAACTGTATTCCTTGGCGGTATGGCAATGGGTCAGCTTCTTTGGGGTCTGGCGAGTGACAAGTATGGTCACCGCAACACACTAGCGGTTGGTCTTGTTATCTTTACGGCAGCGTCATTCGGCTTGGCATTCAGCACCGAGGTATGGCACCTACTAACACTACGCTTCATTCAAGCGATCGGTGTGTGTGCGCCTGCGGTAATCTGGCAAGCAATGGTTATCAAGCGTTACTCGCAAAGCAGTAGCCAGCAAATTTTTGCTACTATCATGCCTCTAGTAGCGCTATCTCCAGCACTAGCACCTCAACTGGGTGTGTTGCTAGCAAACAGCTTTGGCTGGCACAGTATCTTCATTACATTGACTTTGATGGGCGCACTACTAATTGCAACAACAATGGCTCAACCAAAAGAAGCGCCTGAAGTAAAGCAGACATCGATTAAGACAGACATCAAGATGTTGATAAAATCAAAGCCTTACATGGGTAATGTTTTAATGTTTGCTTCGGCATCTGCAGCGTTCTTCGCTTACCTAACGGGTATGCCAGAGATAATGGCTCAGCTAGGTTATGAAGCAAAAGACATCGGCTTGAGCTTTATCCCACAGACAATCGCGTTCATGGCGGGTGGTTATTTCGGTAAGCAAGCGGTGAAGAAATATGGTGATGGCGTTGTACTAAGAAATCTTATCGGTTTGTTCAGCGTTGCAGCGATGCTTATCTTCATTGCATCACAGTGGGAACTGACGTCAATCTGGCCTCTGCTTGCGCCTTTCTGTTTGATTGCAGTAGCAAACGGTGCACTTTACCCAATAGTAGTAAACCGTGCTCTATCAAGTGCTAAGCAAAGCCCAGCAACAGCTGCTGGCCTACAAAACAGCCTGCAAATCAGTATCAGTGGCCTATCAAGTGCATTGGTCGCGGCAATGGCTAGCCAAGCACTAAGCGCAACGGGTATCGCGGTTGTGATTTGTTTGGGTGCATTGTGGGTTGGCTATATTGTTTCAAACAAAGAGCTTTCTGAACACTTCGCGACACCAGACAACTCTCGAGTGGTCGCTGACGAGAAACAAGACTAGTTTCTAGGTTAAAGAAAACAAAAAAGAGCGAGATTAATCGCTCTTTTTTTATATCTAGATATCTAAGAAAAACCAATAGCAGTGCTATTAGCTCTATCGCAGTCATCTGATTTATAGTTGAGACTACTTTTTCTTAGTCGGACGCTGCCAGTTGGCAATCTTGCGCTCTTTCGCACGACTAATAACAAGCTCGTTCTCAGCAACATCACGAGTCACCGTTGAGCCCGCACCGACAGTTGCGCCGTTGCCAATAGTAACAGGTGCGATTAATTGGCTGTCTGAGCCAACAAATACGTCATCGCCAATGATGGTCTTAAACTTGTTCGCGCCATCGTAGTTACAAGTGATAGCACCCGCACCCACATTTACACGTTGACCGATCTCAGCATCACCTAGGTAAGTAAGGTGATTAGCTTTAGAACCCTCACCAAGACGAGTGTTCTTCACTTCAACAAAGTTACCTACATGCGAATTGTTACGCATGTCAGCTCCAGGACGTAAGCGAGCGAATGGACCAACCGTACAGTCTTCACCAATTGTCGCACCTTCGATTACGCTGTATGGGCGAACGATAGTGTTGTCATCAATCTCACAGTCTTTAAGTACACAACCAGTGCCGATAACCACGTTATCACCAATGCTAACGCTGCCTTCAATGATTACGTTGGTATCAATCTCAACATCCATACCACATTGAAGCTCACCACGTAGGTCAAAGCGGCTTGGGTCACGTAACATTACGCCTTGCTTTAATAACTTGTCTGCTTGTTCAGCTTGGTAAGCGCGCTCTAGACGAGCCAGTTGAGAGCGGTCGTTCACGCCTTCAACTTCAATTGGGCTTACTGGATGTACAGCCTCAACCGCACGCCCTTCATCGTGAGCCGCTGCAATAACGTCAGTCAGGTAGTATTCACCTTGTGCGTTATCGTTGCTTAAGCCAGACAACCAACGTTTCAGATCGCCACCAGTAGCAACCATAACGCCAGTATTAATCTCTTTGATAAGCTTCTGCTCATCGGTTGCATCTTTTTGCTCAACGATAGCCACAACCGGGCCATTGCGACGAATGATACGACCGTAGCCCATCGGGTTGTCTAACACGACAGTTAGTAGTGCGATACCACCGTTTGGTTGAGCGTCTAATAGGTTTTCAATGGTTTCAGGAGAGATTAGTGGAACATCACCGTATAGCACCAATACTTTTTCATCATCAGCGAAATGTGCAGATGCTTGATCTACAGCGTGACCAGTACCTAGCTGCTCAGCTTGCAGTGCCCAATTTACAGACTCTTCAGCTAGAGTAGCCTTCATCTGATCACCACCGTGGCCGTAAACCAGGTTGATATTTTGAGCGCCTAAACCATTACATGTATCGATAACATGCTTCACCATTGGCTTACCCGCTAGCGTGTGCAGAACCTTTGGTGTGTTTGAATACATGCGAGTGCCTTTGCCTGCCGCGAGAATCACTGCGCTAAACTTCATTGTAAACCTATCCAACAGTATTTTTATTAAGCCGATATTGTAACCGTTTTTGGCAAAAAAATTAAATCACAATAACCATTTAACCAGTAGTGGTGCTTAAAAGGTGCATTTTTCAGAACCTAAAAATGCAAAAAGGCGACCCTTAGGTCGCCTTTATCTCAGAGTCTATAATCTTAAAAAGATTAACGACGCTGCTTTGTCAGTTCGATAACTCGTAACTGAGCAATGGCTTTAGCCAGTTCACCGGCCGCTTGTGCGAAGTCTATATCGCCATGCTGATTTTGGATATTCTCCACAGCCTTGCGTTTAGCTTCTTCCGCCTTTGCTGCGTCTAGCTCTTCACCACGGATAGCTGTATCAGCCAGTACAGTCGCTGTACCAGGCTGAACTTCTACCATACCACCAGAAACATAAATAATTTCTTCGTGGCCGTGCTGCTTAACAATACGCACCATACCAGGCTTGATAGCGGTCAGCAGTGGAGTGTGACCATGGAAAATACCAAGCTCACCCTCACTACCGGTCACCTGAAACGTCTCAACAAGACCTGAGAAAATTTGTTTCTCGGCACTTACAACGTCTAGGTGAAAGGTTATTGCTGCCATATCGCCTCCTAGTTAGCCTTATAGCTTCTTAGCATTCTCGATAGCTTCGTCAATTGCACCACAGTACATGAACGCTTGCTCTGGAATGTCATCGTATTCACCAGATAGAAGACCTTGGAAGCCACGTAGAGTCTCTTTAAGAGGTACGTAAACGCCTGGGTCACCTGTAAATACTTCCGCTACGTGGTAAGGCTGAGTTAGGAACTTCTCAATCTTACGAGCACGAGATACAACTTGCTTATCTTCTTCAGATAGCTCGTCCATACCTAGGATAGCAATGATATCTTTCAGCTCTTTATAGCGCTGAAGAGTAGACTGAACGCCACGAGCGATGTCGTAGTGTTCTTGTCCAACTACCAATGGATCCAGTTGACGTGAAGTAGAATCTAGCGGGTCGATCGCTGGGTATAGACCCATAGATGCGATGTTACGGTTAAGTACAACCGTTGCATCCAAGTGAGCGAACGTTGTTGCTGGAGACGGGTCAGTCAAGTCATCCGCAGGTACGTATACCGCCTGTACAGACGTGATAGAACCAGCTTTAGTTGACGTGATACGCTCTTGTAGAACACCCATTTCTTCAGCTAGTGTAGGTTGGTAACCTACCGCAGAAGGCATACGACCTAGAAGTGCTGATACTTCAGTACCTGCTAGTGTGTAACGGTAGATGTTATCAACGAACAGTAGAACGTCACGACCTTCGTCACGGAAACGCTCTGCCATTGTTAGACCAGTCAGTGCAACACGTAGACGGTTACCTGGTGGCTCGTTCATCTGGCCGTAAACCATCGCTACTTTTGATTCTTCAGGTTTTTCGATGTTTACAACACCTGCTTCCTGCATCTCAAAGTAGAAATCGTTACCTTCACGAGTACGCTCACCTACACCTGCAAATACAGATAGGCCTGAGTGTTGAAGTGCGATGTTGTTGATAAGTTCCATCATGTTAACGGTCTTACCTACACCAGCACCACCGAATAGACCGATTTTACCACCCTTAGCGAATGGACAAATCAAGTCGATTACTTTAACACCAGTTTCTAGAAGAGCTGTCTCGTTAGACTGCTCTTCGTAGCTTGGAGCTTCACGGTGAATGGCGTAATGCTCTTCAGCACCAATCTCGCCACACTCATCAATCGCGTCACCTAGGACATTCATGATACGACCCAATGTCTTAGTACCTACTGGTACTGAGATTGGAGCGCCAGTATTTTCAACTGTCAAACCACGACGTAAACCATCAGAGCTACCCATTACGATTGCGCGAACTACGCCACCGCCAAGTTGTTGCTGAACTTCAAGAACTAGACGCTCTTTCACTTCATTAACATTCAGAGCATCGTATACACGAGGTACTTCGCCCTGTGGGAACTCTACGTCGACTACCGCACCGATGATCTGTACGATCTTACCTGTAGCCATCGTTAATCCTCTAACTATTTAGTTTTACCTAAGCTTAAACCGCAGCTGCGCCTGAAACGATCTCAGAAAGTTCTTGTGTAATCGCCGATTGACGGGCTTTGTTATACACAAGTTCTAAGTCATCAATAATGTCACCAGCATTATCTGTTGCTGATTTCATTGCAATCATTCGAGCCGCTTGCTCACAAGCAAGGTTCTCGACCACACCTTGGTACACTTGAGATTCGACATAGCGAACCAATAGTGCATCTAGTAGTGGCTTTGGCTCGGGCTCATAAATGTAGTCCCAAGAATGACTGCGTTTCATTTCTTCGCTGTCTGATTTAGGCAAAGGAAGTAATTGATCGATCGTTGGTTCTTGAACCATAGTGTTTTCAAACTTGTTGAACACTACGAACAGGCGATCTAGTTCGCCTTCATCATATTTCTTCAGCATAACGCTCACAGAGCCAATCAAGTCTTCAAGGCTTGGACGATCGCCCAGACCAGAAACTTGAGCTGCTACTTTCGCGCCGCTGTTGTTGAAAAATGCTGTTGCTTTAGAGCCTACAATTGCAAGCTCAACATCAGCACCTTTCTCAGACCAATCTTTCATGTCGTTCATGGCTTTCTTGAACAAGTTAATGTTCAAACCACCACAAAGACCACGGTCTGTAGAAACGATGATGTAACCAACACGTTTGGCTTCACGTTCCTCAAGATAAGGATGCTTATACTCGAGGCTACCATTAGCCAAATGACCGATCACTTTACGCATTGTTTCTGCATATGGACGAGTAGCTTCCATTGCGTCTTGAGAACGACGCATTTTTGAAGCTGCTACCATTTCCATTGCTTTCGTAATCTTCTGTGTGCTTTTAACACTACCGATTTTATTACGTATCTCTTTTGCGCCGGCCATCGTTACTCTCCGTTAATGGTATGAGGTGGCCCTAAGACCACCTACCAATTACCAGGTCTGGGTTGCCTTGAAATCGTCAACAAGCTTCTTCAGCTCAGCTTCGATTTCTTTGTTGAAAGCACCCGTTGCGTCGATCTGTGTTACTAGATCAGCGTATTGACCACGAGCAAACGACAGTAAAGCAGCTTCAAAGTCTAGAACTTTAGAAAGTTCAACGTCTTGAAGGTATCCACGCTCTGCAGCGAAGATTACTAGAGCTTGGTCAAATACAGACATAGGAGCGTATTGCTTCTGCTTCATCAGTTCTGTAACTTTTTGACCGTGGTCTAGCTGCTTCTTAGTCGCTTCATCAAGATCCGAAGAGAACTGAGCAAATGCTGCAAGTTCACGGTATTGAGCTAGAGCAGTACGGATACCGCCAGATAACTTCTTGATGATTTTAGTCTGCGCCGAACCACCTACACGAGAAACTGAGATACCTGGGTCAACAGCTGGACGTACGCCCGCGTTGAATAGCTCAGTTTGTAGGAAGATCTGACCATCAGTAATCGAGATTACGTTCGTTGGTACGAATGCAGATACGTCACCAGCTTGCGTTTCGATGATAGGAAGAGCTGTTAAAGAACCAGTCTTGCCTGTCACTTCGCCGTTAGTGAATTTTTCTACGTATGCTTCGCTTACACGAGCTGCACGCTCTAGTAGACGAGAGTGAAGGTAGAAAACATCACCTGGGAACGCTTCACGACCTGGTGGACGCTTAAGTAGTAGCGAGATTTGACGGTAAGCGACAGCTTGCTTAGATAGATCATCATAAACAATCAGTGCATCTTCACCGCGATCACGGAAGTATTCGCCCATCGCACAACCAGCATACGGTGCAAGGTATTGCAGCGCTGCAGATTCAGAAGCCGATGCAACAACAACAACAGTGTTTGCTAGTGCGCCGTGCTCTTCTAGTTTGCGAACTACGTTAGCAATAGTCGACGCTTTTTGGCCGATAGCTACATAGATAGAGAAAATACCAGAATCTTTTTGGTTAATAATCGCATCGATCGCCATTGCTGTTTTACCAGTCTGACGGTCACCGATTACTAGTTCACGTTGACCACGACCGATAGGGATCATTGAGTCAACAGACTTGTAACCAGTTTGAACAGGTTGATCTACCGATTTACGGTCGATTACACCTGGTGCGATAATTTCTACAGGCGAAGTCAATTTAGCTTCGATTGGACCTTTACCATCAATTGGCTCACCTAGTGTGTTTACAACACGACCAAGCATTTCAGGACCTACTGGTACTTCTAGAATACGACCAGTACCTGTAACTTTCATGCCTTCCTGTAGGTCAGCATACGGGCCCATTACAACAGCACCAACCGAATCACGGTTCAAGTTTAGTGCTAGCGCGTAACGGCCACCCGGTAGTTCGATCATTTCACCTTGCATCACGTCCGCTAGGCCGTGGATGCTAAGGATGCCATCGCTTACAGAAACGATAGTACCTTCATTGCGAGCTTCACTAACAACGTCGAAAGATTCAATACGTTGTTTAATTAGATCGCTAATTTCAGTGGAATTAAGTTGCATGCTCCAATCCCCATTAAGACTGCAATGCATCGCTCAGGCGGTCTAAACGACTGCGCGCTGAGTTATCGATGACTAGGTCTCCGGCTCGAATAATAACTCCACTAAGTAGAGTCTCATCTATACTGCAATTCAGCTGAACTTTGCGCGCTAAGCGCTGTTCCAATTTGCTGCTAATCTCTGCACGTTGCTCTTCAGAAAGTTCTACCGCTGAAGTTACTTCAACGTCGATCTCTTTCTCATACTCTTTTTTGAGTATAAAGAACTCTTTACAAACATCAGGAAAAGCCATTAAGCGGCCATTCTCTGCCATCACTTTAATTAAGTTCTGACCGAATTCATCAAATTGTTCGCCACAAATTACAATGAATACTTCAGCTAATTTTTCAGCAGTCATAGAACCGCTTAATAAATTGTGAACATCATCATTTTGTGCCACTTCGGCAGCAAAAGTAAGCATTTGACCCCATTGGTCTAGCTCACCTTTATCTACCGCAAAGTCAAACGCTGCTTTAGCATAGGGGCGTGCGATTGTAGTCAAATCAGACATATACAGCCCCTTGCTTTAAAGTTTTGCAGTAATGTTGTTAAGAAGATCATCGTGTACATCTTTATCGATTGTACGTTCAAGGATTTTCTCAGCACCAGCTATAGCCAGAGTTGCGACTTGTTTGCGCAGGTCATCACGGGCACGTGTACGCTCTGCTTCAATTTCTGCTTCAGCTTGCGCTAAGATCTTCTGGCGTTCTGCCTGAGCCTCTTCGCGTGCTTCATCAATAATTTGAGCTTTACGTTTGTTTGCCTGATCAATAACCTCAGTTGCAGTGCGCTTTGCTTCTTTCATTTGCTCAGAAGCGTTGGCTTGTGCCAGGTTCAAGTCTTTAGCAGCGCGTTCAGCGGCTACCAGACCGTCAGCAATTTTTTTCTGACGTTCTTCAATTGCTTGCATGATTGGTGGCCATACATATTTCATGCAGAACCAAACAAACAGTGAAAAAGCAATTGCTTGACCTAACAGAGTTGCGTTCATATTCACAACAGCTACCCCTCGTTAAGAATCAACTACAAAAATTTAATTAACTATTTAGAAGTTAATTAGCCTGCTAGTTGACCAACAAATGGGTTAGCAAACGTGAATAGTAGTGCGATTACGATACCGATCATTGGAACAGCATCCAATAGACCAGCGATGATGAACATCTTAACTTGTAGCATTGGAGCCATTTCAGGTTGACGCGCAGCGCCTTCTAGGAATTTACCACCAAGAATAGCAAAACCAATTGCAGTACCTACGGCACAAAGACCAACAATGATAGCAACAGCGATTGCTGAAAAACTTAGTACAGTTTCCATTTACGTTCTCCGATTAACATTAATAGTTAGAATAAAGCTTAAAAATTTTTTAGTGATCACTATCTTCATGAGCCATTGATAAGTAAACGATTGTCAACATCATGAAAACAAACGCTTGAATCAAAATAACCAAGATATGGAAGATAGCCCAAGGTAGTGCACCTACCCATTGTAAGTACCACGGTAGCATTGCCGCGATAAGAATAAACACCACCTCACCCGCAAACATATTACCAAATAAACGCATACCTAGAGATAGTGGCTTCGCTAATAACGAAATTACCTCAAGTACCAAGTTAAATGGAATCATGATTGGGTGATTAAATGGATGCAGTGCCAATTCTTTAGCAAATCCGCCTAGACCTTTCACTTTGATGCTGTAGTAGATCATCAGAGCAAAAACACCTAAAGCCATTGCCATTGTTATATTAACATCAGCTGTAGGAACCACTTTCAAGTAAGGGATACCTAGCCAATGCTCTGCAGGATATGGTAAGAAATCGATAGGCACTAAGTCCATCAAGTTCATAATGATAATCCAGCAGAATATAGTCAGTGCTAGTGGGGCAATCAGAGGGTTGCGGCCATGGAAAGTTTCTTTAACGTTGTCACCAACGAATTCCACTACCATTTCAACAAAACACTGAAGCTTACCAGGTACACCTACTGTTGCTTTCTTAGCGACTGAGCGAAAAACCCAAAGGAATAACATCCCTGTCAACACCGAAAAAAACAGACTGTCTATATGTACGTTCCAGAAACTTGTCTCCTCTACAAGACCAAACTTAGCTAAAGAAAGGTTTTGTAAATGGTGTTCAATGTATCCGGATGCTGTTGGCGCAGCCATAACTCATCCTATTTTTTATTGTTAATGAAAAGCACTGGCGCAAAGATATTAATACCTAGAACCAGTAAATAGGTCAGTTTGAGGGGAATTAATTCCACCTGCATATACATGTAGACGATAGAGAATAGTAGAACTGTGATTAAGATTTTGAGCGCTTCACCTGCATAGAACGACGCCGCAACTAACTTAGTTGCGCGAGCTCCACAAAATAGAAAAGCACACACACAAAAAACTACATTCGCGATGACAAAAATACCGCCACCGATTAATGCAGCAAAACCCCAATCAGGATTAACAGCTAAACCTAACCCTATCGCCACTAATATAACCGCGCTAAGCTCGATCAATAACATTTGCTTTGCAAGCACTCGTCCTGGTCTTGCTAACGCCGCTACCATGTATTCGTTCCTCTTTTAAGCCTACTTTGATACTCGCTTAAAAGCGTGCTGATAAATTGGCGAAAATTATACGTTCAGCCAAATTGATTGCAATAAGAATGCAGCAATCATTTACATTTTTGTATACAAACCGACAACTTTTGTACGAAATCACTTGTTCATTACATAATTGACCTAAATCAATTATCTCACTTAGTACTCTAATTTAGCAATAAGTTGATCTAATTTGTGAGGCTCATCAAGAGTAATTGTCACTTTTGACTTCCCACTAACAGAACGAGTAACTGAAACGTTTGCTTGCAATTTTTCCGTGAGTCTTCGTGAAAGTTCGATAGCTTCAGTGTCTTCTTGCTTCGATTCTGATTCAACGTCTGGCTTTAAGCACTTTTTAACAAGCTGCTCAGTTTGACGCACGGTCATTTTTTTGGTTGCCGCAGTGTTTGCTGCCTCAACCTGGGTATCGCCTTCGAGCGCAAGCAATGCTCTAGCATGCCCCATTTCCAGGTGTTTGTTGGAAACTAAACCTTTTACTTCATTTTCGAGCTGATTTAGACGTAATAAGTTACTAACCGTTGCTCTCGATTTACCGATCACTTCAGCAACTTGTTGATGTGTCAGCTCAAATTCGTTCTGCAAGCGCTCTAACGCTTGTGCTTCTTCGATAGCATTCAAGTCTTCACGCTGAATGTTCTCGATCAACGCCATCGCAATCGCGGCCTTGTCTTCGACTCTCTTAATTAGACATGGCACTTGCTTAAGGCCAGCTTGACGAGCAGCTCTCCAACGACGTTCGCCAGCAATAATCTCAAACTGGTCGTGTGCTAAGGGGCGTACAACGATTGGCTGAATAATACCTTGAGATTGGATTGATGCTGCCAGCTCTTCTAGCGCTTCCGGCGCAATATCCTTACGCGGTTGATATACACCTGGCTTTAAGCAACCAACAGCCAATTCGATAAGCTCACCATCAGCCGACAACGCCTGACTATAAGAAGCAACTTGCTGCTTTTCACGAGCTAATGAGCTAGTTGCAAGCAATGCATCTAGCCCCTTTCCTAAACCACGCTTAGACATTGAGCGAATTCCTTTGGTTGGACCTATACTGGGACTTCTTCACGACGTAACATTTCGCCAGCAAGAGCAAGATATGCCTTAGCTCCTGCAGAATATTTGTCGTAGTACATTGCTGGCTTGCCATGACTCGGCGCTTCTGCCAGACGCACATTTCTAGGGATCACAGTTCGATAGACTTTGCTACCGAAGTGCTTTTTGAGTTGATCAGATACTTCGTTCGATAAGCGGTTACGAGGGTCGTACATAGTACGCAGAAGACCTTCAATCTTCAGATTCTCATTTACCACCGCAGCGAGCTTGCTAATGGTATCCATCAACGCAGTCAAACCTTCCAGAGCAAAGTATTCACATTGCATAGGAACCAATACGGAATCGGCCGCAGCCATCGCATTAATTGTAAGAAGATTTAATGACGGTGGGCAATCGATAAAGATGAAATCATAGTTATTACGAATGGATGACAACGCGTTCTTTAGGCGAACTTCACGAGCAAACACTTCCATCAATTTGATTTCTGCCGCTGTAACATCACCATTTGCGGCGATAAGGTCATAATTGCCAGATGTACTTCGGCAAACTACCTCATCAAATGGGGTGTCTTCAACCAGCAAATCGTAAGCAGTTGCTTCAACCTGATACTTGTCAACACCGCTCGCCATCGTGGCATTACCTTGAGGATCGAGGTCAACAACCAATATCTTGCGCTTTGTTGCCGCCATTGATGCTGCCAAGTTAATGCAAGTTGTTGTTTTTCCTACGCCACCCTTCTGGTTGGCAATTGCTACGATTTTACCCACTATGGCCTCGCTGATTATCCCTGACGCGATAAAGTAACTAGATGACGCTCTCCATCAAGCTCTGGCACTTGCAAAGCTTTAATGTCTGTCACTGAACACCATTCAGGTAACAGGTCGATTTCGTCTCTAGGATGTTGTCCCTTAAGAGCCAAAAATACACCGGATTGCTCTTTAGGTAAATGATGACACCACTCTACCATGTCTGTCATTGATGCAAATGCGCGACTGAGCACGGCATCAAACTTTTCTTCTGGTTGAAATTCTTCAACGCGACTTTGAATCGGCACCACGTTGTCGATACCCAGCTCATGAATCACTTGCTTGATAAAACGAATACGCTTACCCAAGCTGTCTAGCAAGTAAAACTCGCAGTCAGGATTCATGATTGAGAGCGGAATCCCAGGAAGACCAGGGCCTGTGCCAACGTCAATAAAGCGCTTGCCTTGTAAGTGAGTGCTAACAATGATGCTATCTAAGATATGTTTCACCATCATTTCTTGCGGATCACGAACTGACGTCAGATTGTATGCTTTGTTCCACTTGTTTAGTAACTCAACGTAGCCAACCAATTGGCTGCGTTGCTTTTCAGATACTTCAAGTTCAGTCTGGCCAATCAGGTGATCCAGTTTTTCGCGTAATGCGCTCATTATGCTTCCTCACCTTTTTTCAACAGGCCGTGTTTTTTCAAGTAAACCAACAGAATTGAAATTGCAGCAGGTGTGATACCTGAGATTCGCGATGCAATACCAATTGAGTCTGGTTTAGCGGTAGTTAGTTTTAGAACCACTTCGTTAGAAAGCCCTTTTACCTTACTGTAATCGATGTCAGCCGGCAGTTTGGTGTTTTCATGACGCAGTGATTTTTCAATTTCATCTTGTTGACGTTGGATATAGCCATCGTACTTCACTTGGATCTCAACTTGCTCTGAGGCTTGTTGATCTTCCAGTGCAGGACCGAAACGATCCAACGACGTTAGCTGTGAATAAGTCATTTCAGGACGACGAAGAAGATCTTCACCACTCGCTTCACGAGACATTGGTGTTTTCAGGATCTGGTTCAATTGATCAATATCTTCAGATTTTGGATTAATCCATGTTTCTTTAAGACGTTGACGCTCTTTCTCCATGTTTTCCATCTTCTCGTTGAATCGCGTCCAACGAGCATCGTCGACCAAGCCAAGTTCACGTGACTTTTCAGTCAAACGGATATCAGCGTTGTCTTCACGAAGCAACAAGCGGTATTCCGCGCGAGATGTAAACATGCGGTACGGTTCTTTGGTACCCATTGTCGACAAGTCATCGATAAGTACACCCATGTAAGCTTGATCGCGGCGTGGGCTCCAGCCCTCTTTGCCTTGCGTAAACAAACTCGCATTCAAACCGGCCATTAAGCCTTGTGCTGCAGCTTCTTCGTAGCCAGTGGTGCCATTGATTTGCCCTGCAAAGAACAACCCCTTAATAAACTTGGTCTCGTAAGTCAGTTTAAGATCGCGAGGGTCAAAGAAATCGTACTCAATCGCGTAACCAGGACGAACGATGTGTGCGTTCTCAAAACCTTTCATTGAGTGAACGATTTTTACCTGAACATCAAACGGCAAACTGGTTGAAATACCATTAGGGTATAACTCGTGCGTCGTTAGGCCTTCAGGCTCAATGAAAATTTGGTGACTGTTTTTATCAGCAAAGCGCATCACTTTGTCTTCAATCGACGGACAGTAACGAGGGCCAATACCTTCAATCACACCAGCGTACATCGGGCTGCGATCGAGGTTGGCACGAATAACGTCATGCGTATTTTCGTTAGTGTGCGTGATGTAACATGGAATCTGACGCGGCTGCTGAGCTCGGTTACCCATGAATGAGAAAACCGGAGTCGGATTATCGCCGTGTTGAACCTCAAGCTCAGAAAAATCAACGCTGCGTGCATCAATGCGAGGAGGTGTACCTGTTTTCAGGCGATCAACACGAAATGGAAGATCACGAAGACGGTCAGCGAGCGCGATCGATGGTGGATCACCCGCACGTCCACCCGATGAACTTTCCATACCAATATGAATCTTACCGCCTAGGAATGTGCCTACCGTTAAGACCACAGCATTAGCGCGGAATTTGAGGCCCATTTGCGTAACCACACCCACCACTTGATCTTGTTCAACGATCAAGTCATCAACCGACTGTTGGAACAGAGTTAGGTTTGGTGTGTTTTCAAGAACATTACGGACAAAGGCTTTGTAAAGTGCGCGGTCAGCTTGTGCACGAGTTGCACGTACCGCAGGGCCTTTTGATGCGTTTAATGTTCTGAACTGAATACCTGCATGATCAATAGCTTGCGCCATTAATCCACCCATAGCATCGACCTCTTTTACCAAGTGGCCCTTACCGATCCCGCCAATGGCTGGGTTACAAGACATCTGTCCCAACGTATCGATATTATGAGTTAGTAATAACGTACTTTGACCAGTACGTGCAGATGCGAGTGCGGCTTCCGTTCCTGCATGGCCACCACCAACAACGATGACGTCAAATTTTTCGTGATAAAGCATGAACCGACCTCAGGTACTCAAACGTTTCTAGATTGATAAAAAGGAGCGATATTCTACCTGTTTTCATAGCTTGAGAAAACGTTTTTGGAATTTTTCGAAAAAGCTGTTTTTAATTAAAATAGATAAGATCTTTAGAGAGATCTTTTATTAGATCTATTATTAGGATCGAGGGTGTCTGTGGATAAGTAGAAAATGATCAACAAGATCATGGATCTTTTTTGGATCAAAGGGTGTGATCTAACTTTGATCATAATGAGGATTAGCTGGGATCAAAATGGCTACTTATACACAAGGGGGAATTACCTAGAAAGTTGTTATTTGGATAACTATAGGTTGATCACCGTATATGTATGATCTTATCCACAGAGAAAATTGAAAAAAGGACATGTATTTCGATTTATTTTCAAAAAAGTTATTCACAATCACGATTTTCAGAGACAAAAAAAGCGGCATAAGCCGCTTTTTAGAATGTTGAGGTGTTAAAACTGGTCACTATGATCGTTAAACCATTCCTCTGCAGCATCTTCTGGGACCGGTGTTTCAAGAACATCGATGGTAAAACAGCCAGAAATCGCTTGAGCACCGAGCTCTTTTAGTTGGCTGTGGACTGATTTACCTGCCAAACAGAAGGTATCGTAGCTCGAATCTCCAAGCGCCACTACAGCAAAGCGAACCTGGCTTAAATCTGGAGATTGCTGGGTCAATGCGTCGATAAACGGCTTAATATTATCTGGAAATTCACCGGCACCATGAGTTGAAGTGACCAACAACCAAAAGCCTTGTTGGGGGATATCATCGTATTCAGGCTGATTATGGAGGGTTATTTCATGACCTTGCTCTTCAAGAAGATCATTAAGGTGATCGCCAACGTACTCTGCACCACCTAAGGTGCTGCCTGTAATAATGTGGATCATTAAGCTGTCCTTACTAAAGAAGAAGGCCAGCATGAGCCGGCCTTTTAAGGTTATTTACCAATACAGAATGAAGAAAAGATGCGACCTAAAAGATCGTCTGAACTGAACTCACCCGTGATCTCATTGAGGTGCTGCTGAGTAATTCGAAGCTCTTCCGCTAAAATCTCACCCGCCATGTAGCCTTCAAGCTGCTGTTGGCCGATATCTAGGTGTTCTGATGCTCGTTCTAGGGCATCTAAGTGACGACGACGTGCCATAAAGCCACCTTCATGACCACCAGCAAAGCCCATACAATCCTTTAGATGACTACGCAGAGCGTCGACACCTTGGCCTGTTTTGGCTGATAAGCGAATCAGGGTTGGATCGTTAACATGACAAATGCCTAACTCTTCACTGGTTTGATCCGCTTTATTACGAATTACCGTCATTCCGATGTTGTCTGGTAGACGATCAACGAAATCTGGCCAGATATCTTTCGGGTCTGTTGCGTCTGTTGTTGTGCCATCAACCATAAATAAAACTCGGTCTGCCTGAGCTATTTCTTCCCAAGCACGTTCAATACCGATTTTTTCTACTTCATCAGAGGCCTCACGTAGGCCTGCGGTATCAATAATATGCAGTGGCATGCCATCAATATGGATATGTTCACGCAGTACATCACGCGTAGTGCCGGCAATATCAGTCACAATGGCAGATTCTTTGCCTGACAATGCATTTAATAGGCTCGATTTACCCGCATTTGGGCGACCTGCAATCACGACTTTCATACCTTCACGCATGATGGCACCTTGATTGGCTTCTTGGCGCACAGCTTCGAGATTGTCGATGATAGCCTGTAAGTCAGCACTTACTTTACCGTCAGCAAGGAAATCAATTTCTTCTTCAGGGAAGTCGATAGCCGCTTCAACGTAGATTCTTAGGTAAATCAGGGAATCTACCAGTGTATTAATACGCTTAGAGAATTCACCTTGCAGGGATTGTAGTGCAGATTTCGCAGCTTCTTCTGAGCTTGCGTCAATCAGGTCAGCAATCGCTTCGGCTTGAGTTAAATCCATCTTGTCGTTTAAGAAGGCACGCTCTGAAAACTCACCTGGACGCGCAGCTCGCACGCCTGAGATCGCGAGGATTCGTTTGATTAGCATATCCATCACCACCGGACCGCCGTGGCCTTGCAGCTCTAACACGTCTTCGCCAGTAAACGAATGCGGGTTAGGGAAGAAAAGCGCGATACCTTGGTCGAGTTCGATGCCATCGTGAGATTTAAACGGCAGGTACTCAGCGTAGCGAGGCTTAAGTGTTTTTCCTGTTACTTCTAGGGCAACCTGAGTCGCCAATGGGCCGGAAACGCGGATAATACCGACGCCACCACGGCCTGGCGCGGTCGCTTGAGCAACAATCGTATCTGTAGTCATAGGTGTGCCTGCTAGCATGTGAAAGCCAAAGAGGGCATTCACGATTAATCAATTAGCTGAATTGTAATCAGCTAAAAACAAAAAGGCGACCTTTTGGTCGCCTTTCTTTATCTCTTTCTATTATCGAACTTACTTAGAATGTAAGCCTTTCTTTTCCAGTGCGCGGTAGATAAGTGTTTGCTGAATTAGAGTTACGATGTTCGATACTAGCCAGTAAAGAACCAGACCTGAAGGGAAGAACAGGAAGAAGAATGTGAACATAACCGGCATAAAGGTCATGATCTTCTGCTGCATTGGATCCGTTACAGTTGTCGGGCTCATCTTCTGGATTAGGAACATTGAAGCACCCATCAGAAGTGGCAAGATGTAGTATGGGTCTTGTGCTGAAAGGTCAGTAATCCAACCGAAGAACGGTGAGTGACGCAGTTCAACAGACTCCATTAGTGCCCAGTATAGCGAAATGAAGATAGGCATTTGAAGAAGGATAGGTAAACAGCCACCTAGTGGGTTTACTTTCTCTTTCTTGTAAAGCTCCATCATTTCTTGACTCATGCGTTGACGGTCGTCGCCAATACGCTCACGCATTGCAGTCAGCTTAGGCTGAAGCATACGCATTTTCGCCATAGACGTGTACTGAGCTTTCGTTAGTGGGTACATAGCACCACGAACGATGAAAGTTAGACAGATGATTGCCAGACCCCAGTTCACAACGATGCCTTGAATAAATGAAAGCAGAGTATGAAGTGGTTTAGCAATGAACCATAACCAACCGTAGTCAACTACTAGGTCTAGGTTTGGTGCAACAGCAGCCATTTGGTCTTGAAGTTTAGGACCAACCCAAAGCGTTGCTTTGAAGCTTGCTTCGTCGCCAGTAGCGATGGTTTTGTTCGGCATGCGAACACCGATGTCGCCAAGGTTACCAATTACACGAGTGTAAAGGTTGCTGCCTGCTTCGTCGCGTGGAATCCAAGCACTTGCAAAGTAGTGTTGAATCATCGCTGCCCAACCTTGACCGTTTGCTAGGTTAAGAGAAAGGTTGCGATCTTGCATGTCGTCGAAGCTGTATTTTTTGTAACGCGTATCTTCCGTAGAGTAAGCACCACCACGGTAAGTTGGCATTGTTAGGCTACCACCGTCATCCATAACGTTTTGACGTAGGTGAGCGTACATGCCGAATGTTGCGTTATTGCCAGAGTTGTTGACTACATCGTATTCAACGTCAATCGCGTAGCTGCCGCGCTTAAGGACGAATGTTTTTGTGTAATCCAGGCCGTTCGCTTGGTAAGTCATTGGGATGCGTAGTTCATCTTGACCTTCAGCCAACGTGAAGCTGTCTGCTGAAACCGTGTAGCTAGGGCGGTTAGTGCTGCTTAAATCGATACCTTGAGGACCCACTAGACCGCTTTGAGCGATAAATTGGTGACCAGGCTCGTTTTTAAGAAGAACAAAAGTATCTTCAGAATCGAACTCAGCAGAGTAATCGTTTAGGTTTGCTGTAACGACATCACCACCAACCGTATCAATTGACAGAGTCAGAACATCAGTTGTTACTGTGATAGTTTTAGCAGAAGCAACTTGACCAGGAGCCGGGTCTAGATCATCTGCATAAGATGGCGCTGGTAGGGTGCTGCCAGATTGTGCCTGCTCAACCGCTTGTGGAGCTGGGTTCTGAGCTACGTTCCATTGTTGGAACAGTAGGAAAGAAACCAAAGCCAATGCGATTAACAGGATATTACGTTGAGAATCCATCGTTATTTATCTCTGTCTTGTTTTTGGACTGGTGGAACGGGGTCAAAGCCCCCTTCGTTCAAAGGATGGCATTTTAATAGACGTTTGCCTGATAACCAACACCCTTTTACAAAACCGTGAGCTTTCAACGCTTCTATCGCATATAAAGAGCAGGTTGGAGTAAATCGGCAGCGTGGGCCGATGAGTGGACTAATAAACCATCTATAAAAATAGATGGGTATTAGCGCTATCCACGCGAAGGGCGAGACAGGCGAAGCCATAATTTGTCGAGTAGCTTGAACATTTCTTCATTGCTTAAATCTTGCGCGCTCTTCTTAGCGATTACAACATAATCTTTGTTAGGAAGTTTGTGTTGAGTGTTACGAAAGCTTTCACGAGTAAGACGCTTGAATCGATTACGACCCACGGCGGTTTTAATCTGCTTTTTCGGAACGGCTAATCCAAGGCGAGGATTTGAAAGAGAGTTATTTCGGGCAATGATGGTGAAATGAGGGGAGCCTGCTCGATGAGCTTGCTTGAAGACATTCTGATAATGTTCGGGAGTTAACAAGCGTAACTCCCGACCGAAGGCTAGCTTATTCAAAATAATCAAAGATTACTTAGAAAGACGCTTACGGCCTTTTGCACGACGTGCATTGATTGTTGCGCGACCGTTCTTAGTAGCCATGCGAGCACGGAAACCGTGTGTACGCTTACGCTTCAGAACTGTAGGTTGAAAAGTGCGTTTCATTGTAATTACCTTACTGATCAGTAGTTTTAGGTTTTTGTTAAACCCGGCGTGGGCATTTTTTCTCTTCTTTATATAAGAAAGGAAAACCGACGCCTCTCAACAAAGAGGCGGAATTGTAATCACTGTCACAAAAAGTGTCAATGATTGGGTTAACTAAAATTCCGGTCGGGGGATTATACGTAGAATAACTAAAATCACAAGGATCCTTATTCGATCCCGACCTTATTTAAGAATTTCTTTAATTTAGGATCCTGTGGATTACCAAAAATATCCTGTGGAGATCCCTGTTCGACAATGTGGCCATCAGCCATGAAGATCACTCGGTCTGCGACCTCTCTAGCGAACTGCATTTCGTGAGTAACCACCAGCATGGTTTGATGCTGATTTGCTAGTTTTTTCATTAGGTTAAGCACTTCGCCAACCCATTCAGGATCAAGCGCTGAAGTCGGCTCATCAAACAGTAAAAGCTCTGGTTGTAGAGCCATTGCACGGCCAATACCAACCCGTTGCTGCTGGCCACCAGAGAGCGCGGCTGGGTAGCTATCAGCTTTCTCTCCTAAGCCAATGTCGTCGAGTATTTGTTGTGCTTTTTCATGGGCTTGCTTCTTTTTCCAACCACGAACGGTAATCAAACCTTCAGCTATATTCTGTCTCGCGGTTTGGTGAGCAAATAGTGCATAGTTTTGGAATACAAAACCAGTCTTACGACGCAGTGCAAGCACCTCTGCTTTGGTGTGTTTCTGAGCATCAACCTTAATATCATCAATCGAAATAATACCTTGATCGGCTTGCTCTAGAAAATTCACACAACGCAGCAGGGTAGACTTACCCGTACCACTTGAACCTATGATGACAATTATCTCACCTTGTTTGATTTCTAGGTCGATCCCTTTCAAAACTTCGGTGTCACCAAACTGCTTGTGGATATTTTGTAATTTGATCATCGTACATACGCCTTATTCAGTTTCACTTCGGCCCAAATTTGAATACGAGTGAGGATAACCACTACGCCCCAGTAAATCAGCGCGACTGCTAAGAAAGCCTCGAAGAAGCGGAAACTTGAAGAAGCTTCCATCTGAGCTTTAGCCATGATTTCGGCTACACCTAAGGTGAATGCAAGTGAAGTCGACTTGATCATGTCGATGAAATAGTTCATTAAAGAAGGCAGTGCTACGCGGGTTGCTTGCGGCAAGATCACTCGGCGCATCGCTTGACTGGTTGTCATACCGACTGAGAGGCTGGCTTCCATCTGGCTACGATCAATACCGATAATCGCGGCACGAATACTTTCTGCCATATACGCGGCAAAGTGCAGGGTTAAGCCAATTACAGCGGCGCTGAAAGCATCCAACCCAACCATCCACGGGAATACTTGTGGTAAGCCGTAATAAAGGAGGAAAAGCTGTACCAACAGTGGTGTGCCTCGAAAGAAGCTAATGTACAGCTGGCTCAGTTGGTCGAGTACTGGGATTTTGAATACACGAATATTCGCCAGTATCAGAGACAGGATCAGAGCAAAGAACAAGCCCCAAGTCGCCATCTCCATCGTGGTGCCTAAATACTTCAGTAGTATTGGCAACAGCTCTAGCATGTAATTAAAGTCAAATCCCATAATCTATCTCGTATTAGTATTGGAAGTGTTGTTCTATTTGGAAATACTGTTCTATCAGGCTTTTAATCAGTGTACAAAAGCAAAAAGCCCACCGCCGTGTAAAGCAGTGGGCCTCGAATGGAGATAGTGAGTGATTACTTCTGAGTAATGTCCGCACCAAACCATTTCTGAGAGATACTTTCTAGCGTACCATCTGCGCGCATTGCTGCTAATGCTTGGTTTACTTCTGCTTGCAGTTTTTTACCGTTGTCGTTGTCCACGAAAGGCCAAGCGTTTTCAATGGTTTCGAATGGCTGACCCGCTAGCTGTAATGGTAGCCCCGTCTTCTTGATAAGCTCTAGTGCTGATAGGCGATCCATTACGAATGCATCGGCACGACCAAGAGCGACATCATGCTCAATACCTGTATCGTAGGTTTTAACATTGATCTTGCCATCTTTATCGTAGCTGCGAAGCAGTTGTTCAAAGTTTGAACCTAGGTTTACCGCAACCGTCTTGCCATCAAGGTCTTCGATACCCTTAATGCTGTCATTACCTTTACGAACGGTAATTTGTGCACCGTCTACTACGTATGGGTCTGCGAATAGGTATTTCGCTTTACGTGCATCCGTCATTGTAATTTGGTTTGAAATGGTATCGATACGACCCGTTTCAAGAAGACCAAAAAGACCAGAGAAGTTTGCCGTTACGTATTCAACCTTGTAATCGTTACGTTTACCGATCTCATCCCATAAATCCACTTCAAAACCTTGTAGTTGGTCTTGTTTAACGAACGTAAACGGGAAGTAGCGACCAGACATGCCGACTTTAACTTCAGTCGCGGCTTGAACAGTAGCAGCAGAGAGTGCGATAGCCGCAATTGCAGCCTTAATCCAGTTATTCATTTGGTAACTCCTTATATTTATAGGGTTGGATGTTACTGGGAAAATGCTCAATAGAATAAATAACCAGATGTTATTAACCATAACCAGATCGCATTCTCGATTTGGGGATAACTAGCAAGGATCCGGGCATAAGTGGATCATTGTGTGAGTAAATTAGGGGCAAGATGTGTGGATCCACCGATTATTTACAAAATTATTGTGAATAACTTGGATCTTATTCACTGGATCTGTGATCAATTGCTGGTGATCTGACTTATCAACAGGTAAAATTAACGGTCATTTCATATAACTTAAATAGAGTGGGGCACCGTGTCATCTTCGCTTTGGTTGCAATGCTTGCAACAGCTTCAAGAAGAGTTACCAGCTACAGAATTCAGTATGTGGGTACGTCCGTTACAAGCGGAGCTCAATGGTAATACTCTAACTCTATTTGCACCAAACCGATTTGTACTCGATTGGGTGCGCGATAAGTACCTAAATAGCATTAACCGTTTGCTACAAGAATATTGTGGTAATGATATCCCGCATCTTCATTTTGAAATTGGGAACAAACGAGTTACTGCTCCAAAATCTGAGACTATCGCCCCAGCTCGTACCCGTACAGCCGCTGATGTGGCCGCTGAATCGTCAGCACCTGCGCAGCTACAAGCTCGTAAGCCTGTTCACAATATCTGGCGTGATGAAGAGCCTGTAGCGGTTGATCTTAACCACCGTTCAAACGTAAACCCAAAACATAAGTTCAATAACTTTGTTGAGGGTAAATCAAACCAATTGGGTTTGGCGGCGGCACGTCAGGTTTCTGATAATCCAGGAACAGCTTATAACCCGTTGTTTTTATACGGTGGCACCGGTTTAGGTAAGACGCACTTGTTGCATGCGGTGGGTAATGCCATTGTTGATAATAAGCCGAATGCGAAAGTGGTTTACATGCATTCTGAGCGCTTTGTTCAGGATATGGTGAAGGCGCTACAAAATAACGCGATTGAAGAATTTAAGCGCTACTACCGTAGTGTTGATGCTTTGCTTATCGATGATATCCAATTTTTCGCGAATAAAGAGCGCTCTCAAGAAGAGTTCTTCCATACCTTTAATGCGCTGCTTGAAGGCAACCAACAGATCATCCTAACCTCTGACCGTTATCCAAAAGAGATCAACGGGGTAGAGGATCGTCTTAAATCTCGCTTCGGCTGGGGTTTGACGGTTGCGATTGAGCCACCAGAGCTTGAGACTCGTGTTGCGATCTTAATGAAGAAAGCCGAAGACCACCAAATTCACCTTGCGGATGAAGTGGCATTCTTTATTGCTAAGCGTTTACGCTCTAACGTTCGTGAGCTTGAAGGCGCATTGAACCGTGTTATTGCGAATGCAAACTTCACAGGCCGTCCGATCACGATCGATTTCGTGCGTGAAGCACTGCGTGACTTGCTTGCCCTGCAAGAAAAACTCGTCACCATTGATAACATTCAAAAGACAGTCGCTGAATACTACAAAATCAAAGTTGCTGATCTATTATCTAAACGCCGTTCTCGTTCTGTTGCTCGTCCACGCCAACTGGCGATGGCACTGGCTAAAGAGTTAACTAACCACAGCTTGCCTGAGATTGGCGATGCATTCGGTGGCCGTGACCACACGACCGTACTGCATGCTTGTCGTAAGATTGCTCAGTTGCGTGAAGAGAGCCACGACATTAAAGAAGATTATTCGAACTTGATTCGTACCCTTTCTTCTTAATACACAGTATTCTTAACCTTAATAAGCAGAACCTTGGCCACGTACTATTACGCAGTGCCATTTAGACCGTAAGAGCAAGATATGAAATTTACCATTGAACGTAGTCACCTGATTAAGCCATTACAACAAGTATCTGGCGCACTCGGTGGCAGGCCAACGCTTCCAATTCTAGGAAATCTACTGATTAAAGTAGAAGATAACGTTTTGTCGATGACAGCAACGGATCTAGAAGTTGAACTGATCAGCCGTGTAACGCTTGAAGGTGATTTCGAAGCGGGCAGCATTACCGTACCTTCACGTAAGTTCCTAGATATCTGTCGTGGCTTGCCAGACAGCTCAGTGATCACCGTGGTATTGGATGGTGACCGTGTTCAGGTTCGCTCTGGTCGTAGCCGCTTCTCATTGGCGACATTACCTGCGGCAGATTTTCCAAATATTGAAGACTGGAGCAGTGAAGTTGAAGTGTCAGTGACACAAGCTGAGCTACGCGGTCTTATCGAGAAAACCCAATTCTCAATGGCGAACCAAGATGTTCGTTATTACCTCAACGGTATGTTGTTTGAGATTGAAGGTTCAATCCTACGAAGTGTCGCAACTGATGGTCACCGTATGGCGGTATCTCAAGCACAATTGGGTGCCGATTTTGCTCAGAAGCAGATCATCGTTCCTCGTAAAGGTGTGCAAGAGTTAGTGAAGCTACTGGATGCACCAGAGCAACCGGTAACGCTGCAGATTGGTAACTCTAATGTGCGTGCTGAAGTTAACAACTATGTCTTCACTTCTAAGCTGGTTGATGGTCGTTTCCCTGATTATCGCCGCGTAATGCCGCAAAATACTACCAAGACACTTGAAGCTGGTTGTGATGAATTACGTTCAGCATTTTCTCGTGCTGCGATTCTGTCGAATGAAAAATTCCGTGGTGTTCGCGTTAATCTTGTAGATAGCGAGATGCGTATTACCGCGAACAACCCAGAGCAAGAAGAAGCGGAAGAAGTGCTAGACGTAACCTTTGATGGTGATGCACTAGAGATTGGTTTCAACGTAAGCTACGTGTTGGATGTTCTGAACACACTACGTTGTGAGCAAGTTCGCATCTCAATGTCAGACGCCAATGCGAGTGCTCTTATCGAGAACGCACAAGACGACAGCGCGATGTACGTTGTTATGCCTATTCGCTTATAAGCGTTGTTTGTGATGTTTACTGATCAACAACGTTTACCTATCGAGTCGTGATTGAAGATTAATATGAAGACGTTATGCCTTTATCGCGCTTAATCGTTAAGCAGTTTAGAAATATAGAAGCCTGTGACATTCAACCGTCATCAGGCTTTAACTTTCTTATAGGGGCTAACGGGAGCGGAAAAACCAGTGTCCTTGAAGCGGTATATCTGCTTGGACATGGTCGCTCATTTAAGAGTTCACTCACCGGCCGTATCATACAAAACGAGTGCAGTGAGCTGTTTGTACATGGCCGTTTTATGACCTCGGATCAATTTGAGCTGCCAATTGGCATTAATAAGCAGCGCGATGGCACCACAGAGGTTAAAATAAGCGGTCAAACTGGGCAAAAATTGGCTCAGTTAGCTCAGGTTTTACCTTTGCAGTTGATTCACCCGGAAGGGTTTGATTTACTAACCGATGGGCCTAAGCATCGCCGCGCATTCATTGATTGGGGAGTCTTCCACAGTGAGTCCGGCTTTTATGATGCATGGGGCAGGGTAAAGCGCCTCAATAAGCAGCGAAACGCCTTATTGAAAACGGCAAAAAACTATCGAGAACTGAGCTATTGGGACCAAGAATTGGCCCGTTTAGCGGAAAGTATCAGCCAGTGGCGTGCCACTTACGTTGAACAGCTTAAAGAAGTCGCCGAAGAAATCTGTGCGACCTTCCTTCCTGAGTTTGAGATAAAGATTAACTATTATCGTGGTTGGGACAAAGACACCCCATATGCCGATATTTTAGAAAAGAATTTTGAAAGGGATCAGCAGCTTGGTTACACCTTTAGTGGGCCAAACAAAGCGGATCTGAAGATAAAAGTGAACGGCACTCCAGTGGAAGATGTCTTGTCACGAGGTCAATTGAAGTTGATGGTGTGCGCGCTGCGAGTAGCACAAGGGCAACACCTCACTCAAATGACAGGTAAGCAGTGCATCTATTTGATAGATGACTTTGCTTCCGAATTAGATAGCCAACGCCGAGCACGTCTTGCTGAGTGTTTAAAGGCGACCCAGGCTCAAGTTTTTGTAAGCTCTATTACCGCTGATCAGATTGCAGATATGCATGACGAAAATAGCAGGATGTTTCATGTGGAACATGGCAAAATAGAGCAAGGATAATTAGTCAGAGAGTAACTATGTCAGATAATTACGATTCATCGAGTATTAAAGTACTGAAGGGTCTGGATGCGGTACGTAAGCGTCCTGGAATGTACATTGGCGACACGGATGATGGTACCGGTCTGCACCACATGGTTTTTGAGGTGGTAGATAACTCTATTGATGAAGCGCTAGCTGGTCACTGTAATGACATCATTGTAACTATCCATGAAGATAGCTCAGTGTCTGTAAGCGATGACGGCCGTGGTATTCCAACAGAATTGCACCCAGAAGAAAAAGTATCAGCAGCAGAAGTAATCATGACGGTTCTTCACGCTGGTGGTAAGTTCGATGATAACTCGTACAAGGTATCTGGTGGTCTGCACGGTGTTGGTGTTTCAGTAGTTAACGCACTTTCTAAGCAAGTTACTCTTACTATCCACCGCGGTGGCAAAATCCACACTCAAACCTACAGCCACGGTGAGCCTCAAGCGCCACTAGCGGTTATCGGTGATACGGATAAAACCGGTACAGAGATTCGTTTCTGGCCGAGTGAAGAAACCTTCACTAACATCGAGTTCCATTACGACATTTTAGCTAAGCGTCTACGTGAGCTATCATTCTTGAACTCAGGTGTATCAATTAAGCTAATTGATAAGCGTGAAGAAGACAAAATGGATCACTTCGAATACGAAGGCGGTATCCAAGCGTTTGTTGAACACCTTAATACCAATAAAACACCAATCATCCAAAAGATTTTCCACTTTGATTCAGAGCGTGATGACGGCATTACCGTTGAAGTTGCAATGCAGTGGAACGATGGTTACCAAGAAAACATCTACTGTTTCACTAACAACATCCCTCAACGCGATGGTGGTGCTCACTTAGCGGGTTTCCGTGCTGCACTAACGCGTACTCTGAACAGCTTCATGGATAAAGAAGGCTTCTCGAAGAAAGCGAAGACTTCAACATCAGGTGATGATGCTCGTGAAGGTTTGACGGCGATTGTTTCGGTGAAAGTGCCAGATCCTAAGTTCTCAAGCCAAACGAAAGACAAGCTGGTTTCTTCAGAAGTGAAGTCTGCCGTTGAGTCTACGATGGGTGAGAAGCTATCTGAGTTCCTAATTGAGAACCCAGGTGAAGCGAAAATCGTTTGTTCTAAAATTATCGATGCAGCGCGTGCTCGTGATGCAGCGCGTAAAGCTCGTGAGATGACTCGTCGTAAAGGCGCATTAGATTTAGCCGGTCTTCCAGGTAAACTAGCTGACTGTCAGGAAAAAGATCCTGCACAGTCTGAACTATATATTGTGGAAGGAGACTCTGCTGGCGGATCAGCTAAGCAGGGGCGTAACCGTAAGAACCAAGCAATCCTACCGCTTAAAGGTAAAATCCTTAACGTAGAGAAAGCGCGTTTCGATAAAATGCTGTCTTCTCAAGAAGTCGCAACGCTAATCACTGCCCTTGGTTGTGGTATTGGCCGTGATGAATACAACCCAGATAAACTGCGTTACCACAACATCATCATCATGACCGATGCCGATGTCGATGGTTCTCACATCCGTACTCTGCTACTGACGTTCTTCTACCGTCAAATGCCAGAGTTGATTGAACGTGGTTACATCTACATTGCTCAACCGCCACTTTACAAAGTGAAGAAGGGCAAGCAAGAGCAATACATCAAAGATGAAGATGCGATGAACCAGTATCAAGTATCTTTGGCTTTAGATAATGCAGAACTGCACGTAAATCCTGAAGCACCTGCGTTTGCCGGTGAAGGCTTAGAGAAGCTTGTTCAGCAATACAATGCAGGCATCAAGCTCGTTGATCGTATGAGCCGTCGCTACCCACGCGCATTGGTTCACGAACTGATTTACGTTCCTCGCCTAACCGCTGAGCAGTGTCATGATGACGCGGTGGTTGAAGCTTGGGGTAAGCAACTAGTAGACCAGCTAAACGGTAAAGAAGCGGGTGCAAGCCAATACAGCCTTGAAGTTGAAAAACATGAAGAGTTAGGTTTAAGCGTTCCTAAGATTGTAGTTCGCACTCATGGTGTAACTCATGAGCACGTACTGAGCATTGATCTGATTAATTCTAAAGAGTTTGGCAAGCTAGCGGATCTTTCTGA
Source organism: Vibrio sp. 10N.286.49.C3 (assembly GCF_041469545.1). Taxonomy (NCBI): domain Bacteria; kingdom Pseudomonadati; phylum Pseudomonadota; class Gammaproteobacteria; order Vibrionales; family Vibrionaceae; genus Vibrio; species Vibrio sp. 10N.286.49.C3. The sequence continues at coordinate 59,620 of NZ_JBFRKT010000035.1, forward strand.
AGCACTTGATGGCCTGATTGAAGAAGGTGCTTACATTAAGCGTGGCGAGCGTACTCAAGAAGTTTCTAGCTTCGTTGAAGCTCTGAACTGGTTAGTGAAAGAGTCTCGTCGTGGCCTGAGCCTACAACGATACAAAGGTCTAGGTGAGATGAACCCTGATCAGCTTTGGGAAACAACAATGGATCCTGAAACTCGTCGTATGATGCAAGTAACGATTGAAGATGCTGTTGGTGCTGATCTGTTGTTTACAACGTTGATGGGCGACCAAGTAGAACCGCGTCGTAATTTCATCGAAGAAAACGCACTTAAAGTAGCTAACCTAGACGTTTAGTATCTTTGATACTTCGCTCTTTCGCTTAATTTCTGTGTTAGAGGTGCTCACATACATTCGTATGCTCCGCGCCTCTTCCTTGAACTAAAACGAAATAGCTTCGTCTCAAAAAACTCAATATCTTATTGAAAAGACTGTCAGAAATGACAGTCTTTTTTGTTTTTAAGTGATTGAAAAATATTGGATTTGAAAAATAATTGAAAATAAGCGCTTGAAACTGATTTGTTCAATCCACATATCTAGTTGTGAAGAGGATGACTGTCTTGCTCTACAAGAGAAGAAACAGAACCTTCATAATCGTTGCTAGAGTATCGCTCAATAGAGGATAACTTTGGCAGCACACAATTTAAAAATTGATTCATTGTCATGTCCCAGAGTTGTCATCAAACGAGGTGAAACCCGTGGAATGCGAACTGAATCCCTTAGCTGTTTACTGAATCATTCACAGGTTCGATCTCAGTAAAAATTACAGCTAAGACTATTGCTTACTAAAAGGATAGCATTATGAGAACTGTAGATTTCACTCCACTTTACCGCAACGCAATCGGCTTCGATCGTCTATTCAACATGATGGAAGCGAACACATCGAAGAACTCTTCTGGCGGTTACCCTCCATACAACATCGAGCAAAAAGACGAGAACAACTACCGTATTACTATGGCCGTTGCTGGTTTTGCTGATGACCAATTAGATCTTACTCAGAAAGAGAACATGCTAATTGTTAAAGGTGAGCGTAAAGCAGAAGCAGAGAAAACCTTCGTATACCAAGGTATCGCAGAGCGTGATTTCGAGCGTAAATTCCAACTGGCAGACTACGTAAAAGTGGTAGGGGCAAGCATGGAAAATGGTCTTCTTCACATCGACCTAGAACGCGAAATTCCAGAAGCGATGCAACCACGTAAGATTGCTATTAATGGTAATAGTCTTCTAGAAGGCTAAAGCTATTGGCTTAGCTCAATTGAGTTAAAGCGAATCGGGAAGTAAAAGTGAAAGAGCACCAGTACCTTGAAGAAGGTCGGTGCTCTTTTTTGTATTTGGTTTACAGTAAGCTAAAAGCTTTTATTACTGCTCTGAGTAAGCTTTTTTCACTTCTTCTGCAATAATATTAATGCCTTTCTGCATCGCCTCATCATCTTGCACGTAGTTCATGCGTAGACATTGATGGGCATGATCCCACTCGTCTTCTTGGCCGATAAAGAAGTATTCACCCGGAACAATCAATACGCCACGAGCTTTGAGGCGGTCGTACAGCTCCATGGTGGTAATCGGCAGCTCATCAAACCATAGCCATAAGAAAATCGCACCTTCAGGCTTGTGGATACGGAAACGAGGGTCATCGATCGCTTCTTGTAAAAGCTCAACCGCACGTAGAGATTTGTCTTTATAGAAAGGTTTAATTACCTCGCTGCTTAAGCGCAGTAAATCGCCTTTTTCAATCATGTGATTGGCAATCGCAGGGCCGACACTATTGGGTGCTAGGCTGATAATGCCATTCATGTTGGTCAGAGCTTGTGTCACTTCTTCGCTCGCAATCACGATACCGCAACGCACACCCGGCAAACCAAGCTTAGATAAGCTCATGCACAGAATGGTGTTTTCATTCCAGAACGGTTCGACATCTTCAAAGATGATGTTTGGAAACGGCAGGCCGTAAGCATTGTCGATCAGCAGTGGGATGTTGTTTTCACGCGCCAGCTTATCCAGTTTACGCACTTCTTCATCGGTCAGTACGTTACCAGTTGGGTTGGTTGGACGAGAGGCGCAGATAGCGGCAACCGAGTCATCAACCTTGAGCTGTTCAAAATCAACGTGGTATTTAAACTGGCGGTTTTCTAGCAGTTCGATCTCTGGGTGGTAAGAGATAAAAATATCGTCATCAATGCCCGCATCGCCGTAGCCGATGTATTCTGGTGCGATCGGCAACAATATCTTCTTGTGAGAACCGTCTGGCTGTTGACCCGCTAACAAGTTGAATAGGTAAAAGAAGCCACTTTGACTGCCGTTGGTCAGGCTGATGTTTTTCTCGCTGATGTCCCAACCATAGGTCTCTTTCAGCATTCCAGCTAACGACTTAATGAAGCTGTCTTTACCTTGTGGACCATCGTAGTTGGCGAGGGCGGCAATGAGTTCTCCACTGGCGAGCATGTCGGCACTGGCTTGGTTAAAGTAATCGAGCATGGCTGGGATAGCGGCTGGGTTACCACCACCGAGCATAATTGCACCAGGAGTTCGCAGGCCATCATTCAAATCATCCATTAAACGAGTGATTCCAGAGTATCGATTAAACTTTTCACCAAACTTTGAGAATTGCATTGCTTCGTATACCTAATTCATTGTGATTATTATTCGTAGATTATGATCAATCTTATGAACCCGAGCGTGGCGGGTTACAGTGGGTAATCTTTGAACATACCGCAATGTTTTTGCGGCGCAAAGCACGAATTGCCCTCACACGGAAAAAACTTCTCTTCTCACCGCTCCCGTTTAATCACTTTTTTCACTTTAAACTGAACTCAAACTGAATAGAACGACGGCAAATGTCAGAGCAATGTGAGGAAGGTCACTCTTGGATTGCTCAAAAATAGCGCACTGAATATTATTTCCTCCGAAGAAAAAACAACCTATCTATCTTTTGGAGAAACGAATGTTAACTAATTTATTTGTTAGAACTCAGCTATTTATTCAATCTTTTAATAATGATCAACGTGGTGTTACAGCGATTGAATACGCAATCCTAGGTGTGTGTATGTCAGCAATCGTATTGGCTGTATTTAACGACTCTCTTCGTGAAGCTTTAGAAGGTGCTATCACAACCATCACTAATAATATTGAAGCCGCTAATTCGTCGCCAAGTGTAGGTTAATTAATGCCTCATAAACTGTGGTGGTTAATTCCCTTAGCCACCATGGCTGCAATCGTCAGTTATCAAGATATCCGATACCGAATAATACCTAATGGAGTGGTGGTAGCTGTTGCTCTCTTGGGTGTTTTTTATATCTGTCAAACCGAAAAGTTTGAGCAGTTTTATAACTTTTTCATAGTGTTAGCCGTCGGCGCAGTTTTATTTTATTTCAATGTTATAGCTGCTGGAGACAGTAAATTATTGGCTGCATTCAGTTTAATGGTATCGCCCAATATGATGTTGTTGGCGGTTAATGTGATTTTATTTGCAGGTGGAACCCTGGCGATTACTCAGTGGGTATTAGGAAAAACAACTGGTAATTCTGAGTGGATAAATAGAGGCGTTCCTTATGGGGTACCTATTTGTCTAGGAAGCCTACTAGGTATAGCTGCATCGTTATAGGTGAATCATGAACTCCAAAATCATTCTTGGCTTAGCGTTTCTCGCTATATCTATAGGCCTCTATGGTGTGGTGAATGTACCGATGGATACTTTCCCCGTTCAGCCTGAAGAACCAATTATAGAAGTGACTTTTAAGGTATGGAAACTAACTCACCCGGCAGTGAAAGGTCAGCAGCTGAAGCGTAGCGACTTCGTTATAGAGTACTTGCCTGAAGCTCGTGCAGCGCTATTGGGAATCGATCGAAACATTGAGTTAGATTGGAATGCTCCTCAATTCGCAGTGCATGACATTGCCGCATATGAGCTGGTGGACTCGAATATGTTGACATCTCCCGGAGACAGTCAGTACTTACAGGCGGTGATCCGCCCTGGATTTGTGCCTTATAACGTTACGGTACCGGGAAGAGATGTATTAGGTGGCACCATCGCAGTCGGAGATTTAGTCGACATATCTGTTCTTTCAACGCCGGATCAGAACTTATCAAGTGAGGATACGGTGTCAGATATCCAACATCTCACTATGGTGCCATTACTGGCTCAAATACCGGTTTTGGACATGGTGACGTCAGAAAAAGCAGTAAGCACGTTAACGTTGGAAAAAGAGACTCAGGTGACATTGATCTTACAAGTGACGAATCAACAACTGGCACAACTCACGGTGGCACAGCGGATTGCAGAAGTGGCCGTGCATAAATCATTGGGTAAGGAATTTTCTGATGATCTAGAAGCTGATTCTTCAGACATCATTCCAAGCAGTGGCGGCACTGGTGGAATTCGTGAATACCGTTTTGAGTAGGGCGTTAACCATGAAAACAACAATGTTGACTTTAGTATTGGTTCTGCTGCTTCCATTCGAGGTTTTGGCTCAAGGCTCGACTAATTTAGCTCAGGGAGAAGCTAAAACCTTTTCGATTCGAGGGGAAATCGCTTCTGTTTTTATCTCAGGGAAGAATATTGCAGATTACCAAGTGATTGATAGTAATAAGGTCGTGGTGTTTGGGAAGAATATAGGATCTGCCTCGTTTATCGCATTTGATGCGAAAGGACGTGAATTATTTAACCGCTTATTGTTGGTGAATAAAAGTTATCGCGAAATAGAGCAACAAATTGATGTGTTATTTCCCGATGCGGAAGTGTTTGTAGCAGGCATCGGTGAGAACGTTGTTCTGAGTGGTGTCGTCGCTAATGAACAGGAAAAGGATAACATTCACCAGTTGGTGGGTGAGCTTTTGGGGAAAACAGCGAACTCAACCTCTTTTCAAATGAGTGATGAAGAGAGTGACGACATTGATGTGGGTTTTATGACTCAACTTAATTACGCAGGCGTCGTGAATAATATCGAAATATCAGCGACTAAGCAGGTGAACGTTAAGTTGACCATTGCAGAGGTATCGCACTCTTTTATGCAAGACTTCGGCATCAAGATGGGCAGCAATGGTACGCCCGGCATCTTTGTGGATCAACTTACTCATTTTAGTGCTAGCGATATTGTCTCTGTTATTTCAGCTTTAGGTACCGATAGCGTTGGTCAAGTTCTAGCTGAACCTAATTTGTCGGTGATTTCAGGTGAGAAAGCGAGTTTCTTAGTGGGTGGAGAACTGCCCGTTGTGACGGTTATAGATGGTGCAACCAACGTTGAATATAAGGAATTCGGTGTGCGACTGGGATTACTGGCTAAGGTGCTTCGAGATGACAAAATTAAGCTAGCACTGACACCAGAGGTTAGCTCCCTAGATGGTAGTTACAGCAGTGACAACTTTGATTTACCAGCATTAAGAACACGACGCGCCCAGACAACCGTGGAACTGGGGGATGGACAAAGCTTCGTTCTTGGTGGGTTGCTTAACAGTGAAGAGAAAGAGTCACTGACTCGAATTCCCTACATTGGTGATATACCTATTATCGGTGCTTTGTTTCGCCATACAGGAACCGAACGTAGTAAAACTGAGTTAGTCATTGTAGCGACCGTTAATTTAGTTCAACCAGTCAAAGCGGAGCAGATCCAATTACCGACGATGAAAAAGACTAGCACGCTCAAGCGCTTTTTTGGACTAGGCAGTGGCTATGAACAATCACAACAAAAGTGGGCTGATGAAGTTTTGTCTGCTGGAGGGTTTAGCCAATGAAATCATTGATGGTTACTTTGTTTACCGCCGTCATTATTACAGGGTGTGTTGACCGTATATCGGAGCCTCGCGGAACGGAAGTTGAAGTTTTTCCTGTGACTTATCAGCTTAAACTTCGCTCTGACCAACCCCAGTTGGTGACCAGAAAAGTGAGTGAGTTTATCTTGGGTTACCCTAAAAATGTAAAGGTGGCGCAATGGAAAATACGCACCAAAGGGAGCGGGAATCAGGCGCTTTATAAAGAGGTTGTGAGCCAGTTAATCCAAGCTGGTGTGATGTCGAGTCAGATTGAATACAGTCAAATAGGTTATAGCTCAAATGAGCATAACTCAAACGCATCAGATCCGTTACCACTAGAGAGTCGCTTTGACTTAAGTCTTTCAGTCACAACATATAAGACCAAACTAGAAATTTGCCGCCAGGAACGGGTCGGCGAGTATGGGAATGGAAGCTTAGGGTGCAATGTGGACACGAGCCGTTGGCAGTCAATGGTCAACCCGCACAAAGCAATCTAATTACTAACTGTTAGAGAATTTCAGATGTTTGATTTAGTGAATAAACTAAACAGTGCGGAACCTAAAAAATCGGAGAAACAGAATCGTTGTGCGATGCTTTTCCAAACCGAGATATGCCGCGACTTCATCCAAAAATCGTTCAGATTTGAAGGGTTGATTGAGCCTAGCTCGTTCGCCAGCCAAGACACAAATGTGACTAGATTAGAGCAATACCCAGATGTTGAAGTGGTATTTGTTGAATTAAATCAAAGCCAAGATATTGTCGCTGATGCTCAGTTATTGACTCATACCTTACCTCCTCATGTGTCAGTGATCATTATTGGCAGTGAAGATACCATATCCATCATTCGAGCCTTAAGACAGTTGGGTTTCTATTACTTGTTTTGGCCAGCGGGTGAAGCGGAAACGATCGATTTTTATCACAACGTTTCCCGTAACCACGCAGCACAACAAGGCGTGAGTACAAATCGTAAAGCCAAGCAAATAGCAGTCATGGGCGTGAAAGGTGGGGTCGGTACTTCACTAGTCGCGTGTGAGATATCTCGCCGTTTGGCCAAGCATCAAAATGCGAGTACTTTGCTAGTCGACTATACCTACACTGGCAGCAATATTGACGTGATGTTAGGGCTTAAGAAGTTTACTAAGCGCAGTGTTCAAAAAGGCACCCTTACTACAGGAGTGGATAATGATATCGCGACAAGCTTGGTACAAAATATTGAAAAAAATTTGTCACTTCTTGCGGTGGAATCAGATGAGTTTGGCCGTGATGAGTTATTCCAATACACCCAGTCTTTAAAGAAGCAGATGATTTCAAGTCATGCCTTTGTCGTGGAAGACTATTCTCACACTGCGACAACCAATGAAGAGTTTAGACAAGCGGTGGGGAAACTAGATGCTTTAGTCTTGGTATTTGATGCAACAGTATCGTCATTAAGAGAGCTGAATCGAATTCGTTCTGAAATCGACGTGCATTATCCCAACCTTGTCGTACTGACGGTAATGAACCGCTCTCGACCACATAACGCAGCGTCAATTAGTGAGGCGGATGTAGTTAAGTATTTTGGTCGAGAGGCAGACGCGAATTTAGTGTTTGATTTCAAAGCTAATCAATACCTACTTCAAGGTGAGTTGCTTAGTGAATCACGTTCTGAAATGAAATACGGACTGCAAATGTTAGTTGCCTTATTGATGGGAGAGAAAGTTGCGGAAAAAACAGCATTTTCATTCTTCCAGTGGTTAAAACGGTAAGGGGACGATATGGAACATGCACAGCGCATTTATTTACAACTGCGTAAGCAGATATTTGATGCACTTGATGCCAGTGTTATTGAAAGCTTACCGCGTCTAGAGTTAGAAGCTCAGTTAGCTAGCGCAGTTGATATGCTAGTGAGTCGAGATCAGTTATCTATTTCATCACTGGCAAAATCAGAATATGTCACCAGCATGGTACATGAGTTAGTTGGCCTCGGGCCTTTGCAGGTGTTGATGGATGATGACTCGATCACCGACATCATGATCAATGGCCCACAACAGGTTTATATTGAGCGTCATGGCTTAGTCGAGAAAGCACCTGTTCGATTTATCGATGAGAAGCAGTTGCTTGATATTGCTAAGCGCATCGCTAGTCGTGTTGGGCGCAGGGTCGATGAGTCTTCTCCTACTTGTGATGCCCGCTTAGATGATGGTAGCCGTGTGAATATTGTCATTCCTCCTATCACATTGGAAGGGACGTCAATCTCGATTCGTAAGTTTCAAAAGCAAAGTATTGGTTTTGAAGAATTAGTTGAATTTGGGTCTCTTACTCCCGAGATGGCAGGTTTACTTCAATTAGCTGCACGTTGCCGACTCAATATTCTTGTATCTGGTGGTACGGGATCGGGAAAAACAACGTTACTTAATGCTTTATCACAGCATATATCAGAGGGTGAACGAACCGTCACTATTGAAGATACCGCTGAGTTAAGGCTTCAGCAGTCACATGTTGTTCGAATGGAAACTCGTCATGAGGGCATTGAAGGGACGGGGGCTATTACCGCTCGAGATTTAGTGATTAATTCACTGCGAATGCGCCCAGACCGAATTATTGTGGGTGAATGCCGTGGTGGTGAAGCGTTTGAAATGCTGCAAGCCATGAATACTGGGCACGATGGTTCAATGTCTACGTTGCACGCCAATACACCACGAGATGCTTTGGCTCGTGTTGAATCAATGGTGATGATGGCGACCAATAATTTGCCCTTAGAAGCGATCCGCCGCTCAATTGTAAGCGCGGTCGATTTAGTCGTTCAGGTCAGCCGATTGCATGATGGTTCTCGAAAGATCATGAATATCACTGAAGTGGTCGGTATTGAGGGAAGTAACGTGGTGTTAGAAGAGTTGTTCTCTTTCCAAACTTCACCTCACAGCCCTGATGGTCGCATTCGAGGTAGTTATGTGACATCTGGTGTTATGGCTCGTTCTGCGCTTTATGAAAAAGCCCGTTTCTTTGGTGTAGAGCAGAAGTTAACTCAAGTGATTGAGTCTATGACACTCAATCAATAGGAGTGAGACATGTATTGGTTGATTATTTTGGGTGGGGTAATACTCATGATTGTTGCGCTTAAGCCGAATAGAGCTCCTTCTGTTGATGAGTATTTATCACAGCAAGCGAAAGGTAATCTGAAAAGCGATCTGAGTTTTACGCAACAAGCGGTTAATTTTGCCAGTCTTTCTGATCGTAACTTCAAACAGAAACTTCGTGTGCGTTGGGATAACTTACAGCGCCAACTTGGAAAAATGGCATTAGGTAAGGTCGTCATTTTTTCTGTTGTAGCACTGCTTGCGATCGGCACTCTTAATCAAATGTCACTGCGCTTACCTTGGTTTGAAATTTTGCCTTTGACTCTCATTATCGCTTGGTTTTTTGGTTATCTCCATTTACAGAAACGAGAGAAAAAACGCTTTGAAGAAACCTTCCCTGATGCGTTGAACATGCTGGCAAGTTCCCTTAGTGCGGGTGAAAGCATAGGGCGAGGCATTGGGTATGTAGGGAAGAAACTTGAAGGTGAGGTAGGTAAAGAGTTTAAGCTGATGAGCGAGCGCCTCAATTTAGGCGAGCCGATTGATGATGTGTTTCGTAAATCTTGTCGTCGCTTTCCGTATCCGTCGTTTCATTTTTTTGTCATTACCTTGCGAGCTAACATGCAAAGAGGGGGGCAATTAAAAGAGGTGATGTCACGTCTGAATCGACAAATGTTCGAAGCGAGAGCTGTAGAAAGAAAAAAGTTTGCTCTTACTTCAGAGGCTCGTATCTCCGCAAAAATTGTAGGAGCAACACCATTCTTCTTTCTGTTTATTTTGCAGTTTCTTAGTCCTGAAAATTTTGAGTTCGTAATGCACCACCCAGAAGGGAGACCGATTCTTTACTACCTCATCACAAGTGAAAGTATCGGCATGCTGATCATCTGGGCGTTAATGAAAAAGGTGAAGTAATGGCTTCTTCAATAAACTTCTCGAACGTTGGGTTATTTTTCGCCTGGGCCGGCGTAGCATTTGGCTTGTTGCTCATATTTTATTGGTTAGTCGTGTGTACTCAGAAAAAACACCGTATAGCAGCCTTAGCGAAACATCATCGATTGGCCGATCAGTCAAAAGAGGCAGAAATCAAACTGAATCGTTGGTTGACGCCCATGTCGACTATTTTCGTCACCTCCGAAAGTGATATTGCAGTGCGCTTTGCTAATGCAGGCGTGAGTGACATCCGGTGGGCTCAATGGTTTATGCCACTGAAGTACAGTGCGTTGTTTATCGGGCAAGTGGTTGTTGCAGGCGTGTGTTGGTTTATTGAGGTTTCGTCTGAATCATGGATCGCGATAGCTGCGGGGTGGGCTATGGTGGTTATTGTGATGCCTGACCTAGTCTTGAGCTCGATGGCTAAAAACCGTCAACGTCGAATCTCTCGTCAAATGCCGTATCTGATTGACCTAATGGCGATTTGCGTCCAAACCGGCATGACAATCGAAGCATCAATGAAATACCTCTCCATTGAAATGAAAAGCTTTGATAAAGAGCTTTCTAGCTTGTTGGAGGTGACAAACCAACGGGCTCGTTTGGTCGGAATGGAAAATGCCTTAGAGGAGTTGTATCGCAAGGTTCCATCACCAGAAGTTCGTAGTTTTGTGATGACGCTGACGCAGAGCATTCAACATGGATCCTCGATTTATAACGTGTTAACGACGTTGGCAGGCGATATTCGAGAAGTGCAAATGCTAGAGCTGGAAGAAGAAATAGGGAAGTTAGCTGCCAAGATGTCGATTCCACTGATCGTGTTTATCTTGATCCCAATTGTATTCGTAATTGCCGCTCCGGGGGTAATGAGGATGATGCTTAATGTTTAAGAAAATAATCGCGCTAACGTTAGTTTTAATGTTGGCGGCATGCAGTTCAACTCAAGCGAGTTGGCAGAAAGATGAGTCAAAAGAGGCTATCTATCAAAAAACACATAATTACGTTCAGTTAACCCGTTTGTATAAAAATCAGCTGCAGCAATACGACGCTGATGAAGTGAGAGAAAAACTCTCGAATACATATTTAGCTATGGGCGATGCTGAGTCGGCTCTGTTTTACATTGCCCCTGTTACTCAAAAACCACAACCCAGTGTGAACAGTTTATTGATGCAAGCGAAAGCATACGGTGAATTAGGTCAGTACCCAGCAGCGATCAGTAGTGCTAAACAAGTATTAGTGGAAAATGCTACACATGCGGCAGCCGAGAATTTACTGGGAACGTTTTATGGTTACAGCTATCAGTTTGATCTATCTCGTCGGTATTTTGAACGCGCGCGCGAGCATTTTTATGACTCGGTATCAGTGAATAATAATTTGGCTGTGCTCGATATTACGCAAGAGCATTATCAAGCAGCTATGGAGCGTTTATTACCATTGTATAAGCGCGGTCAGATGAACGAACAGATGATGGCAAACTTGACGTTGAGTATGGCTAAGTTGGGCCACTACCCGTTTGTCGAAAGTGTGTTGAGTGAAAGATACAGCAAGCACCAAATCCAAAAAATTTATCAGGCGTTGCGCCACCACACTCCTTATTCATTAGAGAGCCAAACGCTGGCAGTCAGTGGTCTTTCGTTATCGGAGGAGGCGGGTAATGCGATATAAGCAAAAGGGTGTCGCGAGCATAGAGTTTGCGGTGGGCTTTTTTGCTTTTTGGTTGATGTGTATGGCGTGGGTTGAGATGAGCTATATCTCGTACATTTCTGCGATCAACGACTTGGCGGTTTCAGAGGTGGCTCGCACAGCTAAAAAGGGCTCAGGAAATTATCTCGATACGGTAGATAAGGTTTTGCACCGAGAAGGCAGTATCTGGAATCAGGTTGTTAATGGCGACAATTTTCAAGTCACGATTCACTACTCTAAAAACCTGAGTGAGTTAGCTAGTATTACAGACCAATGCAGTATTTCTGGTAGTCAAAAATTTAAAGAGTGTGGTGATGCTGATAACGCAGCGCTTGCCATTTATCGAATTAACTACCGTTTTTCACCTATCTTTAGCTACTTCTTCACGACTCAGAATTTAATGAGCAGAGAGATGATTGTTGTGCAGGAATATGAAAGGTCAAAATTTGAAATTTAGAACCCTAAAGCATGGGAATTTGAAGAGTAAGCAGCAGGGGGTTTTTAGTATTGAGTTTGCCATGGTCACTGTATTTTTCAGCTTATTGATTGCTTTCAGTGGTGACGTGATCATCAAGCTTTCATTGAAAGGAAAACTCGATCGACTCTCTTATTCACTGGTCAATGTACTTAAAGAGAGAACCCAACTTTATGATACTGATTATCAGCTTACAACTAAAGAAGTCGATGATATTGATATCATTGCTCAGCATTCCTTACTGCGTACCTTTGGTCATTTTGAACGGGAACACTATGGGTTGTTGGTGGAAGAGTTGAGCTTCAAACAAGTGGGTACCCCCAACCCCGCGATCAGTGAAAAACGCGGTGTTGTTGCCTGCAGAATAAAGCAAACCATTGATTCATTAGAGTCCATGACGGTAGTGACTAACCGAGGTCGAGAAATGCCCCTGTACCGAGTGACGGTTTGTTATGAATCGGATAATTGGATTGGTGGTATTTTGGGGCGTGAGTTTACTCACGTGATGTCTGATTCTGTCGTGATCGGCAGGTAGAGCGAAGAGAAAGGTTATGAAACACGCTATGCGTAAGCAGTCTGGCCATGCAGCTATGCTGTTTGCCATTATGATCCCAGCTTTGTTTGGAGTGTTTATGCTTGGTTCTGATGGTGCCCGCGCATTACAAACCAAAGCTCGATTAGAGGAAGCTTCAGAAGCGGCTGTTCTAGCGGTATCAGCAAAAGATGAGCAAGACCACCAATTGGCGGAGCGCTATATTCAGCATTATCTATATGACATGGACTCGATCCTAGATATTGAAGTTAAGAAGCTAGGGTGTGATGAGATACCTGAATGTATTGCTGCTACGGAAAGAGGCGAAGCACGCTACTTTGAATATCGTGTTGCGGGTCAAACACTGCACAAGTCCTGGTTTCCTGGTAACGATGTGATTTCTGGCTTTGGTGATAGCTTCAATGTGACGGGATCATCGAAAGCACGACGCTATCAAAGCCAGCCGATAGACATTACTTTTATCGTCGATTTTTCAGAATCTATGAATGACTCGTGGAGTGGTGGTCGGCATTCTAAGCTAAATGATCTGAAAGACATTATTGAAGATGTGGCTGATGAACTCGGCGCGTATAACGATCTATATCCAGAGCACCCTCATCGGGTTGCACTTACCGGTTTTAATCGCCGAACCATCAATAAAGATAAGAATGATAACTTAGTAGTTCGCGATCAGCGGGTAGTTTCAAGAGAAGGTGAATACGATAAAGACGATACGGTGAATTTTAACAAAACGATAGCTCAACAATTTATCGTTAAAGGAGAAGCCTCGCGTGTGCCTAATGGCGATGATGATGCACGGTTCTACGACCTCTATTTTACCACCGACTTTTCATCCTTCACTAAAAAGGTCAAGAAATTCAAAGCTGGGGGAGGCACTGCTTCGCTGCAAGGCATTATTCGTGCAGGGCAAATTGTGACTTCAATGTCGAAGAACCAAAAGCAGCTGATCATTATTCTGTCTGATGGGGAAGATTGGAATCACTACGCAGGGCAAACCAATAAGCTTGTATCGAAAGGTATGTGTAGCAACATTCTCAATATGGTCAACGGCGGCAAAGTTTCGGCAGATAATACGCATGATGACATAGAGGTAATTGGCGGGGTAAGCCAAGGAATGATGACACCTGATGGTGAACGAATGAACGCGCGCATGGCTGTGATTGGTTTCGATTATGAACTTAATAAAAACGTGGGTCTGCGTAATTGCGTTGGCCGAGATAATGTTTATAAGGCTGAAAACAAGGAAGACATTCTCAATAAAATTTTGGGATTAATTACGGAAGAAGTGGGTCACTTAGCGCAATAGAGGTATGTGACATCCTTTTTATTAACTGAATATTATTAAGAGAGCAAAAATGAAAACGCTTATATCTGTTATGTCTTTATTTACTCTGTCGTTTTCTATACTGGCAGCCCCTTTAAAACCAGATACTAACGAACTACTTTATCATTACTGCCATATGGGCGACTCTGAACTAGAGAAGACGGTAACGATCGGTCAGGGGAAGAAAGTGATGTATCACCAAGGCCCGTTCATGCAAGTGAACGCAAGCACAGCTAATCAAGCGATTAAAAATCTGATTCAAGATAAGTTAACTCAAGTATCAGAAAGTGCTGATTGCGCACAATACTTACTGAGTCGAACTAAATTTGTAGAAGGTAAGTTGGCTCGTGAGGTGTTGGCTCGCGTGACTTTTGATTTCGATGATGATGAACTGAATCAAAAATCTCGTTATTTATTGTTAAAACTTATAGCTAAACTTGAACATCAAACTCCCGAATTTATTGTTACGGGGAATACCGACTCAAAAGGTAGTGATAGTTACAACTTAAGCTTAGGCTTACAGCGCTCGAATGCTGTTGTTAGGTATTTGAAAGAGCAAGGCGTAAGTATTGAAGACCTGACAGTGAGTTCACAAGGTGAGGCGACCCCAGTGCAGAGTAACGAGACTGAATCCGGTCGCCATAACAATCGCAGGGTTGATATTCACTCTTAACCCTGCCCTACAAATTTAACTTGTTGGGAGCAGTATTTTTAAAACGACACCCACGGATGGGTTATCTGATTGCTCAAACCAGATTGTCCCTTTGTAGCTATGGAGTATCTCATCACATAGCGCCAAACCTAACCCCGTACCATGGGTCTTCTGATCGGCTCTTACGCCACGTTGAAATAAGGTTTGGCTGATCGAGCTATCTATTACTGGCCCATCATTATAAATCTCAATCAGGATCTGCTGTTCGCTTTGAGTGGCTTTGAATTCGATAGAGGTTTGTGCGAACCGATAAGTATTTTCTAATAGGTTACCGAGCACTTCCATAAGATCATCTTTATTAAGAGGCACGGTCTGTTGGTCGTCAAACTGAGTGATGAATTGGATCTTTTTGTCGGCGTGAACTTTAGTAAACATTTCTACTAGGCTGTCGAGGATTGGTTTTATCGGTGTCGATGAAGTCGTTATACCTTTAACGCCTAGCGAAGCCCTTTTGAGTTGTGCCTGAATTAAGCTATCCATTTCTAACAGTTGTTGGTTGATTTGGTCATTCTTTGTTTTGGATGAGTCTTCATCAAGCAATGCTTGAGAAACTGTCACGCGAGTCTTCAAACTATGGGCGAGATCATTGAGAGAACGCTTATAACGCTCCTGATTTTCTTTTTGTTGGTATAGCAATTCGTTCAATGCACTGGTGACGCTATGTAAATCTTCAGGGTATGACTGGGCTAATTGGTTTTGTTTACCCTGCTTTATGTCATTCAGTTCATTCTCTAGTCGAGTAAACGGCGCAAAACTAATACGATAAAAAACCAAAAGTAGAGCACTGATCAAAGCAAGCGCAACCACTAACACTCCAACCGCGGTGTATTTTAACTGATGTATGGGTTCTATTTTCTCTTCGACCCTTTGGGTAAAGATAACTCTGCCATCTTTTTTTTCCTGGAAACCTTTCCAGAGAATTGTGTGGACAATAAAAGCGGCGCCATTCGGTCTTTCAACCAAACGAATAGTATCTATGGGGAAATTTAGATCATGACACAGTTCGTTGACTTGAGATTGGCTGACGCCTATCTCTGATAGCAGCTTAGCTCGTCTTTCAATATTTACTGATGTCCATACTTGTTGATTGTTGTGATCACATAGAGTGACGCTAGTGTTGGGAGACTCTTTCGCATAGAACCTATCCCACTCCGTCAATGGCGGTATTTCCCCAGAAGACAGCAGTTCATTGATTACAGCAGGCAATTCTCGAAGGGTATTTTTCGAGTAGTACTCAAAAAGTTGGTGTTTTTGACTGTTGTAGTAGAACCAGGCGCTAGTGAGTACCATTGAAATCATAATGGAAGCAGCAACGGCGAACGTTCGACGCCTAAATTGGGTTTTGTACAGTCTTTTCATACTACTTAGCTTCTAGTTCAAAGCGATAACCTTGCCCGCGAATGGTGCTGATCAGCTTAGCTTGAGTGTATTGCGTTAACTTTTTACGTAAGCGTGAAACGATAACCTCAATATTGTTTAGCTGAACATTTTCACCCTGCGCATAAAGGGAATCTGCGATTTGTTGCTTAGATACGATTTGTAAGCAATGGCGAATTAAGTACTCGAATATTTGAAATTCTAAGGCTGTAAGTTCAATCAGAGCATCATCGTAACTGATACGTTTGGCTTGAGTGTCTAAGGTGAGCGATTGCGCTTTGATTTGGGAAGCGGCAAACCCTTGATTGCGACGAACAAGCGCCTCAAGGCGAGCGTGTAGCTCTTCAAATTGGAAGGGCTTGGTAAGGTAATCATCAGCCCCGGAGTTAAGCCCTTCTACTTTATCTTGCCAGTTGCCACGTGCGGTTAAGATTAATATTGGGACTGCAATTTCTTTACGACGTATTTGCTTGATCAGCGTAATGCCATCAAAGTCAGGGAGGCCAAGGTCAATGATCATCACATCTGTATTGGACTGTTTTTGAATCGTTTGTAAACACGCAGAAGCTGTTCTATCTGCATGAACAGTATGTCCTTGCTCACTGAGCTGAGAAGATAGGTGGTGATTCAATATTTCATTATCTTCAACCAAAACAACCAGCATGTAATATCCCTATCTACAATAATATTCAACCAGATAGAGCTTACACTAGCTTTGGATAAAAAAAAGGGAGAAGCCAAAGCTTCCCCCTTAATATTTATTCCAAATTGGTTTTACTTCTGCAGTAAAGAAATATCAGCAATCTGTAGGAACAGGTTACGTAGGTTGTTCAGTAGCGTTAGACGGTTCTTCTTAAGCGCTTCATCATCAGCCATAACCATTACGTTATCGAAGAATGCATCAACGGGTTCACGTAGATCAGCAAGCTTGCTTAGGGCTTCTTGGTAGTTGCCTGTTGCGAATGCTGGTTCTAGTGCTTCTGTCATTACTTCAACGTTCTCAGCCAGAGCTTTCTCTGCGTCTTCTTGAAGAAGAGTTAGGTCGATTTCTGCTGGTAGTTCGCCATCGAATTTCGCAAGGATGTTACCTACACGTTTGTTCGCTGCTGCTAGAGCTTCTGCTGCTTCCAGTTCACGGAAGTGAGAAACCGCTTTAACACGTTGGTCAAAGTCAGCTGGCTTAGTTGGACGACGTGCTAGTACCGCTTGGATGATATCAACGCTGAAACCAACATCTTGGTACCATGCGCGGAAACGACCTAGCATGAAGTCGATAACGTCAGCTTCAACATTGTCGTTAGTTAGCTTGTCGCCTAGTAGCTCTTTCGCTTTACCGATTAGATCGGTTAGGTCTAGGTTGTAGCCGTTTTCAACGATGATACGTAGCACACCTAGTGATGCACGACGTAGAGCGAATGGGTCAGAACCTTTTGGAGCTTGGCCAATACCGAAGATACCTACAATAGTGTCTAGCTTGTCTGCCATTGCTACTGCTGATGAAATACCAGTGCTTGGTAGTGTGTCACCCGCGAAACGAGGCATGTACTGCTCGTAAAGTGCTAGTGCTACTTGCTCGTCTTCACCATCGTGAGTCGCGTAGTGCATGCCCATCACACCTTGAGTATCCGTAAACTCGAATACCATAGATGTCATTAGATCACACTTAGCCAGTAGGCCAGCACGCTTAGACTTTTCAACGTCAGCATCGATTTGCTCAGCAATGTAGCCAGCAAGCTCTGTGATGCGATCGGTTTTGTCTTTGATAGTACCTAATTGCTTCTGGAAGATAGCTTGGTCTAGTTCAGCAAGACGGTCGATCAGCGGACGTTTGCGGTCTGTGTTGAAGAAGAATTCAGCATCAGCAAGACGTGGACGTACAACCTTCTCGTTACCTTCGATTACGTGACGAGGCTCTTTAGACTCGATGTTCGAAACGAAGATGAAGTTTGGCAGAAGATTTTTATCAGCGTCATACACTGGGAAGTACTTCTGGTCGCCTTTCATGGTGTAAACCAAAGCTTCAGAAGGCACTTTTAGGAACTCTTGCTCAAACTTAGCAGTAAGCACCACTGGCCATTCAACCAAAGAAGTAACTTCTTCAACAAGGTCATCTTCTAGGTCTGCAATACCACCAACTGCGTCAGCTGCTTTTTTAGCATCAGCAAGAATGATCGCTTTACGCGCATCGTAATCTGCCATTACTTTACCGCGCTCTTCTAAGATCGCAGGGTATTGGTCAGCAGAGTCGATTGTGAACTCTTGTTCGCCCATGAAACGGTGGCCACGGATAGTACGAGCAGAAGCTACGCCTAGGATTTTGCCTTCAACAAGCTCATCACCTAGTAGTACTGTCAGTGTTTTCACTGGACGGATAAATTGAATGTCTGAGTTACCCCAGCGCATTGCTTTAGGAATGGGTAGGCCAGCGAGAGCTTTTGCAGCGATGTCCATCACCAATTCTTGAACAGGTTTGCCAGCTACTTCTTGTTTGAAAAGAAGCCACTCGCCTTTGTCTGTTTTCAGGCGGTCAGCTTGCTCAACAGTAATACCGTTACCACGAGCCCAACCTTGTGCAGCTTTAGTCGCGTTGCCTTCCGCATCGAATGCGACAGAAATTGCAGGACCGCGCTTCTCAACGACTTTGTCTGCTTGGCCTTCAGCCAGTGCCGTCACTTTAAGTGCTAGACGACGAGGTGCTGCGTACCACTTGATGCCTTCGTGAGAAAGCTCAGCCGTTTTAAGACCCGCTTCAAAGTTAGAAGCAAAGGCTTCTGCTAGAGAACGAAGTGCTGTTGGTGGAAGCTCTTCCGTACCTAGTTCAATTAGAAAATTCTTCGCCATGATTATTTATCCTTCTTACACATTGGGAAGCCAAGCGCTTCACGTGACGCGTAGTACGCCTCTGCAACAGCTTTAGTCAGGTTGCGGATACGAAGGATGTAACGTTGACGCTCTGTTACAGAGATAGCTTTACGCGCATCAAGGATGTTGAATGCGTGACCTGCTTTCAGAATGCGCTCGTAAGCTGGAAGCGGCAGTGGCTTCTCAAGCTCAAGTAGCTCTTTACACTCTTTTTCGCACTGGTCGAAGAAAGTGAATAGGAAATCTACGTCTGCGTGCTCGAAGTTGTATGTTGATTGCTCAACTTCATTTTGGTGGAAGATATCACCGTAAGTCACGTTAGAACCGTCTGGTGCTACGTTCCATACAAGGTCGTAAACAGAGTCTACTTCTTGGATGTACATTGCTAGACGCTCGATACCGTAAGTGATCTCGCCCGTTACAGGCTTACACTCAAGACCGCCAACTTGTTGGAAGTAAGTGAATTGAGTCACTTCCATACCGTTTAGCCATACTTCCCAACCAAGACCCCATGCGCCTAACGTTGGGTTTTCCCAGTTGTCTTCTACGAAGCGAATATCGTGAACAAGTGGGTCGACACCAAGAACTTCAAGCGAGCCTAAGTACAACTCCTGGATGTTATCTGGAGAAGGTTTTAGAGCTACTTGGAATTGATAGTAGTGCTGCAGGCGGTTCGGGTTTTCACCGTAACGACCATCAGTCGGACGACGAGAAGGTTGAACGTATGCCGTAGACATTGGCTCTGGGCCAAGTGCTCGTAGACATGTCATTGGGTGAGAGGTGCCTGCACCTACTTCCATATCTAGAGGTTGAACAATGGTACAACCGTTTTGAGCCCAGTAATCCTGCAGCGCGAGGATCATTCCCTGGAAGGTTTTGATATCGTATTTTTGCATAGTCAGGTTCGCGCGATTCTTTTAAATGAATGAGAAAAATAACCTCTGAGTATACCGAGATATTCGTAAAGCGAGTAGGGGTAATCTTGTTTAATTAGTGGTCTAAAATGTCGTTTAGTGGATTTTTTTGCCTTTAATGTTTGTTTTTCGGCACAAGTGGATATTTTGATAAGTTTGACACTTGTGTTTGAAAGCGTGGGTGATTAAAATCTCGCGGTCTTTGGGGAGTAGCTTACTTATTCATATCCTATTGAATGAGTTCGTTCGTCAACATAATTGATGCAAAATCATCATGGCGTTCGAGGCAACCACCACCTTGGTGGCGCTTAGCAAGACCTTAGACAAGCATCGTGAACCGGGATGGGGCGCGAGGTTTGTCTTTGGTTAAATATAATAATCTCCATCCCAAATGAGCATGTCGTGAGCGTTTTAGCAATTTCAATTACAACTGTCGCCTTAGCCGAGATCGGTGATAAGACCCAGTTGCTATCCCTTTTATTAGCCAGTCGATATCGAAAACCGATACCTATCATTGCGGCTATCTTCTTTGCCACCATTGCCAATCATGCCCTTGCTGCATGGCTCGGGGTTGTGGTCGCCGACTATCTTTCACCTGAAGTATTAAAGTGGGTGCTGGTGGTCAGTTTCATCGCTATGGCGGGCTGGATTCTAATTCCGGATAAGTTGGATGACGATGAGCAGATCTCGAATCGAGGCCCGTTTGTCGCCAGTTTCATCGCCTTCTTCATTGCTGAGATCGGTGATAAAACCCAGATTGCGACCTCTATTCTAGGGGCTCAATATTCTTATGCATTAACCTGGGTGATTCTGGGTACTACGATCGGTATGTTGCTGGCGAATGTGCCTGTGGTGATCATCGGTAAACTGTCTGCGGATAAGATGCCTCTTGATCTGATTCGTAAGATCACAGCCTTGTTATTCGTGGGTTTAGCTATCGCAGCAGCGTTCTATTAAGCGGTAGTATTGAGCCTTATTATACTCAATCAGTAGAGTAATGTGTTGTAGGTCATACTCTTACAGTATTGTGGGGTTTATCGAGCGAATGGACATATAACTGTCATACTTGTCATGATATTTTAATCTTGTGAGTTAAGAACACGAGGGCATGATTATGTTGACGCGTTATATGGGTATTACTCCACAAAGCCAAAGTTATCTATTTACCTTTGGTCTTGCACTTACACTACTAGGCATGGTGTTGACGGACATGTGGCTACCAATGGTGGCTGGTTCGATGATCATGACCGGGCTTGCGGTAGAAGCTTGGATTCGGGTTGCGCATATTATTCCTATGCGAAAAGATATCCGAGAAATTCAGCATCAGCTTGAGTATCTGCAAAACAAGTCTAGAAGCGAATAAACAAAAAGCCGCTCGTACTCTGAGTTCTGTTTAAGAACATAAGGTACGAGCGGCTTTTTTGATACTTGATAGTCGGTGGGGCGTTACGCCTCCAATCCCTTTCTGATCAAATACTGGTAAGGCAACGTTTCTGTCGCTTGGCCTACCAACTGGTGATCCATGAATCGACAAAAGCTCGGAATATCACGAGTTGTCGAAGGATCGTCAGCTTTTACCAGTAACACATCGCCATCCTGCATGTTTCTAATTGTCTTCCTGACCATCATTACTGGCTCTGGGCAACGCAGGCCTTCAGCTTCTAAAGTGTGGGTTGCCAGTTCAGGTTTGAATGTCATGGTTTGTATCTCTATATCTATCTAACGAGTGAATAATACGTCTGCAGAAAAAATATGCAATAAGTGCTTGGCAAACGGAACCATTTCCTATAACTTAATTAACAAGTTGATAACAACTTAAATCAAAAGCAACTAGCTAAGGAGTGGCGATGTTGACAGGATTAGATAGATTAACAATTTATTCAGTTCTCTGTTTTATTTCTTTTTGTGCGTTAGTACTACGCTCATCGACAGAGACCTCTCTAATGCCAATTTTTGGCATAGTAGCAACGATTATTGGTATTTGGGTAGAGATGCGCCGTTGGCAAGGCATAGCCGAGGAGCAAGAGCACTAACCTGAATACAGCAAGCAAATTCCAATACGACAACATTCCGACACTATCCCCAGATTTTCTTGGGCTTCCCCGCGTAATTGCGGGATTTTTTTTATCTAAAGCATGCTATAAACAACTTAGTGACCAATGATAATTGTATACAGCTAGGTAAGTGGCGTGGAATTAGAAGACATCTATCGTAGAGACCTGAATTTACTGGTCGCCTTAAAGGTATTGATTGAAGAGGGCAGTGTTAGTCAAGCTGCGCTTCGTCTTAACCTAAGCCAGTCGGCAACCAGCCGAGTATTAGGCCGCTTAAGAGAACTACTCAATGATCCCCTGTTTACACGCCAAGGTCAGCACCTTATTCCCACTAAGAAAGCTCTCGAGATCAGCCAGCGCATTGATCAGCCTTTAGAATCATTCCGTCAGTTGCTTAGTCCGAGTGATTTCGATCCTTACTATTGCAGTGAGCGTTTTTTAATTGCGACCACTGACTACGCGATGCAAACTATCTTGCCTTATGCTCTGCCGAAGATTTATGAGCAAGCGCCGAACATCTCTTTGGAGTTTGCACCATTGCAGCATGAGCATTTGTTTAAACAGCTCAGCACCGAACGTGTCGATATGGCGATTTGTCGCCCGAGTGGCAGCATTGCACCACTTCATCAAGAGGTATTGGGGCCGGTCGGTGTGTCGTGCCTGTTATCTAAGAATCACCCATTAGCCGATAAGCCTTTAAGCCTTGAAGACTATGTATCACTCCCGCACGCGATGATTGCGATCAGTGATGGTGTTAAGGCTTTATTAGACAACGCGTTAGCCAATCAACAGCCTCGTAAAATGGTGTTGCGTGCTTATCACCTTGAAGCGGCATTGGCGATTGTCGATAGAATGCCGTTGGTGATTACTGTGCCTGCTGATTTGGCTTATTTGGTGGCGGAGCGTTATGACTTGGTTGTTAAGCCATTACCATTTGAATTTATGCCGTTTGATTACTCACTGATCTGGCACTCGCGTTGCGATTCTTCTGCCTCGCAACAATGGTTAAGAAGAGTAGTAAAAGAAGAATGTGGTGAGCTGATTCAGAAGCGTATTGCGGATGTAGGTTTGGGTTAGGCTTTGTATTGAATAGCAAACAGAAAAAAGGGCTGATCGTGATCAGCCCTTTTGTTTTGCGTGTTAAGTGATTACAGCTTGATAACTACACGACCAGTAATTTGACCGTTAGTGATGTCTTCCGCAGCTTGAATTGCGCCATCTAAAGACACTTCTTTAGTCGCTTGGCCGTAGAAAGACTCAGGTAGTAATTCAGCCAGTTGTTCCCACGCTTTAATACGTTTTTCACGAGGGCACATTACTGAATCCACACCTTGTAGACGAACGTTACGTAGAATGAATGGCATTACCGTAGTTGGTAAGTCAAAGCCGCCGGCTAGGCCACACATTGCAACCGCGCCGTTGTAATCAATTTGCGCCAATACTTTAGCAAGTACCTTGCTACCTACTGTATCGATAGCACCAGCCCACAGTTGTTTCTCAAGTGGTTTCGCTGGTTCTTCTAATTCAGCACGCTCTACAATGCGTGTTGCACCTAGTGATTTTAGAAGCTCGCCATTTTCTGAAGCTCGGCCAGTAACCGCTGCTACTTTGTAGCCTAGTTGGTTTAGTAGCGTAATAGACACGCTGCCTACGCCGCCACTAGCACCCGTTACTAGGATTTCACCGTCTTCTGGTTTGATGCCTGCATCTACGATAGCTTGCACACAAAGCATAGCGGTGAAGCCAGCTGTACCAATCGCCATGACTTTCTTGGCGTCAAGACCTGCAGGCATTGGCACTAACCAGTCACCATTTAGGCTAGCTTTCTCAGCCATACCGCCCCAGTGGCCTTCACCAACACCCCAACCCGTCAGAACAACTTCGTCGCCTGCTTTGTAGCGCGGGTCATCAGATTGTGAAACCACACCAGAAAGGTCGATACCAGGAACCATAGGGAAGTTGCGAACAATGCGCCCTTTACCTGTTATCGCCAAACCATCTTTGTAGTTCAAAGAAGAGTAGCTCACATCAACCTTCACGTTACCTTCTGGTAATTGAGACTCATCAATTTGAGAAACTGATGCGATAGTTTTTTTGTCTTCTTGGTTTAGTACAAGTGCTTTAAACATGATCTGCTCCGTAGGAGGAATATTAGGAAACTGAAGTAACTTTAGTTGAATCATCCGAGAAAAAATAATGAAACATCAACATTGAATATATGCGTTTTGTGCATAGATGTCAGTGTTGGTTTTTCTCTCGCTGAGTTCGCTGAACGCAATCGATGCATTGTTGGATGCCAAGTAATAAAAAGTGCAGCTATATAAATATAGCTGCACAAAAGATTACCCTACAAGTATTACAACCAGTGATCGCTATGGGCGTTCAAATACCGTTGCAATACCTTGGCCTAAACCAATACACATGGTCGCCAAGCCGTATTTCACGTCTTGCGCTTCCATCAGGTTGATTAGCGTCGTCGAGATACGAGAACCAGAACAACCCAGTGGGTGACCGAGTGCAATCGCACCGCCGTTAAGGTTAACTTTCTCGTCAACTACATCCAATAGACCGAGATCTTTAGCACATGGCAGAGATTGAGCAGCGAACGCTTCGTTGAGCTCAATAACGCCCATATCTTCAATGGTTAGGCCTGCACGTTTAAGTGCTTTTTGGGTTGCTGGTACTGGGCCGTAACCCATGATTGAAGGATCGCAGCCTGCGATAGCCATAGACTTCACGCGAGCACGAATCTTAAGGTCAAGTGCGTTAGCTTTCTCTTCGCTCATGATAAGCATTGCAGAAGCGCCATCAGACAGAGCTGATGAAGTACCTGCTGTTACTGTGCCGTTTGCTGGGTCAAACACCGGACGAAGCTGAGATAAGCCTTCAACTGTTGTCTCTGGGCGAATGACTTCGTCGTAATCCAGAGTGAACAGAGAACCGTCTGCAGCGTGAGCTTCGGTTGGTAGGATTTCATTTTTGAAACGACCTTCAACTGTAGCTGCTTGAGCGCGAGCATGTGAGCGCGCTGCGAATGCATCTTGGTCTTCACGGCTAATACCGTGCATTTTACCTAGCATCTCAGCGGTTAGACCCATCATGCCGGCCGCTTTCGCTACGTGTTTTGACATGCCAGGGTGAAAATCAACACCATGGTTCATTGGTACGTGGCCCATGTGCTCCACACCACCAATCAGGCAGATTTCAGCATCACCAACCATGATAGAGCGGGTTGCATCATGCAGAGCTTGCATAGATGAACCACATAAACGGTTGACCGTCACAGCACCAATCTCAATCGGTAGACCAGCAAGCAAAGCAGCGTTACGTGCAACGTTGAAGCCTTGCTCTAGTGTTTGTTGTACACAACCCCAGTAAATATCTTCAATTTCGACAGGGTTTACTTCTGGGTTGCGCTCTAAAATGCCTTTCATCAAATGTGCCGACAGGTCTTCAGCACGAGTGTGACGGAAAGCTCCACCTTTGGAACGTCCCATTGGGGTACGAAGGCAATCAACAACAACTACATTTTTCATTTTGCTATTCCTTTTCCAAATGTGGGTTACAGAGAACTGGCTTGTTGGCCGTCGTAAAAGCTTTCGCCTTTCGCTGCCATATCAAGCAATAGTTGAGGAACTTGGTACATTGCACCTAAGTCTTGGTAGTTCTTCGCCATTTCAACGAAGTTACCAATACCCACACTGTCCAAGTAGCGGAATACGCCGCCTCTGAATGGAGGGAAGCCTAAACCGTAAACCAGTGCCATATCCGCTTCTTGCGGTGTCGCGATGATGCCTTCTTCTAAACAAAGCACCACTTCGTTGATCATAGGAATCATCACACGTTGGATAATTGTCTGGTCATCAAAGTCTTGTGGCTGTTGGCATACGTCAGCCAAGATAGGAAGAATGTCTTCAGAGAAGTTTTTCTTAGGACGACCGCGTTTGTCTACGCTGTACGTGTAGAAACCGCTGCCGTTCTTCTGGCCGTATTTTTCAGCGACGTAAAGTGCGTCAATAGCATCACGACCTTCTTTACCCATACGCTCTGGGAAACCTTGCGCCATTACTGCTTGTGCATGATGTGCTGTGTCTAAACCTACAACGTCTAGCAAGTAAGCAGGGCCCATTGGCCAACCGAACTTACGCTCCATGACTTTATCGATCTTAGTGAAGTCAGCACCGTCACGTAGCAACATGCTGAAACCGCCAAAGTAAGGGAAAAGTACACGGTTAACGAAGAAGCCTGGGCAATCATTAACAACGATAGGGGATTTACCCATCTTCGCTGCGTAAGCAACCACACGATTAATGGTTTCTTCTGAAGTATGCTCGCCACGGATGATCTCAACCAAAGGCATGCGGTGTACTGGGTTAAAGAAGTGCATGCCACAGAAGTTCTCTGGGCGCTTCAAAGATTTCGCTAACAGGTTAATCGGAATCGTTGAGGTGTTTGATGTTAGAACCGTGTCTTCACCAACCAAACCTTCCACTTCGCTCAGTACCGCTGCTTTTACTTTAGGATTCTCTACAACCGCTTCCACAATCACATCTGATTGCTCAACACCTGCATAATGCAGACTTGGAGTAATAGAGGACAGAATACCTGCCATCTTGAATCCATCTAGGCGACCGCGTGATAAGCGTTTATTCAATAACTTAGAAGCTTCGTTCATACCAAGATCTAGAGACGCCTGTGCGATGTCTTTCATCATCACTGGCACACCTTTCAATGCTGACTGGTAAGCAATACCGCCACCCATGATGCCAGCACCAAGTACTGCCGCGCGTTCAGTTGCTTTATTCGCAGACTTACCAGCTTGTTTTGCTAAGCCTTTAATGTATTGGTCATTAAGGAATAAGCCGACCAATGCTTTTGCTTCTTCAGATTTTGCTAGCTTAACGAAGTGTTTACGCTCTATATCCAATGCAGCATCACGATCGCTACGTGCTGCTTCTTCGATAGCGATAACCGAAGTGATTGGTGCTGGGTAATGAGGCCCTGCTTTTTGAGCAACTAAGCCTTTCGCCATGGTAAAGCTCATCATCGCTTCTAGTTTGCTTAGTGAAAGTGCTGATGTTTTTTGTTTACGACGTAGCTGCCAATCGAGTTTCTCATTGGCTGCTAGAGAAACAGTGTTGATTGCCGACTCTAGTAACTGGTCTGTTTCAACAATCGCATCTAACAAGCCAACTTTAAGTGCTTCATCTGCACGGCATGCTTTGCCTTGCGTGATAATTTCCATTGCACTGTCAGCACCGATAACACGTGGCAGGCGCACACAACCACCAAAGCCAGGCATGATGCCAAGTTTGGTTTCTGGTAGACCTATGCTAGTGGTCTTGTCACCGATACGGAAATCGGTAGCGAGTACACATTCACAGCCGCCGCCAAGGGCATGGCCACGCATCATTGAAAGAGTTGGGACAGGAAGGTCTTCGAGCTTGCTGAAGATTGAATTAGCGAATCTTAACCATTCATCAAGTTCTGCTTCTGGCTTAGCAAATAGGCCAAGAAATTCAGTGATGTCTGCGCCCACAATGAACGCGTCTTTGTTTGAAGTTAAGATTAAACCACGTAATCCTGCGTGAGCATTAAGGGCATCTAACGCTTTATCTAGTGATTCTAAAGTTGCAAGGTCGAGTTTGTTTACAGATGCCGGTGCACAGAAGTTTAATTCCGCAATACCATCTTGTAATTCCTTTACCTGTAGGGTGTTAGCTTGGTAAATCATTGTCTATCTCCATGACATACAATCCACGATTGTTTGAGAGAATCTTGTTATCTTTCTATTATTGTAGAGAACCTGGTAAGACCAGTTATTCTAGTCTGTACCTCTGCTTGATTAATTTCAATACATTTTTTAAACAATTGTTTAACATTGTGCGACAGCACAGATCCTCTAACCCTTATTATTCACGCGTGATACACTTCGCCGCTCTTATTAATTAAGTTAACGATATGAATGAACAGCCCTATTTAATACCGTCAGCGTCGGCTCTGTTTGAAGAAGAGATAAAGAAGAGCGTCTTCATTACTCATCTTGCTCATACTCCAAGTGTAGAAGCTGCTAAACAGTTCGTAGAACAGGTAAAAAAAGAGCATTCATCAGCGCGACATAATTGTTGGGGTTTTGCTGCAGGGCGACCTGAAGACTCAATGCAATGGGGCTTTAGTGACGATGGAGAGCCATCTGGTACTGCGGGTAAGCCTATCTTGGCGCAACTGTCTGGTTCTGGTGTTGGTGAACTGACGGCTGTTGTTACTCGTTATTCTGGCGGAATCAAGCTTGGAACGGGTGGCCTAGTAAAGGCTTACGGTGGTGGAGTGCAACAAGCTCTCAAGCTGCTTCAAACTATCGAGAAAAAAATAACCACAAAATTACGGCTAGAGTTAGACTATGGTTTTGTGCCAATCGCGCAATCCATTATGGCTCAGCATCAGGCTGTTGAAGTCCAAGCGGATTATGGTGTTCAAGTTGAGCTTATTATTGAAATAGAGCTCCTTCAGGTAGATTCGTTTACCCAAACCATGATCAATAAAAGCGGTGCTAAGGCACTGGTAACGAAAGTCAAAGACAACTAGGAAGTGTGAAGCATTTCGCTTCGTTCAATAGCTCATGCAATTTCGCTCAATCATTCGAATCGTCGGATTATTATTAGCACTTTTTAGTGTATCAATGCTCGCACCTGCGCTCGTCGCACTGATCTATAGAGATGGTGCGGGTGTGCCATTTGTGACGACTTTCTTCGTTCTATTATTTTGTGGAGCAACTTGCTGGTTTCCAAACCGACGCTATAAACATGAATTGAAGGCGCGAGATGGCTTTCTCATTGTGGTGTTGTTCTGGACGGTAATCGGTAGTGCTGGTGCGTTGCCGTTTTTGATCGCGGATAATCCGAGCGTTTCCGTTACTGATGCCTTTTTTGAATCGTTTTCTGCATTAACAACGACAGGTGCAACCGTAATTGTTGGCCTCGATGATCTCCCTAAAGCAATTCTATTTTACCGCCAATTCCTGCAATGGTTTGGTGGTATGGGTATCATCGTATTGGCGGTAGCCATCCTTCCTGTTCTGGGCATCGGTGGTATGCAGCTATATCGTGCTGAAATACCGGGTCCAGTAAAAGACAGTAAGATGACCCCGCGTATTGCTGAAACGGCAAAAGCGCTCTGGTACATCTATTTAAGCTTAACTATTGCTTGTGCGATGGCATTTTGGCTTGCAGGCATGAGTTTCTTTGATGCCATCAGTCATAGTTTCTCAACTATTGCGATTGGTGGGTTCTCGACTCACGATGCAAGTATGGGTTATTTCAATAGCCCTGCTATCAACATGATTACGGTCGTGTTCCTTCTTATATCTGCATGTAACTATTCTCTTCACTTTGCGGCATTTGCTTCTGGTGGCGTGCATCCTAAATATTACTGGAAAGACCCTGAGTTTCGCGCTTTTATCTTTATTCAAGTCGTCCTGTTCTTAGTTTGTTTCTTATTACTGCTGAATCATCACTCTTACGATTCGTATTATGATGCTTTCGATCAAGCCTTGTTCCAGACAGTATCTATTTCAACAACCGCAGGCTTCACCACCACCGGTTTCTCTGAGTGGCCGCTATTCTTACCTGTGTTGCTTCTGTTCTCTTCTTTTATAGGTGGTTGTGCAGGTTCAACGGGTGGCGGTATGAAAGTCATTCGAATATTACTGCTTACTTTACAGGGTGCTCGTGAAATGAAGCGTCTTGTTCACCCGCGTGCTGTCTATACCATCAAGGTTGGTGGTTCGGCGCTACCACAACGTGTCGTTGATGCGGTTTGGGGCTTCTTCTCTGCATACGCATTAGTTTTTGTGGTTTGTATGTTGGCTCTTATTGCTACGGGGATGGATGAGCTAAGCGCTTTCTCTGCTGTAGCTGCAACATTGAATAACCTTGGTCCAGGCTTAGGTGAAGTGGCAATGCACTTCGGCGATGTGAATGACAAGGCCAAATGGGTGTTAATCGTATCCATGCTGTTTGGCCGTTTAGAGATATTCACATTATTAATTTTATTGACCCCTACGTTTTGGCGTAGCTAAGGACATATTGTGGCAAAAGCTCTATTTTTGTATTCAAGCCGTGAAGGGCAGACCAAGAAAATCTTGAACTATATAAAAGAAGAAATGAATGAGTTCGAATGTGAGCTTCAAGATCTGCACACTGTTAGTAATGTCGACTTTGCTCAATACGACAGAGTGTTGATTGGTGCATCTATTCGTTACGGCCACCTTAATAAGAAGCTATACCAGTTTATTGATGCCAATCTTGCTCAGCTGCAATCAAACAAGGTCGCTTTCTTTTGCGTTAACTTAACCGCTCGTAAAGAAGACCAAGGCAAAGATACCCCTGAAGGCAGCGCTTATATTAAGAAGTTCCTTCTTAAGTCCCCGTGGCAACCTACTTTGATCGGTGTTTTTGCTGGCGCCCTCTATTACCCTCGTTATAACTGGTTCGATAAAACCATGATTCGCTTCATTATGAATATGACAGGTGGAGAAACGGATACAACCAAGGAAGTTGAGTACACGAACTGGGAAAAAGTCTCTTTATTCTCTAAGAAACTGCAAGAGATGTAAGAGAAAAGCCTACTTTTGAGGCGTTTTGTGCTCTTTTTAATCGAACGAATAAAAAAACGAGAAAAACTTCAAAAAGGGCTTGCCAGTGTGATCGAAATCTCTATAATGCCACCTCGCTGACACGGGATGGCTTCGAAGCTTAGGTTTCAAAAGCGAAAACGAATCAGCAGGTCAAATTAGCCAAGCTAAGCGCTTGAAAAAAGTTTTGAAAATAGTGGTTGACACTAAAACTTAAATCGCTAAAATGGCCGTCCGATTTGAGCGAAGCTCAAAAAGGAAAAGCTCTTTAACAATTTAAACCTATCAATCTGTGTGGGCACTCGTTGATGAATATCAAAACGTTTTATCCTTTGGGTAAAACAGTTACTTCGGTAACAAACTTGATTTCAATGAACTGAGT
>NZ_JBFRKT010000036.1:0-2957 GCF_041469545.1 Vibrio sp. 10N.286.49.C3
TTAATTACGCAACAAAGCCCTGCACGATAGTCTAAATAGTCTCGTTCTTTAAGGTGGGAGGCAATTGGATTCCCTAATTCTTCAATTGTCTTAGCTATTAGCTCCCGAGCTTGTTTACCCGATTTCAACGTATGACCGTGTATGGTCCACCAAGCGTCTAACAGTTCGCTCATTCTACGGTGATCGGGTTTACTTCCCATCCATGGCTTATCGTCAATCTCCTTCATCGTGTGAAGCTCAAAAGCCTTTGCTTCTCCCCTAGTCGTAAACTTTTTACGAACACGTTTCCCCGTTCGCCCATTCGGGTAACATTCGCAGAGCCAAGGTTTGGTAGAACCATCTTTTAAATTACGGATAGACATAATAAAGCCTAAAATTACTGTATATAAAAACAGTTTAATTGAGGCTGAAACGTAGAACAATGTTTTATATCGGACAAAAAGCACAGGTTAGGCTCCTATCTCAAAGTGCTAAGAAAGCTAATAGGTTATTGTGATCCGCAACAGCAGTTTTGACAGTACAAAACTGGAAGGTAACTTCTCTCGTTGGAAAGACTTGAAGAGCATTATAATGGTTGAAAACTTCCGTATTGAGAAATGAAAAGTAATCGACCTAGAGTATCGTTACTATATCAGCTCCAAAGTGCTAAGCGCAGAGCAAGCTGCGATGGCAGTTAGAGAGCATTGGGATATAGAGTCAATGCATTGGGTACTTGATGTCAGTATGAATGAGGATGCGTGCCAGATATACAAAGACCATGGAGCGGAGAATCTATCTTGCTTGCGTCATATGAGCTTAAATATGCTCAGAGAAGAGCCAACTAAGCTAAGCATTGTTGGGAAGCAAAAGCGATGCATGATGAATACAACCATTCTAGAGGCAGTATTAAGTGCTGGTTTTACTCAGGCGGTGAAAAACTAGGCACTCATGCGGTCGCCCTGCTGCTCAATTGACACTAAATTATGGTTTTTTTATACAACCTCATTCAACTGAGGTATTTACTCTATTTTTTAACGAAAATACCACCATATTCTAGTTAAAAGTGAACTGCTGTATCGAATTCACGCTAAGTTGATGTTAATTTAGCCAATATTCGACTATATTACACTCGATGAATAAGGGCGTAACGATTTTTATTCTCACTCCTCGGTTGTTAAGGTAGGTAATGTGCCATTAGTCATGGCGTTATTTTTAGAATAAATGTGGGTTTATTGATGAGTATTAAAGATTTAAGTGTAGTAAAGAAAATTGGGTTGAGTTACTTAGCCGTATTTCTGGTTTTTGCAGTTGTTTCTGTGGTGATGATGTCGAGTTTATTATCACTGACTAAAAACACAGCGATATTAACTGATAAAAGCCTGCCATCGGTTGCCTTGCTTAAAGGTATTCAAGTTGATATTACAAAAGTTCGTAAAGATGAATTTTCGCTTCTGTCAAATGCAAAGCATCCCAAAATCGCGGAATGGATAGAGGAGCTTGAACAATGGAGGGAAAATGTTCAACAAGGTATTTTATCGTATGAAGCTCTAGCGCTGAGTGAGCAAGAAAAGCGTTCTTTTAAAGTATTTAAAGATACATGGAATAGTTATATTTCTGAAACGCAGCAATATAATTATTTACTTGCACAAGGTAAGGCAAAAAAAGCAAATGAAGTTGTTTTATCTAGTTTCACTACATATACAAAAGCTCTTACTAGCTTGGACAATACGCTTAGCTTAAATGATGAGCTTATAAATCAGCTAAAAGTAGAAGTACAAAGTGAATCTCAATCGACTCAACTTACTGCCACCGCTGGTTCCTTAGTCATTATCGGTATGATAATTCTTTCGTCAGTTCTGTTATCTCGAGTAGTTTGTAAACCGGTTAATCGAGCTTTATGGTTTGCTTCTCAGATAGCTAAAGGTCAGTTGAATAATACAATTGACGAAAGAGAGTTAACTGAAGATGAACTTGGTACTTTGCTGAAAGAGTTAGTATCAATGCAAAATAATTTGCATTCTTTAGTCTCAGAGGTGAGTGATTCTACAATTCAATTAACAGCAGCGGTGGAAGAGGTGAGTGCAATATCAGCTCAAACGGCTTCAGGAATGCAAAATCAACAATTAGAGTTGAGTTCTGTTGCATCGGCCATGACAGAAATGCAGGCCGCAGTTAACGAGGTAGCGCAGAATACAGAAAGTGGAGCTACCTCAGCAAACTCAGCAACTGAAGTTGCAAAGCACGGAACCGAGATTTTAAATAAAACAATCCAAGAAATTGATAAGGTCACTAAAACAATACAAAACACAGATGAATTGGCAAGTGATCTAGAAAATAGTTCAAGTAGCATTAATGTTGTTGTTGATGTTATTAGAGGGATTGCGGAACAAACGAACCTATTAGCCTTGAATGCTGCAATAGAAGCTGCTAGAGCAGGAGAGCAAGGGAGAGGCTTTGCTGTAGTAGCTGATGAAGTTCGTTCTCTGGCTCAACGAACGCAAGAATCTACAACGCAGATTGTCGATATTGTTGAAGACTTACAAGAAAAAACCATCAAAATGGGGGAGGCAAGCAGGGAGTGTCAGAGTGGTATCGCTACATGTGTTGACCAAGTCAATGAGGCTGGAGAACAAATTGATATGATTGAACACTCTGTCGAGAATATTGCTCAGATGAGTACTCATATTGCAACAGCATGTAGTGAGCAAAACTCAGTGTCAGAAGAGTTAAATCGAAGTGTGGAGCATATTAATTCAGCATCCTCAGAAATGGCAGAAGGCACTTCACAAACCGCTATAGCGTGTCAGGAAATCAGTAGTCTAGCTCATAATCTCCAATCGAGGATGGGAGCATTCAAGCTATAGAAAGGTGGACTACGCCTTAGATTTTTTTAATCAGGAGTGGCGTTGTTGATCAAATCAGCTCGAAGATCAACTCTAAGCCATTTCTGTCCAGAATCTTCATAGTTGGCACTTTGT
>NZ_JBFRKT010000037.1:0-56896 GCF_041469545.1 Vibrio sp. 10N.286.49.C3
AAATACGCGAAACGGGGTAGTTCTATCTTTAAATTTAATTACGCAACAAAGCCAGTTAACGACCTCCCTAATTTAGCAAACCATAAATAACATCAAGTATTGCAAAATTTTGCAGAAAGCCGCTAACTTTAGTATGCCACAGTTAGTTTTCGTTACAGTAGCCTAAGTTGCATTATGAGCAATACAGACTCAA
This sequence comes from Vibrio sp. 10N.286.49.C3, assembly GCF_041469545.1. Taxonomy (NCBI): domain Bacteria; kingdom Pseudomonadati; phylum Pseudomonadota; class Gammaproteobacteria; order Vibrionales; family Vibrionaceae; genus Vibrio; species Vibrio sp. 10N.286.49.C3. The sequence continues at coordinate 194 of NZ_JBFRKT010000037.1, forward strand.
GGATATCTGCTTGTTATGATAACTGTTGCTCTACAAGCGTCTTCCAGAACCCAACACCGTGTTCCAAAATATTATCGTTAAAATCATAATGCGGGTTATGAAGAGCAGTACCTCCACATTCACCAACACCATTCCCAACTAGCACATAGCACCCTTTTACTTCGCGTAACATGAACGAGAAATCCTCACTGATGGTGAAGCGTTCACAAGCTCCATTCACATTATCTTCACCAACAACCGCTTGTGCCGCTTTCACTGCATGAGCCGTCTCTTCAGGCGTGTTAATCGTTGATAAGAAGCTGTTGTTGAAGTGGTATTGATAATCAACACCTGCTGACATGCACTGGCCAGCGACGACACGCTCAATCGCTTTCTCAATTTTATGCAATGCTTGATCGGTAAAGCTGCGAGTGTCACCAGAAATAGTCACTTGCGAAGGAATCACATTCACGGTTCCATTGGTAACAAAGTTAGTCACCGAGATAACCGCCGTCTCATCAATGGCGCTCAAATTACGCGAAACGATGGTTTGCAGTGCTGTGACCACCTGAGCTCCAACAACAATCGGATCGGTTCCCATGTGTGGCATCGCCGCGTGGCCGCCCGTCGCTTTGATCACAATCTCAAAACTGCTTTCACTTGCCATAAGCGAGCTTGGACGAGTCACAAATTTACCTTCTGGGATACCCGGTAAGTTATGCATAGCGTAAATCGCATCCATATTCCAACGAGTGAACAGGCCATCAGCGATCATCGCTTTCGCTCCTGTGCCTCGCTCTTCATCTGGTTGGAAAATGAAGTATACAGTGCCATCAAATTGCTTACTGGTTGCTAACTCTTGCGCCGCACCCAGTAGCATCGCGGTATGGCCATCATGTCCACAAGCGTGCATCGCTCCTTCATGTTTTGAAGCGTGACAAAAAGTGTTCTGTTCATGAATGCGCAGCGCATCCATATCCGCACGTAGACCAATCGAGCGATCGCTTGTGCCATTTTTCAGAATTCCAAGCACACCTGTTCCGCCAATACCGCGGTGAACTTCAATGCCGAACTCTTCGAGCTTGTTCGCTACGAATTCAGATGTTATGAACTCTTCAGTACCGAACTCTGGATACTGATGTAAATGGCGGCGCCATTCTGTAACGTTGGCAATGTTAGTCATGGAAACTCCAATAAATACTTAAAATTAATTTGTTAAAACTGTTTTAGGTGTCATCCCGCGGGACTTGTTGGATGCTGCAAACAGCATCATTGCTACAATAATCAAGCCAGCAGCCAGCGTCCTAAAAGGTGTGATGGGTTCGCCAAACACCAAAACAGCGATGAAAAATGCAGACATAGGGATGAGGTTTAAAGCCATACTGCTGCCTTCAACACCAACACGCTCTATGCCGTATATGTATGCGATGTAGCCCAGCCCTGATACAAAGCCACCTAGCACGATAATGCAGAGTAACGACCAAGAAGGGTGAATCACTAGTAACAGGCTTGGTACATCGGGGCCTGCAACCAGTAAGTAAATGAAAAATCCAACCGCCGCAAAACCAAATTGATAATGCATGGTGCAAGTTGCACCGTATTTTTCTGCAAGCTGAGCGCGCAAATGAGTCACCGACGCAAAGCTCAGCACACTCAATAGACAAATCAGGAGCCCGATGTTTACTCCTCTATCTTGAGACGTAAACGGAGGAGCTAGCACTAACATGCTGACGCCAACTTCGGTTTGCTTTGAGTTTTCTTGTGGATCATTGCCGAGAAAATCAGGACTAAAGATAAAACAAAGAATGCCATCATGTAGCGTAGCCACACCAACAATCGCGCATCAATGGTTTGTAATGGCAAGGTAGCTAATGCGCCCTCTGAACCCCATAACAACCCTACTCCAATCGCTGCAATCCAACCTTTAGTCACTGATTTCATCACTTAGCTCGCTTCTGGTGTTGCTTTTTTATCGCACGCTAAATTTTCTGAAGATTGTTCTTCCTGCTTTGTCTCAAACTTCGTGAACACGTAAAGTGCGACCACAATTAATGAAACAACGATGGTTTTGCCCATTGCCATCTGTTCGCCAAGTGTTAAAACCGCCACTAAGTAGCCAACCAAAGGCATGAGGTTTAATGCCATCGTTGCCTTTTCTACACCGATACGCTTGAAAGAATACAATTGAATCAAGTAGCTACCACCAGAAATGCCTGTACCTAAGAAAATAAGCAGTGCAATCAACAGCGGGCTAGAGAAAATAATGTAAATCTGAGACAAGTCCAAGCCCATGGTCAACACAACGATAATGCCCATCACAGCAACCGAAATGTATTGGTACAGCATGGAAACCACTGAGCCGTATTTGTCCGCTAAGCTAGCACGTAAATGTGCCGTCCACGCTAAAGCCAGCATCGAGCATGTCACGTAAACATAACCCAGCAGCGGAGTACCGCCTTCAATGGTGTTTGTTGGCCCGACACTCATTGCGTAAATACAAACTGCAGATGCGATGAAAGCGCCCCACTGAATCTTGTTCATACGGAAGTTCATAAACATCATACCGAAGAAGACTGTCGCGAACGGCTGCATACCTTGGATAACACCGTTTTCAGTCGCACCAATATGAGAAAGAGAAAGGAAATTAAAAAGTGAGAAAACCCCTTGTCCCACGATGCCGCAAAGCGCAATACGTCCAATATCTTTGGTATCGATCTTTAATGAAGAACCTAAGTCTGCACTTAAGTTTTTGCTACGTGATGTAAAAAAGAAAATGATTGATAGGCCAATTACCGCGGTAACGTAGCGGAAAAATACCAATGTCATCGGATCAACAGCCATAGAAAGCGGCTTAGAGACCACCCCTGTTACGCCCCAGATACAGGCAACGGCAATGGCGGCAGTCCATCCTAAAAATGTGTCTCTGTTTGTTGTGTTCATTTTTATCTTCCGTAATCTTATTTCTTATTGAATAAGAGCGATGCATCACCGCCCAGTTTTTTTATAATTTTTATGTGCTGACTCTGGAGTCCAGAGCCAGCTTTTGTAGGGTGTTAAATTTGTAAGGTGTTAAGTTTTGAGCTAAATAATGATCAGTTCTGGCTCTGCGCGTTTGCTTAACCATTCAGCGCCGTCTTCAGTAATCACGATATTCTCTTCGTGAACCATTGACTTACCCGGTGCGTAAACCATGCCCGGTTCTAATGTCATCACCATACCCGGCTTAAGTACTGTGTTGTCGGTAGCCGTGTTAGACGGGCGCTCTGTCAGCTCCATACCTAAACCATGACCAAGACGACCAACGTCGTTGCCCAATGCACCATTGGCTTCTAATACTCCCCACATCGCGTTGTAGATGTCAGTCGTGGTTGCGCCCGGTTTCGCAGCCTCAAAGCCTTTCGTGGTCGCTTCGTAAGTAGCGCGGTATGCCGCTTTGGTTTGCTCACTTGCATGACCAAATGCCCAGTTACGGTCGAAATCAGAGAAATAACCATCGCGTACAGCACCCGTATCGATGATCAACACATCTCCCGGTTCAATGATGCGATCGGTAGGACCCATGATGATGCTGTCATAACCATCTGGCCCTGAGCCTGCGATGATGTAAGGGCATTCGTCCGCACCTTCTAACAACATATCGATACGGAACTGTTTACAGATTTCACGCTCGGTCATGCCGGCTTTTGCGTAACCCGGAATCTTGCTAAACCCAACGTTAGTAATGCGGCAGATTTCACGTGTTTTCTCAATTTCAGCTTGTGATTTGATCTGACGAAGTTCATGCATTGCTAAAGACACATCAACAAAGTCTTTCTTAACCATGGTGGTTAATTTCAAGTAGTTGTTCACCGGCATACGTAGGTGAGATTCAATGCCCAGCGTTGCGCCTACTCGGCCATGACGACAAGGCAAAGAGTTCAATGCGCTAGCAACTAAGCTAATGCCATCATCTTCAGGACGAGGAGAAGGCCAAGTAATAATGTTGTCGACCCATGTTCCCGCCATACCACTTGCTCCGATTTCAGGAACAATCGCAATCGGCTTTCCTTCTGCAGGAACGATGACAAACCATGGACGAGTTGGGCTATGCCAAAACTGAGTGTGGAAGCCAGTGAAGTAGCGAACGTTTGGCTCGGTTGTGAAAATCATCGCATCCAGATTCATCTCATGCATGACTTTTTGAGCGCGTGATGTTCTGTGTTCAAACTCAGCTTGTTTGAAGCCGCGGTTTAGGTAGTTAGTCATTGGAACCTCTAATTATTGTATTTAGGTAGGCACTTCGGCTGCTCTTCACAACCAGTAACCAACCCTATAGTTCAATTTTGTTTACGTTACGGTGAGCATCTTACTGACATTTAAGTTAAATAATGTGACCAAGATCTTAGGGTTAACTATAGTGATCAGAAAACATCTAAAACTGGAAATATAGTTGATTACGATCAACTTTAGGTACTTATTTGTAACTTTAGACTTGTGTAGGAAGCGGATATATAGTCTTATAGTTACATAAAGTTAATTGGCAACTTGAAATGCATCGAGTAACCAAAGATAATGAAAGGCAATTAAAGTTAACAATAGTGGTCTAAAATGAACGCATCAGCATATAAATCGTTTAACGTAGAATTCACCGACAATGACAGAGAGCATCTCGCACTGAACTTTCGCTTAGCCGAAACCATTGCCGACTTTATTGGTCCGCACTGTGAGGTTGTGATTCATTCATTCGAGAGCTTTGAAAAGTCGGTAGTGAAGATAGTGAACGGACACCACACGGGTCGAGAAGTAGGGTCACCTATCACCGATTTGGGGCTGAAGATGCTGAGTGTGTTTGAGAGCACTGGTGAGGTCACGCCAAAGAGTTACTTCACCACCAGCAAAGATGGATCGTTACTTAAGTCTACGACCTGTGTGCTAGCTGGAGAAAATGGCAAACCAATTGGGCTGTTCTGTATCAATATGAACTTGTCTCACCCGTTTCCTGAGATCATAAAAACTTTAATGCCAGACATGGCTCATGCCCCTGTGGGTGTGCATGAGAACTTTGGAGCTTCAACAACAGAAGTGATTGAGCAAGCGCTTGAGCACGCTATTTTTGAAGTCGACAACGATGAGTCAGTCAACTTAAAAGGTCGAAACAAAGCCATTACTAAGCAGTTGCTTGAGAACGGTATTTTCGAATTAAAAGAGGCGACAGCATTCGTATCTGAGCGTCTTGGTATTACTCGCCACGCTATTTACAAATACATCCGCGAGTTTAGAGCATAGAAATCCTATAAAGAGAAACGAAATGAAAACAAAAATCCATACAGATCTAGCACCAGCAGCAATCGGCCCTTACTCTCAAGGTATGGCATTCAAAGACCTAATCTTCACTTCAGGTCAATTACCGCTTGATGCAAAAACAATGGCGTTTGTTGAAGGTGGCATCAAAGAGCAAGCTCGTATGTCACTAGAAAATCTAAAAGCAGTTTTGGAACAAAGTGGTGGTTCACTGAATACCGTTATTAAAACCACATGTTTCCTATCTGATATGGAAAACTTCGTTGCATTTAACGAGGTGTACACGGAAGTATTTGGTACAGAGAACGCGCCAGCACGCTCTTGTGTTGAAGCCGCTCGTTTGCCAAAAGACGCACTAGTCGAAGTTGAAGCGATCGCTTACATCAAGTAATCACGTATTGCTTTTAGTGACTGCGTATAGCAAAAAATAACTATGTAATGTTATTAACGACAAAGTAAGGTCATTGAACATCGCTTGATGGCCTTTAATTCCTCTGCCTGTATCTAAGTGTGCCCTATGTTAAAACTATCAAAAAATTCATTCTACACTGGACAAGTTTGCGAGCTATTCACTGCATCTCAAGCGCAACAAGCGCGTGAGTTTCACCGTCAGATCGAAGGTTACCAACCAACGCCACTTGTCTCTCTTCCTAATCTTGCTAATCACCTTGGTGTTAAAGCGCTCCTAGTAAAAGACGAATCAAAACGCTTCGGTTTGAATGCATTCAAGGTACTCGGCGGTTCTTACGCTCTGGGTCGCCAATTGGCAAAACACCTTGGCATTGATATTTCTGAGATCAACCTTAAAACCGTTGCTTCAAAACTGGATAAGCCACTTGTATTTACGACAGCAACAGCGGGTAACCATGGCACTGGTGTCGCGTGGGCGGCTCGTGAAATGGGCCAAAAAGCTGTGGTTTATATGCCAAAAGGCTCGTCTCAAGCCAGTGTTAACCGCATTCAAGGTTTAGGTGCAGAGTGTATCGTGACGGAAGTTAACTACGACGACACGGTACGCATGGCAAACCAAACCGCTCAAGACAACGGTTGGATGCTAGTTCAAGACACAGCATGGGATGGCTATGAAGAGATCCCAACATGGATCTCTCAAGGTTACATGACCATGGCAGACGAAGCCGTCGAGCAAGTTCAAGAGCAAGAATTTAGCGCTCCAACTCACGTATTCTTACAAGCAGGCGTAGGTGCAATGGCAGGCGGCATATTAGGCTACCTTGCAGACAAGCTAGGCGCAGATACATTTGAAACCATCATTGCAGAGCCAGCAGCCGCAGATTGTATTTTCCGCTCAGGCGAGAAAGGCGAAATGGTCAACGTAACTGGTGAGTTGAACTCAATCATGGCGGGCCTTGCGTGTGGTGAACCAAACCCAGTGACATGGCCAGTATTGCGTGATTGCAGTAACTACTTTATCTCGGTTGATGACAGTATTTCAGCAAACGGGATGCGTGTTCTAGGTAACCCACTACAAGGTGACAGCCAAATCATCAGCGGTGAGTCAGGTGCGATTACACTAGGCCTTCTTTACCAACTTTGCCGAGAGGGCGCAGACCAAGCAGTACGTGATGAGCTAGGTTTAAACCAAGACGCAACCATCATGCTATTTAGCACTGAAGGTGACACCAACCAACCGCGATACCGAGACATTGTTTGGAACGGCTTACACCACTCTAGCTAACTAAAAAACTCCACAACTTCAATAATAAAGCCACGGTATTCACTGTGGCTTTTCGTTAAATCTTTGTCTCATCACCAAGTTGGACTGATGTTCACATATTTTACAACACGCGACATAACATTAGAAAATATTGGCTAGGCAGATCATACTGGTTTCGAGATGAGCATTTACTCTAAATGATTTTGGGGCAGAAATGAGTTAGAGCCCTTAATAACTCACAAAACTCTAAACAAGTTGATGACCACCACACCAAATCACATAGGCTATTAAATTACGTCCCATTTGTTTCTAATAAATGTCTTACCTACATAGTTCCTGTTTACTGTGTCCTTAGATTTTCTGAGTAATCCCCCTCTCTCCGAACTCCTCTGAACACACCGATTATTACAAATACGTAATAATAATTTTCTATTTAAGGGGATTATCAAAACATTCACTCGCACCTATACTGGCTCCAACAAAACGAGAGAGCGGAAACAATTAAGCTCAACTACGCTTAACGGGTTGAATTTAATTGCACGGTTATCCGCTGTACTGACATATATAGGAAACATCCAATGACAATCGAAATTAAACCTGGTCAAACTCATATCAAATCAAAAGCAATGGTTGCATGGGCAGCTGGCGAGCCACTAAAAATGGAAGAAGTTGATGTACAACTTCCTAAAGCTGGTGAGGTTCTAGTTCGCATCGTTGCTACTGGTGTTTGTCACACTGACGCATTCACATTATCAGGTGACGATCCAGAAGGTATCTTCCCTTCAATCCTTGGTCACGAAGGTGGCGGTATCGTTGAGATGATCGGCGAAGGCGTTACAAGTGTTGAGATTGGCGACCACGTTATCCCACTTTACACAGCTGAATGTGGCGAATGTAAGTTCTGTAAATCTGGTAAAACTAACCTATGCCAAGCGGTTCGTGAAACGCAAGGTAAAGGCCTAATGCCAGACGGTACAAGCCGCTTCTCTATCAATGGCGAAACGATTTTCCATTACATGGGTTGCTCTACTTTCTCTGAGTACACAGTACTTCCAGAAATCTCTCTAGCGAAAGTAAACAAAGAAGCACCACTTGAAGAAGTTTGTCTTCTAGGTTGTGGTGTAACAACAGGTATGGGCGCTGTACTAAACACAGCTAAAGTTGAAAAAGGCGACAACGTTGCTGTATTCGGCCTAGGCGGTATCGGTCTTTCTGCAATCATTGGTGCTCGCATGGCTGGTGCTGACCGCATCATCGGTGTTGATATCAATGAGAGCAAATTCGAGCTAGCAAAACAGCTTGGCGCGACTGACTGCATCAACCCAACTAAATTCGACAAACCAATCCAAGACGTTATCGTTGAGATGACAGACGGTGGTGTTGAGTACTCTTTTGAGTGTATTGGTAACGTAAACGTGATGCGTCAAGCACTTGAGTGCTGCCACAAAGGTTGGGGCGAATCAGTAATCATTGGTGTTGCGGGTGCAGGTCAAGAGATTGCAACTCGTCCATTCCAACTAGTGACTGGTCGTGTATGGCGTGGTTCTGCTTTCGGTGGTGTTAAAGGCCGCTCTGAGCTTCCAGAAATCGTTAACCGCTACATGGCAGGTGAGTTTGGTCTTCAAGAGTTCATCACTCACACAATGGGTCTGCAAGACGTAAACGAAGCATTCGACCTAATGCACAAAGGTGAATCTATCCGTACTGTTCTACACATGGATAAATAATTCTCCTTGGCCTCGATTCTTTCGAGCATCGAGGCCAAAGTTATAAATGAAAAGCAACAAACTGTCTTCACCACCTCCTGCCCGGTGGGTGGTGAAACTTTAAATGACATAGACAAGTTACTCCTAAAACCATCAACCTAACGGAGCACAATAGATGACAATCGAAAACATTAGCCAAGCAAAGGTTGCTGGTGGTTGGCACAAACAATACACCCACTTTTCTGCAACGCTTGACTGCAACATGCGTTTTGCGATTTTCTTGCCGCCTAACGCAAGCAAAGAAAACCCAGTTCCTGTTTTGTATTGGTTATCAGGCTTAACCTGTACCGATGAAAACTTCATGCAAAAAGCCGGCGCGTTCAAAGCCGCGGCTGAGCAAGGCATTGCTATTGTTGCACCTGATACAAGCCCACGCGGCGAAGGCGTTGCCGACGATGAAAGCTACGATCTCGGCCAAGGTGCAGGCTTCTATGTGAATGCCACTCAAGCACCATGGGACAGCCATTACCACATGTACGATTACGTGGTAACAGAGCTACCAGCACTTATTGAGTCTTTCTTCCCTGTGACTTCAGTGAAATCGATTTCTGGTCATAGCATGGGCGGACACGGTGCCCTAACGATTGGTATTAAGAACGAAGATAACTACCGTTCTATCTCGGCATTCAGCCCAATCACCAACCCAATGCAATGCCCTTGGGGACAAAAAGCATTCAACCAATATCTAGGCTTAGATATTGAAGAATGGAAACACTACGATGCCTTTGAGCTTCTAAAAACCAAAGGCACTAAGCTGCCAATGTTGGTAGACCAAGGCGAAGCGGACAACTTCCTAATTGAGCAGCTAAAGCCTGAGCAATTGGTCGAAGCAGCTAAGGTAACCAATGCCGATTTAGAGCTACGTATGCAGCCAGGTTACGACCACAGCTACTACTTCATCTCTAGCTTTATTGATGAACACATTGAGTTCCATGCTGCTTACCTAAACAAGTAGTCACACCGATTTAGCCCACACCTTGCAAAAGCGTGAGGTGTGGGCTTTTTTGTGCCTGCTGTTTGGCCAAATACGCTGTTACTAAAGAGCAGCAACAACGATTAACACTTTCAAATACCCCGCTATACCAACAAAAAACAATACAACGAAAAGGTACGACTATGAGCTGGTTTTTCTTAATGATGGGCGTGATGGCGGAAGCACTTTCTCACGTAGCACTTAAAGCAACCGACGGTTTCAGCTTATCTAAACCCATCCCTGCTCTATTGGTGATTTCAGGACATTTGGCGGCATTTCTATTTTTGAGCCAAGCAATGAAAGGGATGCCTGTAGGTGTGGTTCACTCTTTATGGGCGGGCTTGGCTATCGTAACCGTGAGCTTGATTTCTACGTTTGTTTACCGCCAGCACCTCGATACTATGGTGTGGGTTGGTATGTTATTTGTGGCAGCAGGTGTTGTGATGATCAACCTATCTCAAGGTCACTCGCACTAGTGTAGATAGTGACTTATGAACAGTGTGTCAATTCGTTCAAGTTTCCTAACAGACAGTGTCGCCTTCACTTATTCATACTCTTACAATCGGCAAATCAAACCTGTTACCATAGCGTCTTCTACATCACCTATTTTGAAGGTTGCTATGAAAGCAATTAAGACTCTTTTCTTCCTGATGGTTTTATTAAGCGGTCTGTTTACCGCTTGGCTGTTTATCCCGACTCCAGCGATCATGGACAAGCAAACGCTCGACCTTCCATTAACGGAACCATTCAAGCTTGTGGCGTATCGCAGCAACCCGAATGATGCGAGCAAGCCGCTGACTTACCACTACTATGTGATTTCAGATGTGGTTGGCGTGGACGACATGGACCCGTTCCTGATTACCACAGACCAGTTCGTGAAGCTTGGCGAATTCGACGAGAACACGTTCAGTTTAACCGTTAACGGTAAGATCGAAAGCTACACCAACGATTTGTGGATCAAAAAGGCAGACGGCAAACTGCAGCACTGGTACGTGAGTGTTGATGCGAACTATATTCGTTAGAGTCGAATCCAAATAAACCCTATTTTAAAACTGCGCTTTGGCTTCCAAGCGCAGTTTTTGTTTCTAGCGAAATTTTTGTTTCAAGCCGCCCGCCTTAAACTCTCCCTCACTTTTTACCCACCACTGCCGTGCTCTTAAAAATGCTACAAGCAGAGCAGGTTTTATAAGCCCTTAAGATGTTATAAGCTCAGATTATGCTCGACGCTCAATAAATCAAAAATAACAAAGGATCACTCGTGGAATTTACGCTCGACAAATTTAACGGCATCATCATTGACCCAGCAACCGCCCCTCACGATGCTGATTCATTCAATGCCGAACTCAGCGAGATCACCGAATTTTCAAAGCAGAATAACAAAGGCATCATTTGGATTAGTTTGCCTATTTCTCTCTCGCACCTTATTCCTGTGGCGACTGAGCTTGGCTTTGTGTTTCACAACTGTTTGGAAGACGAAATTACGCTGATCCATAAATCTGAGATTGTCGAGTTTGTGCCTTTCATCCCCACCCACACCTTGGGTGCAGGCGCATTGATCACTAACGAACACAATCAAGTGCTGATGATTAAAGAGCACGGTATGACGGGCTACAAATTACCTGGCGGCCATATTGAGTTGGGTGAAGGTATTGAGGAATCGGTTGTTCGTGAAACCTTGGAAGAGACAGGTATCGAGGCAACGTTCGTTTCTGTGGTTGGCATGGCAACAAGACACCCATATCAATTTGGCAAATCGAACCTCTACTTTATTTGTCACCTTATTGCTCAAACTCAAGAGATCGCGATTCAAGACACTGATGAAATTGCAGAGGCTAAATGGGTTGATGTTGAAGAGTACATTAACAACCCTGACAGTTACCCGTTTAACCGCCAATTAGTCGGTTCTCTGATAGGGAAACAAGGATTAGAGCTTACTCATCTAGAAGGTAATTCTGGCCCAACTCACAAGCCCGAGATCTTCTTTTCGCAAAACTAGAACGATTCAAGCATAAAAACGCCCAACTCAATTGAATTGGGCGTTTTGGTTTCTAGCTTTTGTTTTTCTTAATTAAGCCTACTGCGTTGTTAGTTATTCTTTGTACCCATGATTCATTCTCATACTTTTAGAACGAACCTGTATTAGAAGAAGCCCAACGGATTAGTATCGTAGCTGATCAACAGGTTCTTAGTATTTTGGTAGTGGTCGAGCATCATCTTGTGTGTCTCACGGCCAATGCCCGATTTTTTGTAACCACCAAACGCGGCATGAGCTGGGTAAGCGTGGTAACAGTTCACCCAAATACGCCCCGCTTCAATGTTACGACCCATGCGATACGCTAGGTTTGCATCACGCGTCCATACGCCTGCACCTAAGCCATACTCGGTATCGTTAGCGATTTCTAACGCTTCCGCTTCGTCTTTAAACGTCGTTACTGCGATAACAGGGCCAAAGATCTCCTCTTGGAATACACGCATCTTGTTGTGCCCTTCCAGCATGGTTGGCTGAATGTAGTAACCGTTGCCGAGATCATCTGGTTGCTGCGCGATTTCACCGCCTGTTAGCACTTTTGCGCCTTCTTGACGACCGATTTCTAGGTAGCTCAAGATCTTATCAAACTGCTCTTTTGAAGCTTGTGCGCCAACCTGAGTCTCGGTATCTAGCGGGTTACCTTGTTTAATCGTTTGAGCACGCTCGACCACCTTGGCGATGAACTTGTCGTATACCGATTCATGAATCAACACACGTGATGGACAAGTACACACTTCACCTTGGTTGAAGAACGCAAGCAGCATGCCTTCAACACACTTATCAAGGTATTCGTCTTCATGGTTAAAGATGTCTGGGAAGTAGATGTTTGGAGACTTACCGCCAAGCTCAACCGTTGATGGAATTAGGCTTTCTGCGGCACATTTCAGAATGTGGTGACCGACTTCTGTCGAACCGGTAAATGCTAGCTTCGCCAAACGATCGCTGGTTGCTAACGCTTGACCCGCTTCACGACCAAAACCATTCACGATGTTGACTACGCCTGCAGGCAGAAGATCGGCGATCTTCTCCATCATCACCAAAATCGAGGTCGGTGTTTGCTCGGCTGGCTTCATCACCACACAACAGCCCGCAGCCAGTGCAGGTGCCAGTTTCCAAGCCGCCATTAAAATCGGGAAGTTCCAAGGAATGATCTGGCCGACTACACCAATTGGTTCAGGGAAGTGGTAACTCGCCGTGTTTGAATCGAGCTCTGCTGCGCTGCCTTCTTGCGCACGAATACAACCCGCGAAATAACGGAAGTGATCGACAACCAAAGGAATGTCTGCTGCCAAAGTTTCACGCACAGGCTTGCCGTTTTCCCACGTCTCGGCGACTGCGATTTCTTCTAGGTTCGCTTCAATGCGGTCGGCAATTTTAAGCAGAATGTTCGAACGCTCAGTCACACAGGTCGAAGCCCAACTTGCACGAGCAGCATGCGCGGCATCGAGTGCCAAGCTAATGTCGGCCTCTGTTGAGCGCGCGACTTGGCAATACACCTGACCATTTACTGGGGAAGTGTTATCAAAATACTCGCCGCTGACAGGCTTCACCCACTCACCACCGATAAAGTTATCGTATTGCGCTTTAAAGTTAACCACTGCGTTATCACTACCCGGCTGTGCGTAAATCATAGTTAGATCCTTCTTTGATTTGTTCTTCGTTATTGAGCTAGAGCTTTCTTATTTTTGTGGCTGCTCGTCTTGAGAAAAGAACTCATGACAAGACGCCCATGTTTATAATTTCTGTTTAAAACACTGATACTTCGTGTTTTCTTCACAACAGTAACAACGCAAATCACACGCCAGAACTTCAAAACTTGTTGTTAATAAATTGTAAAACTATGATTACCAAACGTTTACAACCCTAAGTGAGTTGGCATTGAACGGACGTCTGGAAAGTACTCCAGTGTTCAACTGTTCCAAATTGGTACACCCTCACTGTTACGACATGGAACAGTCATGCACCTTCAACAAGCAAACACCTCAGATTGGCTTTCATCCTCTTGGCACCGCAGCACAGAAGCGGGTCTAAAACAGAGACGACTTCCCGACGACATTCGCCTACCACAATCGATTCTTAAACAGCGACGTCATCAATCGTCTGACTTAATTCAAATAGTCGAACGTAATGCTCTACCTCTGTTTAATCAGATGTTTGCACGCACTGACAGTCGTTTGATTTTGACCGATATTGAGGGCGTTATTCTTGCGAGTTGGGGACAGGAGCGGTTTAAGGAGAAGCTGACGTCAATTGCACTCAGCTCTGGAGCGTGTTGGCAGGAACAACTCAAAGGCACTAACGCGATTGGCACCGCCATTGTTGAAGCCAAGCCCGTATCCATCATTGGCGAACAACACTTCATCCACCAGCATCGATTTATCAGTTGTTCAGCAAGCCCGGTATTCGATCATCAAGGTCAAATGGTTGGGGTATTGGACATCACCAGTGATCAGCAGCAACACGACAGTTCAGTGCAATTGCTGGTTCAAAATATGGTTCAGCTTATTGAAAATCAGATGTTAAGTCATATCCCACAAGGCACCACTCGAATCGACCTCGCGTGTGAGAAATCGTTATTACACAGTGGTTGGCAAGGAATTGTGATAGCCAATGAAGCTGGCGAAGTAGTAGCGCACAATCAGGTTGCCTCTCAACTGTTGGATCAAACCTCGATCGTTGGCGAATGCATCGAGACTCTCTTCAATCGAGACTCATTTGATGCACCCTTTGTATTTGAGAAACAGCACCTCAAACAACCAACTGCAAAACGCACGCGTTCCATTTCAGCATCGTGCGATTTGCACCATGGCGAACAACAAATTGAACATGCTTGGCAGCAAGCCAACAAGGTAATCGACAAAGGGATCAGCCTATTAATCTTAGGAGAAACAGGGGTTGGTAAAGGCGAGTTTGTTAAAGCGTTACACAAGCAAAGCCAACGTAAATCGTCGCCCTTGGTGGCGGTAAATTGCGGTGCGCTGCCGAAAGATCTTATCGAATCTGAGCTGTTTGGCTACGCGCCGGGCGCTTTTACGGGCGCAAGCCACAAAGGTTTCCAAGGTAAGATCCGCCAAGCAGACAAGGGAATTCTGTTTCTCGATGAAATTGCCGACATGCCATTGGAGGCTCAGTGTCGCTTGCTGCATGTTCTGCAAGATAAGTCCGTTGTGCCTGTGGGTTCGAACCAAAGCTACCAAGTCGATTGTCAGATCATCGCCGCGACTCATAAAAACCTAGAGCAGCTAGTCGCAACTGGAGAATTTCGACAAGATCTCTTTTATCGCCTGAATGGCTTGGCCTTCACTTTACCAAGCCTGCAACATCGACAAGACAAGCACGCCTTAATCGAGCATATTCATCGTAAATACGCCGAGGGTGAACAATCAATTTGCCCACACCTCATGAGTTTGCTGTGCGCCTATTCATGGCCGGGTAATATCCGCGAATTGGACAACTTACTTAAGGTTGCTGCCCTACTGGCGAATGATGAACCACAACTCACACTCGAGCATGTGCCTAGCCACCTTGCTCAACATCTCACGTTATTAGCGCAAGATAATCAGCATCAACTGACGACTCAAAATACCACCAAAGGCACAACGAATAACGATTTAAGAAGTACCGTTGAGGAAACTTTGCTACAAACCTATCAAGCGAACCAAGGCAACATCAGCAAGACTTCGAGAATACTGGGGATCAGCCGCAATACCATTTATCGAAAGCTAAAGAGCTTGGGGATTCTTTAATAATCAAGATGATCAATGGCCCAGTTACTTGAATTTAGTCTGCAAAGTATAAATACATACTTTTTAAGTGGGTATTCCACACTTCGGATGAAATTAAAATGTGACTGATGTCATATAATGAGTAATATATATCCAGAACACCCTCAAACTACAACCTCCTGATTTACCCGGAAATTAAAAACGGCATCAAGTATAAAATATCAACAAATACAATTAGATAATAGAATAAAAACAGCCATACACCTATCTTATAGCTCCTCTCTAAAAGACATAATCCGGAGCGTTATACCATCCTATTTATATTTTTAATCACCCTATTCTTATTGTGTTCATTATTTAGAATTTTCCATTCACGTATCTTGTTTAAAATCTCTGAAAAACTACCACTATTTGGTTAGAGAGATAATATGTTTAACAGTATACGAACGCGAATTGCGGTGAGTGCGGGCGGAGCGATGGCTTTCACTCTGTTAATCGCCATGGGAATGACGACCAACGCATTTACCGATGTGAATAAACAAGTCACTGAAAAAGTAAAAACGCAGCTGACAGAGGCCACTGCTACGGATTTACAAAACACGGCACTTCAACAAGGTTTGAACATCGCTAACCAGCTCAACCCCGTATTAGCGAACCTTAAACAAGTGCGCTCAATCATCGAATTAAGTTCAGAAACCGACGCAAGTGCAGAGCTTATCGTGAAACAGTTTACTGCGGCATTGGAAGCACAAAACAAAGCTGTATTTGCGGGTTACATGGTTTGGGAAGATAAGACATGGTCACAACAGTCTGTCTTGAATAACGAGCTCAACGTGAACAGCGAAAATGGCTCAGAGACGTCGCTGATTTCAGATAACCAACAAGACTCGAACACGGAACTGAGCATTAACACAGAATCAGACTCGAATATCGAATCTGGCTCAAACATCGAGTTAAGCTCAAACACTGAGTTAGGTTTTAACAGTCAGGGCTACCTTGCGCCTTTCTTCTCTCCCAATGACCAGAACAGCTTTGATGCTGTCGCAATGGAAAGCTTTAGCAATACCGAGCTCAACAGCAACGGTGAGCGCAAAGATGACTGGCACTTAATGCCATATCAAACGGGTAAAACGTTTGTGATGGAACCGTATTTTTATTCAGTGCGCGGCAAACAAGAGCTCATTACCACCATCAGCCAACCAATCAAACATGACGGAAAAATCATCGGCTCGCTAGGCTTTGATTTATCCCTACATGAACTCCAAAGCCAAAGTGAGTTACTTGCGCGTAACCTGTTTGATGGCCAAGGAAAAATCCTAATCACTTCATGGAAAGGCATTACACTGGCCAACAGCCGAGCTGGAAATATGGTGGGTAAAAAAGTCTCTTCTGAATTGGAATCTGAATGGTCAAAGATTCAGTCTATCGCTAACAGAGAAGGCGCCGGTCTTGTGACTTTCGGCGGCGATGAGTACGCGATTACTGCCATTGATACCAGTGATGCGCCATGGGTAGTCATGGTGTCTGTTCCTAGTAGTCACCTAGCCAAAAGCGTCAATGACTACACCGAGTGGAGTGATGCTCAGAATTCAAAAGCACTTGAAAAAGGTGTGTGGGCGGGAATCATCGCCGCTCTTCTAGGCATTGCCTCAATGGCATTCATTGCTAACTCTTTGGGCAAGGTTTTGAACAACTTAGTGGAACGCTTTAAAGATGCAGCACAGGGTGAAGGTGACTTAACTTATCGCATTGAAGTGAAAGGTAAGGATGAAACCGCTCAGCTTGCACACTGGTTCAATACCTTCCTATCTCGCATACAAGAGATGCTACTTACCGTGATGCTAACGGCTGACCAAGTGGATAAAAACGCGACAGAAGGCCAAGCTCGTGCTGAAGTTTCACGTGACCAGCTGAATTCTCAAGTTAACGAAGTGAACTCACTTGCCACCGCTATCAATGAAATGAGTGCAACAGCGCAAGAAGTGGCGAACTCAGCGGTTCAAGCAGCGGCAGCAGCAAGCCAAGTGCAGAGCAACAGTCTCAATGGTATGACGCGCATGGACAATGCCGCCAGTGCTGTAGACAGCTTAGCTGTGCAGGTTAACGATGCGCAGCAACAAACACAGAACTTAGTCGATTCGAGCACCGCTATTCAGGGTATCTTGAGCGAGATTGGTGGCATTGCAGAGCAAACTAACTTACTTGCACTGAATGCAGCGATTGAGGCAGCTCGTGCAGGTGAGGCTGGTCGAGGCTTTGCAGTGGTTGCTGATGAGGTTCGTAACCTAGCGAATCGAACTCAAGGTTCAACAGAAGAGATTCGCTCTATGTTGGCTCGCTTAGAACAAGAGACTCAATCTATTGTGGTACTGATGGAGCAAAGCCAGAACCAAGCGAACAACACAAAAAGTGAAACCGAAGCTGCACATCAAGCCTTGTCTGAAATCAACCAAGCGATTGAAGTGATTAATGACATGAACAATCAGATCGCTTCCGCGGCTGAAGAGCAAAGCTCTGTGTCAGAAGAGATTAACCGCAATGTCGTTATCATCAATGACACAGCAGTGGAAGTGATGGACACCATGACATCATCAGTAGCAATCAGTAATGAGCTGACAGTGAAAGCCGGTGATTTACACGGTGAACTGAGTAAGTTCAAGCTTTCTTAATTACCAACAACGTCTAACAATAACTAGGCCGAGAAACACTATGTTTTCGGAGAAACGCAACGTTCTTCGTGAAACACCATGTTCTCGGCCTATCTATTTTAGCTCCGCACTCAACATTACCCTCACCGAGCAAAAATCTAATTGGAGTCCAACTCCACAAGTTGGTTAAGCACTTCTTTGTCTAACACTGGGTGATGTTTGCTCGCTAAAATCAGCACAATATCCACCGAAGGCAGTGGTGGCATATCTTCCAGAATGTTCAGATCAGAAGTCACACTCAGCTTACCCATCGCGCCAATCGCTAAACCTGCTTTAACAATGGCACGTTGCGCCGAAGCGGTATTACTGCACGCCAACAACTGATAAGGCGTACCCTGTTTAGTTAGGCCATTCACTGCCGCTGCGTGATACTTACAATCGGTCTGAAACAAGGCTAGTGGGACGGGTTTAGAATCATCGAACACATAGTCTGGGCTGCTTATCCATACACCCACATCACTGGTCAGCCAATAGCCCTCTTCACTGTCAGGCGCTCGGGTGACAATTGCAGCATCAAGCCTGCCATCATCCAACCACTCTCTGAGCGTAATGCTTGGTAGGCTGAATACTTGAATAGAACAGGTGGGTTCTGCTTTCTGCAACAGGCGAATCACTTTTGGCAGAATAGTGTCATTGTAGTCTTCAGGGCAACCGAGTCTTAGAGGTTGTTTGTCTTCGTAACGCTTTACTTGCTTGAGGGCGGTATTGTGGAGGGCGACCAACTGCTCCGCATGAGAACGCAGCGCTAAGCCAGCCTCTGTCAGCACGAGATTACGGCCTTCTTTCTGGAAAAGGGTCACGTTGAGTTCTTCTTCCAGTTTGCGCATCTGCGCACTGAATGCCGATTGGGTGCGATTGATCTGTTTCGCTGCACGAGTAAAGCTACTGGTTTCTACAAACGCGAGAAAGCCTCGCAAAGCATCAATATCCATATTGAAATCACCACCCATCGTTTTTATTAATGTATTGCATCAAAATTATCCGTTAGTGCGCCGCAATACAATCCCCTAAGCTCAAATGCATGCCCCTAAGGCTCAATACCTTACCCTAAGTCTCAAAGCATCCACACTAAACGCAAGGAAGCAACTATGCAGCTTTATATTGGAAACCAGAACTACTCAACTTGGTCACTGCGTGCATGGCTAATATTCGACAACTACAACCTGAATGCAGAAATCATCAAGCTCAAGCTATTCACGTCTGATTTTTACGACACACTAGCTTCAGTGACACCAACAGCCAAAGTTCCAACCCTGGTTGACGGTGACGTTGCGGTGTGGGATTCACTGGCGATTCTCGAATACGTCAACGAAGCCTACTTGGACGGCGCAGCATGGCCTAAATCAGTGAAAGAACGCGCCCATGCCCGAGCAATTTCTGCAGAGATGCACTCTGGATTTTTTGCCGTAAGAAATGAAATGCCGATGAACTGCCGCGCTCAACGAAAGCTTGCTTTGAGTGAAGAGGCATTGAAAGACATCGCCCGTATTGATGCCATATGGTCGACGCAAATGGAACAATATCCAGAAGGTTGGTTGTTTGGTGAATGGTCGATTGCCGATGCGATGTTTGCACCTGTGGCATTACGCGTAGAAACCTATGGCATCAAACTTTCAGAGAAGGCATCACAGTATCAGCAACGTGTGCTCAACAGCCCATCAGTACAAAAATGGTTGGCAGAAGCGAGCTTAGAAACCGATGTGGTTGAAGAGGACGAGGCGGGAGAGTCGGTATAAATAGATTAAAAAAGAGTCTCGATGCGATATCGAGACTCGTTCACTATTAGATGATTTGAAAGCGATTTCCTTACTGGCTACTCTGCCGCAACGCCGTCTTTATGATCATTCGGTTCAAATTCTAAAATATCACCAGGTTGGCACTCTAAAACTTCACATAGCTTGTCGAGCGTCGATAGCCTTACGGCTTTGGCTTTATCATTTTTTAATACGGACAAGTTGGCTTCTGTTATCCCAACTTCTTTTGCCAATGTCTTTAATCGCATTTTCCGTTTGGCCATCATAATGTCTAAATTAATGCGGATAGTCATGACAAGTCCTTTAAATGGTTTGGCTATGTTCGTCAGCCAGAATATAACCTTCTTTCATCACCCACGAGATGATCAAAATAATTATACCCAATATCAGTGTTAAAAAGTCCATACCAACGAAACTAATCTCAAAGATACGGTCACCTGGTGGATTATTGAACGACAGAATCACTGACATCAATGAACCATAGATAACTGAACCTAATACCCAATAGAACAAGCTATATCCGAGTTTCTGATAGGACATTGCGTTTTCTAAAGAGAAGATTTCACCTCGCTCATAGTTACGGAATAGGCGTATCAGAACCGTTAATGCATACATAAGAATGCTCGACATCGCCAAACTGGTGAACATTGCGATGATTCTTGTTGTCGTAGTAAGTGGAGAGACTGTGAGTGGAGAGGTTATAAAGTAATCCATCTCGATGGAAAACTGAATAATGCCCATCTCACTAAGAAAGTCATAGGGTGTTTGAACAGTTAGCCAGAAGTAACACACCATGATCGGAGTGAGTGCAAGAAAGGACTGCAGTAGCATTCGCACACGGCGACTTTGTTTTTGAATCTTAGACATACTTATATTCCTGTTGAGTTGATGGAAGAATATTAAGATCAAAACAAACGATGATCAACAACAATTTATCGATAAACGATAAATTATTGTTTATTTGCAATATTAAAATGAGTAAGACCCAGATAGTCCTACATCTACACCACAAATAATTTGGTCGATTGTGATCGCCTAATCACAATGTGCAGATGTGATTGTTTATATTCAACTAAATTCAAATAGTTAAGATAAACGTTATGTTACGAGCAACCATCGTATTACTCAGTGTCACTAGCTTGGCCGTATCTGCCAATGTCACCCTTCCCTCTGGAGAAGACTGGATCAATCATGCTTCTGAAGGGCTCGCACCTTACTGGCTTATGCCGAGCGCACAGGGAGAACCGATAGGCAATTTCCCTACTTTCCGCTGCGATGATGGTACCTTGCTCGATGTATCTGATGTGTGTCCTGAATTGAACAGAGGCTGGATCACTCCCCACTTTGGCAAGGAGTTTACGCGTATGAAATCACGCCAAACCTATGCCTACGGCGTGCTCTATCACCTTACTGGAGACAAACAAGCTTTAGCGCTTGCCAAGCAAGGTGCCTACTACCTCATTGATCAACTAGAAGATAAGAAAAATGGTGGCTTTATTGGCTACACAAAAGAGGGAAAAGCGGGTCAAGATTGGCAGCAACGTACCTCTCAAGATCAAGCGTATGCGCTGGTTGGACTCGCGATGTACTACTACCTGACCCAAGACAAAAAGGTAGAAGAAGCACTCATCGCCCAACAAGCTTTTATCTTTGATAAATATAGACTTAGCGACAACAGCGGTCTTGCTTGGGTACTCGCCGACGGTGAAGATGGCAGTGCAAAACGACGTGAACTGGTCGCGCAACTTGATCAAATAAACGGCTACCTGTTGTTAGTCGCTCCTCTGCTCAAAGAGCCCGTCAAAGCCAAATGGCTTGATGACTTAAACTGGCTCACGCAAGCCATGATTGATCACTACCACTCTGAAGATGAACAACGCTTCTACGGCGCAATTCACGACAAAGCGGCAATGATGCAGAATGCCAATCACAATGATTTTGGGCACACCATTAAAGCGTATTGGATGACCTATCTAACTGGTCATGCATTAAAAAATTCCGATTGGTCTGAGTTTGGTTTAGACGGTATGAAACACACTTTGGCTCAGGCGCAATATCAAAAAGATTTTGCCAATGTATCTAACTACTTTGGCGAGCGACTTCAGAAGATGTGGCAAGGGCAAGATATCACGGGCTGGCAAAGCAGACCGTACAGCCAATGGGCGTCATCATGGGAATGGGCTGAGCTTGATCAAGCTGCGATGACGGTATCGCTTATCGATGGTTCAATGAAAGACGTACTGCAATACACCCTGCCCACCTTTCATGATGTATGGGTAGATCATAAATACGGTGGCGTTGGGCTTGAGCCTAAGCGTACTAAAGCCTTCCATTGGGGCAGTGGCTATCACCAATTTGAACATGCGCTGATTGGCTATTTATATGCTCGACAAGAGGAAGGTAAACCCGCTGTACTTCACTACGCAAGGCCAACTAACAGCAAGATGCCAATGGAACCTTATTACTATCAAGGAGATGTACTTAAATTAGAGAATCAGAGCGATGGAACGCAAAAGGTCAGTTTCAACAACATTCGACCTTAATACCTGATATTCACTCATCGGTATTTTTAGAAGTGGTTAACGACTAAGACGGAGCTGATGAGTAGCTAGCCGTTAGCAAAGCCTGAAAAGAAGATCTTCAGGCTTTTGAAATACCGTTGAGCAACATTTATTGGTAGGATTTTAAATGAATACATAAGCAAGTTAATCTTGTCGGATCTTCAGTTAAACCATATACGGCATCACGAAATCACTTCTTATTATTCTGCTCAACCAACTTTTCATTCCACGCTTCGTTGCCGTCTCGCTTACTGACATCATATTCAGAGCAGAACTGCGATATGGTCATGTTGTTATCGCCAGTTGCTAACTTTAATGCCAATTGAACTTGTTGAAGTTTGCTTTGCAGACGAAGGTTTTGACCTGCCTTTGGGCTTTTTTCTTTAGCAAACTTTAAAGCAGCATGTTTACGTTCGGCAGCTCCCGCTCGGCGATCCGCTTCTGATAATAGATATTTTAGCTGCGCGACACTCTTGCCCTTCTTAAAGGCAGGCTCAAGCAACTCAACGCATTCATCAAATGATGGATTTATAACATATGGATCAATTCTATGCGCTTGTTGGCGCATCCACTCTAGCGCGAGCTTTTCATCTGACATAATTACATCTTTACCAAAGAAATAGCCGTACATGGTATCGCTCAATAGCAAACCGCTGCAACAACAAATTAAGCTACAGTGTCACATTTAATTTCAAGAAAACTACAATTTTCTAAAAGAATCCTCCTTTCACTACCACTTATTCAAAGTGGATGATCGGAATAAAGTGATGCTGCGTAGATATGTTTTAGTTAATGAACAAGTCGTCGAAAACAAAAGTGAGAAGAAGAGAAGATATGAAGGCAATGATCCTTTCAAGACAAGATCTCCAAGCAATGGACCAGCGTGAGCGCGCTCGTTTAATTAACTCCTTATCGGGGTTTAAAAGCGCCAACCTTATTGGCACATGCGACAAGCAAGGGCTAGAAAATCTTGCAGTAGTGAGCTCTGTGGTTCATTTGGGGTCGAATCCACCTTTACTTGGCTTCATCATCCGGCCTGCGGAAAGTCGCCGTCATACATTAGAAAATATCCTAGAAACTCAACACTTCACTATCAATAGTATCGGGGCGGGCTTTGTTCAAAAAGCCCATCAAACTTCCGCTCGTTACCCTAAATCAGTCTCAGAATTTAACGCGGTCGGTCTCACGCCCTACTACGATGATGTGTTCCCTGCTCCGTTTGTTTTGGAAAGCCCTCTAAAAATAGGCTTAGCCTTCAAAGAGCAGATAACAATTGAAAGTAACCAAACTCAAATGTTGATTGGTGAAGTTGTTACGGTTCACGCGCCAAAACGAGCTGTGATGCCGGACGGCTACCTAGATTTAGAAGCGTTAGATTTGGTCACGATTTCAGGGCTAGACAGTTATCATGTCACGCAGAGGCTACATCGTTTAAGCTATGCAAAACCAAATAGGTCACTATTTCCACTGACCCACGAAGGTAACCCAACCTCATGGGAGGCTTTCGAACACAATCTCACTCATTTTGTTCGGTAATTTACGGACAAAGGTGCTAACTTTCTCAACTTCACCCTGTGCACCACACAACAGCGCTAAACTACATCTATTTCCAAGGACCCTTTTGAAGTTAACCCACTTTAAATACAAAACGCGCAAAGGCCCAGACTACCGACATGGCGATCAGGTGTCATTCATGGACATCAAACAGACCTTCGGTATGGGCAGCATTCGTGTAGGCGCTTGGGTAACGAAAGAAGAGAAAGAGCTCGCTGCAAATCTGATATTCGACTCGTTAGCAGACTTGGCTTACATCTTGGCTTTGCCACCAGAAGCGATTGGCTTACGTGGCACATTAGGCTTAGCGTTCGGCAGTGGTGGCAGAAAAGGTGTACAAGCACACTACGCACCAAATCAAAGAGAGTTAGCCCTCGCTAAAAACGCAGGGGCTGGTGCGTTAGCGCATGAGTTCTGGCATGCATTTGACCACTACATTGCCGAAAAGGCGTTTGAGATTGGTGACACCTCCGGTCCTCGCAAGCAAATCTTGTTCGCCAGTGACTGTTGGCTACATGATAGAAAGGTAAGGCCTCACCCATTAAACGAAAGTTTGATGTCTGTGTTCGATGCCACACTACTCAATGACAACAACCTAGATAAACACGATTACGTGGCGCGAAGTGTTATTGCCGACAAAGCGATGTCGGCCCGTTACTTCTCACTACCAACAGAAATGATGGCGCGAGCCTTTGAAGCTACGATTGAATCCTGCTCAGATATCGAGAATGCTTACTTAGTCGATGGCACGACCAAACCAGATATGTTCCCTCTCTATCCAGACCTCAAGCATCGCAAAGAAATTAATAAAGCGCTGCAAGGTTACTTCGCGCCGTTGGGTCGATCTCTAAGTAAGTAACGTTAGAGTCGTTAGGGCTAAGAGATGATCCATCAGCGAAAAGTGTTTATAGTCCAGACATACACTTCAACATCCATGATTGAGAGGCACTAATGATCAGTTGGCCATCTTTGGTAAAACTCGACGGGGACGATGAGCTTATTTACGTCGCATCCGAACACGAATTTCAAGCAGAATGCTCAGACATGATCTTGGGCGAAGATGATTACCTCATTGATTCAGTGGGCGATAGCTACTCGCTTGAATCGAGCTCAAACCAACTGTCTCTAGCGAAACGAGCAGACCAGTATTCGGTTGAAAGCGTGACCAAACTGATTCGAAACCACGAGTTCCAGAAAGCAGAAGTGTGCCTAATGAAAATCCACTTCCTAACGATAGAAGAAGCGATTCAGTCTTTGGCTTTTGAGGCTCGCTAATATTAGTTATTAATTCGAAACCTAGGTTCGAATTAATACGTCCAAACAGAAACGGCGCGCTTTTTCATATCTTTAATACTTACCCTTTAAACTCATCGCGTTTGTTCGCGTAGTATTCAATAGAAAGTATCCATTTATTAATAGCACGGTAGTGTTCTTCTGGAACGAAACTATTCTTATATATTTCTAAAATTGTGGGAATTTTTTTAAGGATGTCATCCAGTAATTTTTCTGTCATTTTAGGCTTTAAACCAATAGCCGAACCAAATTGAATAAAGTCGTATCCTGTGTATTTGGAGTATGTAGCGAATCCATTGGTTTGTTTTTCTCCGCCTTCTTCTAATTCCAACAAAGGCAATGCCATTTGATCGGTAATGTAGTCTTTGTAAGGTGCTACAGATACGTAATCATAAATCGGAGCTAACGTATCAGGACCAACCTCTGGCCTTAAAATGCCAAAATTTCTAAGGTGCAAATCGTTGTTACCTAATAAGTAGGCTGTAAATATTCTGCGAAAGAAATCTTGTTTCAGTTTTAATGTGTCTTCTATATGCAGAGAAAGAAACTTCCAAATTCTCTCATAGCTAACGTAGCCTTCGTCGTCGTCCTTGGTCTTGCCGTACTTCTCGGCAATACTCATTGCGCCATCTAATTGTTCTTGATGAATCGCTTCTCTGTCGGAAGTACGATCAAATCGTTGGATAACAAAAGCTTTCTCTTCGTTACCGTCGCTATCTTTTTTGAATCGAGTAAGACCAAACTTAGGAATATCAAAGTTTAGCTTCTTCATCACTAACATGGTGGCGTGTTCATTTTCCGCTAAATGAGGAAACTCGTTGGGGGATGGCTTTAAAATATACTGAGCTTCATTTTCAACGACTTCAAACTGGTTATCGTTGATCACAAGAGATAACTTAGGCTGATAGCCAGAAATACTCATCCCTTTTTGTTTCTTAGGTTGTTCAGAGCCAAATTCACTTTTAGTAAAGGGTAAACGTACTGTTACCGAGTAATCACCTGTTAAGTCTTTGACAGTGGCTTTGGTATATTCGTCTTGAAATCGGTTTCGATCATTCAGTGCGACTAAGCTAATCAAGCATTTATTTTCTGGAAACATCAGTTATCAAACCTCTCAATTCGAACGGCTCCAATCAGGTTCTTCCCATTTTGTATCAACATTCCTAAAGTATCGTTTTCATCGATTCTTTGTGTTTCTGAGTACCTTTTCTTTAACCATCCCTCTGGGGCTAAGCTGGCGAAAAAAGGGTGAAGTTGTTCTTGAGAAAAGCTTTTTTGGGCTAATGGAAAGCTCAATGACAGTGGCTTTCCTCTGTAGTTCTCATCATAAGTAAAAGTAAAGGTGCTATTTTTTTGAGTTAGAACGCCTGCCAAGTGGTTATAGAGAAAGACTTTTACTTTTCGATCCATAGTTTGACTCCTAATTCGTTACAGATTTTCAAAACGTTGCCCAGTTTAGCGTTTTGTGGGGCCTTTAATGTTCTTTGCACCGTTGAAAAAGAGATGTCAGTTTGTAGCTCTAAATCTTCAATTGAAATGTCGAGCTCTCGCCTTTTGAGTTGAAGGATCTCAGCAAGGTCGATACTCTCATTTAAGGAGGCCTGATTATGTGGGTTTTCCCTTAACACCATGATTTCATCTAAAAGCCCTTGCATCTCTTGGTAGAGCTTTCTCAATTGCACTTGCACTTCATCTGCGTCTTTAGCCATTTGACACCCTTAAAATTAAATATGAATTAAAACAGAGCAAATAACACAAACTTACCCACAAATGAATTTATTGAGTAAATACTACACCACAACATGTTATATGTGAATTTTTCTCGCACTTAAAAAGCCCAAATATTCAAATGTGACTTTTCATGTCAGCACAAAACCAAAAATAACAACCCAAACCAAAAAAATAATTAAATTATTTTTGCTTTATTGATTGTTATTTTCTTTATTGGTGTTATTATTTCCACCATAAAGTGCATGGGAGAACAAACATGAACAACCCGATAACTAAATTGATTGAAGACTTACGAGGCCCTCTTGCTTTTTGTGAGTTAGTGCCTGTAGTCGCACAAAGCTTTTTACTACTGAAACGCTCTGGTGTTGACCATTTAAGCGATAGCCTTGCTAGTGACATGCTTTGGATGGAGTTTGATGAGTTAAATAAGCAGTATCAGGAGTTTGGTTATAACTTACCTGCTATCGATGTTAAAAAGCTGCACCCCTTCATTGGGGAGTTTTTTAAAAACT
This sequence comes from Vibrio sp. 10N.286.49.C3, assembly GCF_041469545.1. NCBI lineage: Bacteria > Pseudomonadati > Pseudomonadota > Gammaproteobacteria > Vibrionales > Vibrionaceae > Vibrio > Vibrio sp. 10N.286.49.C3. The sequence continues at coordinate 27,734 of NZ_JBFRKT010000037.1, forward strand.
TGCTCGAGCTATACAAACTTGAAGCCGTCAATGATCAAGACTTATTGAACGCTTTTGAATATTTGGCACTTGCTAAAAAGGCCATGGTAACGGTCATCCCAAAAGAAGTGGTTCAATTAGGAAAAGGTTTATTACCGAACACGACAGAAGCGGTTTACTGCCCATTTGAGGCTTCGTATGCTTTTGCCGAAGTCATGGATGGAAAGGTGGGGTATGAAGCTCAATCTATAGACTCAATAACAATGGCTCTCACTCGTGGCGAACTGCTCAATAAATCGGGCTATGACATTCGCCAATCAGACCCACTCTCTAACCCTAAATTCGTCACACACGGTGGCTTAGAGCAATTTGAACATTCTATTGGCTTTCCACCGTTTAACTTAAAGCTTGGCAAGGAAGCGCCCAAAGATCTGTGGGGGCGCTTTGTTGAAAAGTCCTCTAACGGTTACGTTTATCAATTGCGTCATATGCTGGCCCATAGCCAAAGTCATGTGGTGGTATGTGTCGCGAATAGCTTCTTAACGTCTTCGGTTTCTGCAGAAGCCTCATTTAAGCAAGATATGCTTGATAAGGGGTGGCTAAAAGCGGTGATTTCGTTACCCGGTCAACTGCTTAACTCAACCATGATTCCTTTTAGTGTGATTGTGCTAGACAAGAGCCATGATGGCAGTTCGACTTTGATGATTGATGCAAGTGATGACTCTACCTTTACAGAAAGCTTGAATCGAGTGCAAAAGAAGCTCAAAGGCATCGATCAAATCTTAGAGCTATACCATGAGCGCACAGAGTCAGATTACTCTGCACGAGTGACAGCAGAGCAAATCCAGCAAAACAACATGAGCTGGATACCAAGTCGTTACGTGATGACGCAAGAAGATAGAACAATGATGCGCGAGCTTGCCGATCTCAAAATGATTAATTTGGCTGACGTTGCAGAGTTCATCAGGCCGCAAATGCTCAAGTCAGAAGATGAAGGCGAAACCTTCAGCGAGGTTGTACTCTCTAATCTCAATGAAATTGGTCAAATTACCGGTGAACTAAAGCTGGTGATGGTAAAGCAAAACCTCAACAAAGCCTCAAAACAGGCGTTAAGAAAAGGTGACATTTTACTTTCTAGTCGCGGCACTGTGGGTCGAGTCGGTTTGGTTGAGGCTGATGATAGCCACGTCTTGGCAAGTCAAGTGTTTACCGTCATTCGTATCAAACCTTACGTCTCCATCACCCCTGAGTTTCTCTATCAATATCTAGTCAGTGAGTTAGGGCAGTGGCAGATAGGTAACTTGGTCTCTGGGACTATTCAACCGGTATTATCACCGAAAGATTTAAAGGCGTTGCAGATCCCAGAGCTTTCCCTGTCTGACATGCAGAACGCTGAGAAGATTCGTGCCCAAGTGGTCGAAAAACATCAGCAGCTTGAGCAGCTCCGCAATGAAATTAACCAGTTAAATGAGACCGTATGGTTTAAATCATAGTGAGACATGATATTCATAGCGTATCATGCCTGAAATAATACGATGTACTTAATCAAAAGAATTTGGAATAGCAGTAATGAACCAAACAGAACAAGAATTTCTAAAAAGTCTCAATAAAGACTTATGGACCGCAGCAGACAAACTTCGATCAGTTCTCTCCGCGGCAGACTATAAACACGCGGTGTTAGGCTTAATTTTCATTCGTTACACTTCGTGCGCCTTTGCGGATCGCCAAAAAGAACTACGCGAACAGTTCGCTGATCAAAACCATGAGTATCACCTCGAATCCGACGGCTTAACACCAGAAGCGTACGAAGCCGAAGTGTTGAGTGAGCTCGAAGAGCGAGATTACTACAAAGAAAAGAACGTCTTCTGGCTGCCAACAGAGGCGCGCTGGCAGTTCCTGCAAGACAATGCACCACTCTGTATTGGTACTGTTGAGCTGGATATTGATGGTGAAAAGAAGAAAATCAAATCGGTAGGTCACCTGATCGATAATGCATTAGACGCTATCGAACGTGATAATAAAGAGCTGAAAGGCTTTTTGAATAAACACTACACCGCATTAAAAATTGACCAAGCGAAGTTGAAAGACCTGATCAACTTGATTGCTAAAATTCCGTTTAATCATGGGGCATTAAAGGGCAAAGACATTCTGGGTCATGTCTATGAATACATGTTGGGCGAATTTGCTTTAGCGGAAGGCAAAAAAGGCGGTCAGTTCTACACGCCAGCCAGTATTGTTTCTTTGATTGTTGAAATGATTGAACCGTTTGAAGGCCGAGTGTATGACCCAGCAATGGGCTCTGGCGGCTTCTTTGTTCAATCAGAAAAATTCATTGAAAGCTACGCTCACCAAAACCGCTACGATGCGATTGAGCAAAAACAAAAAGTCTCGATTTACGGTCAAGAGTATAACCACACCACTTGGCAGCTCGCGGGCATGAACATGGTGATCCGTGGGCTCGATTTTAAATTTGGTAAAGAGCCCGGCGATACCTTCACCCAAAACCAACATGATGATCTGCGTGCTGATTTCATTATGGCTAACCCCCCATTCAACATGAAAGAGTGGGATGTTGGCGTAAAAGACGGCGACCCGCGCTGGAAATACGGTACGCCGCCAAGCGGCAATGCCAACTTTGCGTGGTTGCAGCACATGCTCTATCACCTAGATAAAAATGGCTCACAAGCCTTGTTATTGGCGAATGGCTCGATGAGTTCGACCACCAATAATGAAGGTGAAATCCGTAAGCAGCTTGTCTTAGAGAATAAAGTGGAGTGTATGGTGGCACTGCCAGGTCAAATGTTTACCAATACCCAAATCCCGGCTTGTATCTGGTTTTTAACTCACAACAAAGGGACGCGTACCGACAAAGCCGGTCGCAAACTGCGTGACCGTAACAACGAAGTGCTGTTTATTGATGCGCGTAATATGGGTTACATGAAAGATCGCGTATTAAAAGATTTCGACTTTGAAAAAGACACCCGCCCAATTGCTGATCTATTCCATGCGTGGAAAACCGGCGAAGCCGTCAATGGTGTGACTTATGAAGACCAAGCGGGTTTTTGTAAATCAGCAACCATTGAAGAAATCACCAAGCATGATTTTGTATTAACCCCGGGTCGTTATGTCGGTGCCGTTGAAGAAGAAGATGACGGCATTCCGTTTGGCGAGAAAATGGCAACGCTAACCGCGAAGTTGAGCGAGCAGTTTGCTGAGTCTGCGACACTAGAAGCAGAAATCAAGAAGAACCTAGCGGGGTTAGGTTATGAGCTTTAAACAAACTCCCCTTAATGAATTTATCACCTTACAAAGAGGCTTTGATTTGCCTAAAGGTGATAGGGTTGAAGGTGGTATCCCTGTCGTAGCATCAACAGGGGTCGGAGGATATCACAATGAGTCTAAAGTTAAGGCTCCCGGAGTTGTTATTGGCCGAAGTGGAAGTATTGGTGGTGGGCAGTATATTACTGATGATTTCTGGCCGCTTAATACAACCCTTTGGATAAAAGACTTTAAAGGACACGATCCTCGCTATGTCTATTATCTGATGCGAAGTATTGATTTCACTAAGTTCAATGTGGGTTCAGGAGTTCCAACACTGAATCGAAACCACCTTAGTTCTTTACTGGTGAATGAACTCGGAGTGGATAAAGAAAAAAGTATCGCTAAATATTTAGGTGATATAGACGACAAAATAGACCTGAATACTCAAGTAAACCAAAACCTAGAACAAATGGCGCAAGCCATCTTCAAGTCATGGTTTGTCGATTTCGACCCAGTCAAAGCCAAGATGAACGGTGAGCAACCAGAGGGAATGGATGCGGCTACTGCCTCGCTATTCTCAGAAAAGCTAGTTGAGTCTGAGCTGGGTTTGATTCCTGAAGGGTGGACAGTTAAACCATTCAAGAAAGTCATCGATAAGTATGTTGATAACCGAGGAAAGACCCCCCCTGTCGTAGAGGATGGAATACCTCTTGTTGAGGTGAAGCACTTGCCTGAAAACTCTGCATTTCCAAATTTGAACACAGATAAACGAGTTACTGAAGAAACGTTTAATACTTGGTTCAGAGTCCATGTAGAACCTAAAGATGTTCTTATCTCGACAGTTGGCACCATAGGTCGGACATCATTTGTTAAAAATACAAATTTTGGTATTGCTCAGAATGTGTTAGGTCTGCGCTTTGGAAAAGTCGTTGAGCCTGAATATATGTTTTACACAATCAAAGCTCACCGCTTTCAACACGATATGGATGCAAGGTTAGTTACAACGGTGCAATCCAGTATCAAGCGTAAAGATCTCGATACGATTGATATATTGGTTCCACCGTCAAATGTTCAGAAAGAGTTCTGCAAGTTAGTTGGTAGTTTGCTCGATGGGCAGTACAGCAAAAATGCTGAAAATATTGAGTTAGCAAGTGTACGTGACACGCTACTTCCTAAATTGCTTTCCGGCGAAATCGACTTAGGTAAGACAAATTCTGAATCAATCAAGGAGGATGTATGATTGATGAACACCAATTAGAAATGAACTGTATCGACTGGTTTGAGTCGATGGAGTACCGCTACCTTACTGCGGCAGAGGTGAAGCGTGAGCGTGGCAATAGTAACCATCAAATCATCTTAAAAGACATTCTGCTTGAGCGCCTAGAGGCGCTCAACCCAGACATCGCGAAGTCGACCCTAGAGGACGTGGTTGAGCAACTGAGCAAGCCAGACTCACCAGTGCTGATCAAAAGTAACCGTACTTTCCACAAATGGTTACTGGAAGGGGTAAAGGTCGAAGCGAAAGTATTGGATGCCGAGGGTAACGAAACTACGGAGCCGGACTACGTTCAGCTTATCGACTTTGCCAATATCGACAAGAACGATTTTCTGGTCACCAACCAATTTTCGGTTATTGGCACTAAAGGCGAATTGATTCCCGATATGGTGGTGTTCATCAACGGCTTGCCGATCAGCGTGATTGAGCTAAAGAATCCAGCCGATGAACAAGCGGATATTTGGGATGCCTTTAACCAACTGCAAACCTACAAAGATCAAGCCTCACAACTGTTTGTATACAACGAAGCACTGATTATCAGTGATGGCTTGAATGCACGCGTGGGCTCGTTAACCGCCAATGAAGAACGTTTTGTTCCGTGGCGTGTGGTGGATGATGAAGAAGACCGCCCAAACTTTGAATTTGAACTGAAAACCTTAGTGCAAGGTTTTTTCAAAAAAGAGCACATTCTCGACTACATCCGTTACTTTATTCTGTTTGAGCCAAGCAAAAAAACGTTAATCAAGAAAATCGCTGGTTACCATCAGTTCCACGCGGTGCGTGCTGCGGTCGATTCTACGGTGATTGCCTCTGATAAAACAGGTCGCTTGATTACCCGAACCGATAAGCTGAAAACAGATCAAGGCTCCGGTAAAGCGGGCGTGGTTTGGCACACTCAGGGATCAGGGAAAAGTATCTCAATGGTGTGTTACGCCAGTAAGTTACTGCAACGCCCAGAGATGAGTAACCCAACCATTGTGGTCGTGACAGACCGTAACGATCTGGATCAACAGCTGTATGATACGTTTTGTATGGCGACAGACACACTCAAGCAGATGCCGATCAAAGTGGATGGTCGCGATAGTCTGCGTGATGAGTTATCTAGAGTTCAATCTGGCGGGATAATTTTCACTACAGTACAAAAGTTTCAGTTAGAAAATGATGAAGACAGCCATCCAAAACTGTCAGATCGCTCAAATATCATTGTGATGTCCGATGAAGCGCACCGAAGCCAATATGGTAATACGGCGCGCTTAAAAAAGATCAAAGATAAAGACGGCAATGTGATTGGCCAAAAGTTCGTTTATGGCTATTCAAAATACATGCGAGAAGCCTTACCGCAAGCCTCATTCATTGGTTTTACTGGTACGCCAATAGAAGAGGTAGATAAGGATACTCAGCAGGTCTTTGGCCCGTACGTGTCGGTGTATGACATACAAGATGCCATTGATGATGGCGCAACCGTACCTATTTATTATGAATCACGTATTGCTAAGTTAGATGTTGATGAAGCGGAGCTGGATCGTCTTAATATTCAGGTTGAGCAAGAGTTTGACGAAGACGAAGAGATCGCCCAAAAAGAGAGTGTTAAAGCCAAATGGGCTGCCCTTGAGAAACTGGTGGGCAGTGAGCCGCGTTTAAAATCCGTGGCGGCCGATTTAGTGAAGCATTACGAAACGCGTTGTGAGACTTTCCCTGGCAAAGCGATCGTGGTCGGAATGAGCCGTGAGATCTGTGTCGATTTATACAACGAGATCATTAAGCTCCGCCCTGAATGGCACAGTGATGACCCGAAGAAAGGGGCATTAAAAATCATCATGACGGGCAGTAGCTCAGATATACCGAAATTCCAGCCTCATATTTACAACAAGAAGACAAAAAAAGATCTTGAAAATCGTTATAAAGACATCAGTGATGAACTGAAGATTGTCATTGTTCGTGACATGTGGCTAACCGGTTTTGATGCCCCATGCTGCCATACCATGTACATTGATAAGCCAATGCGTGGTCATAACTTAATGCAGGCGATTGCTCGTGTTAACCGCGTATTTGGTGACAAAGAAGGCGGCTTAGTCGTTGACTACATTGGTATTGCTGGCGAGCTCAAAGAGGCGTTAAAAACCTATACCAATAGCCGCTCTCGAAAAGACAAACCGACCATTAATGCACGCCAAGCGTTTGAAAAAGCCGAACAGCAGATCCATCTCATCCGTGATTTGTTTGCAACGCCAGTCGATGGGCAAGTGTTTGAATACTTAGACACGTTCGAAAGCAACGCCATGGAACTGCTTCCTGCCGCGGTTAACCATTTAACCGGTTTAGTTGGGGTTGATGACAAACGTGATGGTAAACGTCGTTACCTTGACGCAATGGCCGCGTTAACCAAAGCGTATTCACTGTGTAACGCACTCGATGAAATTGAGCCTTATAAAACGGAAATTGCTTTTTATGTGGCGGTGAAAGCGGCGTATGTGAAGCTGTTTAATGTTGATAAAAAGCGCAGTGCAGCCGAGCACAGTAGTGTTTTTAAAGCCTTACTCGATAATGCGCTCAGTGTAGATGGTGTTGATGACATCTTCAGTTTGGTGGGTTTAGATAAGCCTAATATTGCCTTGTTGTCGGAAGAGTTCCTCGAAGACGTCAAAAACATGCAACAGCAGAACTTAGCCGTTGAGCTTTTAGAAAAGCTGCTGAAAGACGAGGTCAGGGCCAAAATGGCCAGTGATGCCGTGCAGGAGAAGAAATACTCCGAACGTATCTTGTCGACTCTGCAAAAATACCACAATCGCAGTGTTGAAACGGCGCAAGTGATTGAAGAGCTGATCTCTTGGGCAAAAGAGATGGCGATTGATGCTGAAATGGCCAGTCGTTTAAATTTGTCGACTGATGAAATTTCTTTCTATCGTGCGCTTGTGCTTAATGAAGAGTCGGTACGAGTATTCGGTGATGATAACCTTCGTCAGTTAGCTATTGAATTGACACGCGAGCTACGAAAATCCGCCACGGTGGATTGGAATCAACGCGAGAGTGTTCGAGCTCGAATGCGCAATCTGGTTCGTCGTTTGCTCAAACGCTGGAAATACCCACCGGAAGATGTTCAAGAAGCCATTGATCTTGTATTAGAGCAAGCCGAAGCGCTTGCAGATGGTTGGGCGAATGACGACAGCGTTCAAGTGCCCACATTGCGACCATTTACCCTTGGCGATAAAAAGCTTTATTTCTATGATGAAGTGAGTGCATTACCTGGCGTTGTCGATATTGCATCCTTTACCATCCATGCTGATATTGAGTTTGAAGCGAGAATACCAGAGCTTAATATGCTGGGGGCTTATCAAGATTTGATTCAGGTAGGCATCATAAACCGCGAGATATTAGAAGAGTACTTTGTTATTACATCTACGCTTCAAGCTGAATTGAATAAGTACGATGTAACCGAATACTCTTTAACGACTCCAGGTGTGATTTGGTCTATCAAAGAAGTCCGCGAAGGCTGTTCTATTTATGAATTAGTTGCTTCAATGTCAGCTTATGAAATGGCGACGGTTGTAGCAACTTGGTACGGCGCAATATCGGCGTTTAAAGATACAGGAAAAGGATTAATCAAAACCTTATCTGGTACCAAAGTGATGATAGACAAAATAAAAGTAAGACTTTCAGATAAAGCGAAAAAAGACTTAGAACAGCTTGATAAGAACAAGCACTAATCTAGCAAGTTAACGCCTCCAACTTCGGGGGCGTTTTTTCTCAAAACACCCTCAATAATACACAGCGCCAAATTAGGCGCTGTTTTTGTTTGTTATTTCGCTATCGCTTAATTAAGCGATAAAAATCTGTGCGAGAGCGTAGCCTAAGCAACATGCGCCGACGACACCGATTAAACCCACTGACATGAATGAGTGGTTGAAATACCACTTACCAATCTTAGTGGTGCCAGACACATCGAAGTTCACCGTTGCGATATCTGATGGGTAGTTCGGGATGAAGAAGTAGCCGTACACCGCTGGCATTAAGCCGATAAGCAATGCTGGGTCTAACCCTAAGCCAAGGCCAACCGGTAGCATCATACGTGCAGTAGCGGCTTGAGAGTTCACCACAACTGATACGATGAATAGCGCTAGCGCAAACGTCCATGGGTAGTTAGTCACCATTTCCACGATGCCCGACTTGAACTGAGGCATTGCGTATTGGAAATAGGTATCCGACATCCAAGCGATACCGAAGATAGCAATCGCCGCCACCATACCCGATTTGAATACCACGCCGTTTGGCACGTCACGCGGGTCAGTTTTGGTCGCTAACAAAATGATACCGCCGAAACAGAGCATCATCATTTGGATGATCACCGACATCTTAATTGGCTTATCGCCGTCTACGATGGTTCTGATCTCAGGCACCATCGCCACGATAACAATCACCACAATCGACAATAAGAAAATCAATACCGCATTACGCGCCGAAGTTGGCAGCACTTCATCCAAAGACGTCGCAGTGGTGCTTTCGATGCGCTTTTTCCACTCAGGATCTTTTAGACGCGCTTGGTATTCAGGATCGTCGTTCAGTTCTTTACCACGTTTCAAGCTATACAGAGAAAGTAAAAGTGTGCCGAACAGCGTTGCAGGAACCGTCACCATCAAAATAGAAAGCAGAGTAATAGAGTGTTGGATATCAGAAAGTTGCGCGAGGTAATAAACCACTGCTGCCGAGATTGGAGATGCAGTAATCGCCAGTTGCGACGCAACAGATGCAGCCGCCATTGGGCGCTCAGGACGAATACCATTCTTCAGTGCAACATCGCCGATGATAGGCATGATGGAGTAAACCGCATGACCAGTACCCAATAGGAAAGTCATCGAGTAAGTCACGAACGGTGCTATCAAAGTGACGCGTTTCGGGTTCTTTCTCAGTACCCTTTCGGCCACTTGCAGCATGTATTTCAAGCCACCAGCCGCTTCAAGAATAGAAGCACAGGTAACAACAGCGAGGATGATCAGCATTACGGTGACAGGTGGAGACGTTGGTGGCATCTTGAAGACAAACACCTCGATAACCAAGCCAATACCAGAAACAACACCTAAGCCAATACCGCCATATCGAGACCCGATATAAAGAACGACTAATAAAAATAGAAACTCAAAATACAACATAAGCAACCCTCTAAAAATGTGGACTAATGATATTTTGTCCCTAAGTTCCGCTATTTACTTATCGCTTGGTCACACTATGATTGCAGACTCTCGCAAATTGTTTTTTCTAAGATTATGGTCACGCTAACTGAACCGTAAGTTTATGAAATGTAATAGGAAGACAGACTCTAAATCTAAATTTGTTATGTACGATAACCATTATTGTGACTGTTAGATCTGTATGGCCTATAAAGTGCCAGATTCATAACTTAACGATATTATTTCATTCATAATCAATCATATACAAAGTCATTCAGAAGCATACTTCCTATCTAACTAAGCATATTCTTACTGAACACTGACTCGCCTATCCCGAGACACTATGTCAAAATACTCGCCCTCACGATGACAACACATAAAGAACCACGGATATGAATTTTCAAGCTGCTATTTTTGATATGGATGGACTGTTACTCGACACCGAGAGACTTTGTATGCAGATTTTTGAAGAAGCATGTCACGCGCAAGATGTTCCGTTCTTGCAAGATGTTTACTTAGGCATCATTGGTTGTAACGCAAAAACCATCGAACAGATTTTTAGAAAGGGCTACGGCGAAGGGTTAGATTACCCGGCGCTGAACACCGAATGGCGCACTCGCTACAATGCGGTTGTTAAGCACCAAGCAATCCCAGTTAAAGATGGTGTTATCGAACTACTTGAATGGCTCAAAGCAAACGACATTCCAATCGCGGTAGCGACCTCCACTCAGCTTGATATCGCGAAAAAGAAGCTTGAACTGGCTGGCCTAGATTCTTACTTCACCTCACTAAGCACAGGCTGTGAAGTCACCAATGGTAAGCCTCACCCAGAGATCTACTTGCTAGCGGCAGAGCGCTTAGGTGTTGCACCTGAAAATTGCCTAGCGTTTGAAGATTCAAACAACGGTATTCGCGCATCTATGGCTGCCAACATGATCAGTTTCCAAATCCCAGATTTGGTAGAACCATGTGACGAAGTGAAAGCGCTTGGTCACACCATCAGCCCTTCCCTACATCATGTGTTAGCGCAGCTTCAACAAGCCGTCGCTTAAGCTCTAATTACCGTTGATAATACTTTTATCTATCTCGTCCTAAAATACGTAGACAAGCCTCTCTATTAAACCGACTCACTGAGTCGATTTTTTTGTTTATATTCCTTTTATAAAAGATAAAAAATCGCGCAAGAAACTGTTACAGTCGATATGAAACGATACTAATCGATAAGCAAGATTGATAACGTCTACAGATGGAGAAAGGGACGCGTGATTAAAAGATTTGAAAGCCAACTGCTTGATTTTGCTCAGCAAGAGATGACACAGGATGCCGCGCACGACATCAGCCACATCAAGCGAGTAGTCAAAACTGCTGAGGTTTTGTGTACTCAAGAACAGGCTAAGCTTGAGGTCGTTCTTCCTGCCGCTTACCTTCATGATTGCTTCACCTTCCCTAAGAACCACCCAGACAGAGCCCAAAGCTCAAAAATGGCGGCAGACAAGGCTATCTCTTATCTCAAATCTATCGAGTATCCTGCGTCCTACCTCGACGAAATCCATCACGCTATTGTCACTCACAGTTACAGCGCCAACATCACACCAGAAACCTTGGAAGCACAGATTGTTCAAGATGCAGATCGCCTAGATTCTCTCGGTGCGATTGGCATTGCTCGCTGCCTATACGTTGGGCAGAGCTTCGATGCCGAACTCTATAACCACGAAGACCCGTTTGCGAAGCAGCGTGACTTGGATGACAAGCATTACAGCGTCGACCATTTCTACGTGAAACTGTTTAAGCTCGCTGAAACCATGAATACAAAATCAGCCAAATTGGAAGCCAACAAGCGCACCGAGTACATGCGTGACTTTCTTGATCAGTTGGGTGCGGAAGTTTAGCGGCTTATAAAAAAAGACACACGATAAGGAAGAGATAAGAATATGGAAATAAACCGCTTTAAAGCATCCGACGCCGACGAGATCGTCACTTGGTTTGCATCCCAAGAAGACTACGTTCTATGGGGCGGACGAACCTTTGGCTGGCCGTTAGAAACAGCCTCCATCATCGAACGATCTCAAGAGTCACATGTCGAGCTTTATACCTTTTCTGCATCTAAGTCATACTCTGAACCGAATACCGATTCAAACGCCAATGACTTGCTTGGCTTTATGGAGTTTCAACGCATGTCAGACAATGAACTTCGCTTTTGCCGAGTCGCGATTCACCCAAACCAACGAGGCAAAGGATTAGGGCAATTGATGCTTGAAACGGCCTTAGAGGCGGCGAAAGAAATCCCAAATATCACCACCATCACCTTGGCCGTATTTAAGCAAAACTACGGAGCAAAACGCTGCTACGACAAAGCGGGATTTCAGGTAGTCGACAAAGAGCCGAGCGTGAAAGAGTTCAATGGCAAAACGTGGCCCTTGTATCAGATGGAATTAAAGCTCTGCTAGTTCATTTTAATTGTCAGGTTAATTTTAGTTACCAGGATTGTTTTAATTAACAGACTTATTTAGTTAATCGACTTGTTTTAATTGCCAGATTTGACCCCATATCATTGAGCATTAGCTACATACTCAAGATACACAGATGTAATTTGGAACCTCCAATGACCCAAGAAAAATTCGACACTATTTATCAACGTGCTGCTCACCGCAAAGGCGGAGCGGCCGAACTCGAAAAAATTGTTCGTGCACCCCTTTCCCAAGCCGAGCTATCGCAAATCACAGACGATCGTTGGCTAGCCGCCTTTACTGAAAAAGTATTCCAGTGTGGTATTTCATGGAATGTGGTGAGAAAGAAGTGGCCGCAATTTGAAGAAGTGTTTTTTGAATTCAACATCGAGAAAATGCTGATGCTGCCAAATGAGATGTGGGAACAGAAAGCGCAAGACCCGCGCATTATTCGCCACCTCACTAAAGTGATGACCATCCCTGCTAATGCCACCATGATCCACAATGCCAAGCGTGAAGCCGATTCATTCTCGCAAATGGTTGCCGACTGGCCATCAGAACGTATCACAGATCTGTGGGATTACCTGAAAAAACACGGCAAGCGATTAGGTGGTAATACTGGTGCCTACACTCTGCGTCAAATGGGTAAAGACACTTTCATCTTGTCGTCGGATGTTGAAGCGCACCTACGCAGTACCGATGTGGTAGATAGCGGCCGTAACACCAAGCGAGCACAACTGGCAGCGGGTAAAGCCTTCAACGAATGGCAGCAACAGTCAGGTCGTAGCCTGAGCGAAATCAGCCAGATCGTTGCCTACAGCTGTGGTGATAATCGCGTCTAGTGGTCATCGTAGTTAATTAAAGAACCCGTCCAGATTTATCTAGCCTTTAAAGACCCGTTGCGGATGCCACTGGTCTTTTTTTGTGCTTCATTCAAAGAAATGTAAATTAACCGCTGACAGACAACGATCTTCGGTGACGCCAAGTCATTATGTTGATAGGTTAATGTTTATACATCTCGATTTCAAACATATCTATAGCGCTCTCTAAAACATTCGTTTCTCCGCTAAATGGAGGTACTAAACCTAGAAAGGAATTCTATGTTCGAACAGGTCATCAGCATTCTGTTTCCCGTTTTTGCTTTAGCCAGTGCTGGCTTTGCGGTCGGTCGTTGGCTCAAGCCCGATTTCAAACCGATCAATCGCATCAATATGGATGTGTGTATCCCTGCGCTAGTGTTTGCATCGCTGACCACCATGCCTCTCGACACAGAGCAATTGCCACTCATAACCGCTTCTTTGATCGCAGTGTTAGTGCCTGCATTGTTGATGATTCCGATCTGTAAGATCTTTAAGCTCAATTTCAAGGCTTGGGCTCCGCCACACATGTTCCGTAATAGTGGCAACCTAGCCATTCCCCTATTCACCTATACCTTTGGCGAGAGCGCATTAGCCCCTGCGGTATTACTATTTGTGGTATCGGCATGTGTCCATATCAGTGTGGGGTTGGCGCTATTGAGCGACGGTAATCCGATCAAACAGATCCTCAAGATGCCAATCTTCTTAGCGGCTGCGTTAGCGATGACGCTCAACCTGTCTGGAATTACCGTGTGGAATCCAATCTACGAAGCCACATCACTGCTTGGGCAAGCTGCTGTTCCTATCATGCTATTGTCGTTAGGTTCGCAAATGGTCAACTTGAGACTGAGCGGATTAAAGGTCGGCTTGTTGTGTACGGCTCAATCCCTATTTACAGGGGCGATCGCTTTTACCATCATCTACTTCTTTATCCCGCTGCCGACGCTGCACTTACAAATGATGGTACTGTTCACCATGCTGCCACCCGCTGTGATGAACTACCTGTTTGCAGAGAGGTTCAATGTCGAGCCCCCTAAGGTCGCGTCTATGGTGTTGTTTGGTAACTTCCTAAGTGTGGTTACCCTACCAATTTTGTTGTCGTTCGCACTGTCTATATCGAGTTGAACCCCCATCTAAGGGAAGATTTGTCACTAGGGCATGTTGAACTTTCGAGCTGATTTTTGCAGCGAGTTGCTGGGTATTTATACAAGGCAGAGGCTTTGATGTGTAGCTAGCCTACATGAGAAGCCGATAACACAGTAGAAATGACCAGCAAGCGCTGCCCGAAGGGTTCGAGCTGGGCGCCCCCGCAAAAAGCGCTTTACTCTTTGTTGAGGAAGATTTGCTTAGAATGACTAGGCGACTTCCCCCTCGCCGCGATTAAAACGCTTTTATCTCGAACGAAATTTAACCACGAAAGGTCAACACGCCCTAATTACAGTTATAAAAATGGGCAGATAAACTGCCCATTTTTGCATTCATACAGTTAGGATTAACTATTTCCATAATTGAACCAGAACTTAGAGCTATACAAAAAAAATTAAAATCGTTGTTGGTTATTGCAGTTATGTTTAATATACAATCATCAAGCAAAGGAATGGGTTATCGCCCCCCTATACAGCACAATCAAGATGGACAACAAGAACAGACATTTTCTTTGACTTAACTTTCGAAGAACTTCATCGCTTTGGCGTGACAATAAATAAAGCATGACCAAGCGCTTTACTCCACTATTACTATCTTTTGTAAGTCATATGAAAATTAAAAATGTAATACCTCTACTGCTATGCCTCTTCTCTCATCAAGCTATATCTGCGGCAAATTTCACAACGGACTTTGTAGAACTTGGGATGCAAGCAAAGCCTATGGGGTTAAGCGTGGATGGTGGACGCGACATCAACGATAGCTTGGCGATTTTGGGCGGCCTTAGTACCAACACAGCCGAAGATGAAAGCAACTTTGATGCGTACATCGGCCCTCAAGTTTATGGTCCAATAACTCAAGGGATCGACTTAAATACGCAGCTGCTACTCCATTTCAACAAAAACTCATACGCAGCTGGAGAAACGAAAGCTTATGTCGAATTTAATGCGGGTATTCGAGCGTGGATCACTCAGAGAGTAGAAGCCCATGTGCTTGCGGGTTCTAACGGAGAGCACTCAATCTTTACGTTTGGAGCCAGGTTCCATGCCACAGATAAAGCCGTATTTGCAGTTGCTTCCAAAAACAACGGTCTTTACGGCCCTCAATTACAACTTTCGGTTAGATATCAATTTAAGTAGCCACCTTTATAAACAACTTTCCGCTACTGTTGGATCTAACATAAAAATAGCGTCAGTAATTCAATACTGACGCTATTTTTTTATCTCTAATTCAGACACATCCTATTAGTTATACGCTTACCTAAAGTTATACGCTTGCCTAGCTATTGAGTTACCCATTGATATAGCGATGAACCGTGAACTACAAACATTCAGTAAACTATGAGCATTTATCCAACTTGAGCTCGGCTGTCACCTTAGTAAGACGTAATGCAATCGCGAAACACACTAAGTAAGGACTCACATACCAAAAGATACTTTCTAGCGGCTGCTTCACCTGAGCTTCTCTGGTTTTTATATATTGGTTTTTCTGCTTTTCATACTGACTCAGCATACCATCCACCCACACCGCATCACTTTCAACTAACGACACGCTAGGCGCAGGAACCGTAAAATCCGATGCATTGGGTAACAAGGTGAAATCGACATCTTTAAACGTAATCGCCGTATTCAAATACCACAAACACGCGTCGTGGTACTGAGCGTAATTATCTAAAGATGGCTGACCTGTACAGGTATCACTTCTCAGCTTATCCAAAGAGAACTGCTGAACAGATTCTAAAATCGCCACCGCTCTGGTTTGTTCGGTTTCAACCCAATCACCCGCCACCTTCGCTCGAATCTCAGACACGGCACCAAGCATTCCGATACCCGCTAAAAACGGCCATAAATAATCCATACGCTTCCATTTTCGCCGACTCAGGTTGAATCCACACCAAATTGGAATATGTAAGAGGAGCGTTAGTCCAAGTGACAGCAGAACGAAGTTCAAGGAGCTAGAGAGCATGAGCTCGCTATCGAAAAAGTTCTTCATAATGATAAGCTTGCCTGTATAACCAAGAGAAATTTGATACTAGGTTCGATATAAGAAAAGTGTGTAAGAGGAAAGTAAAAACAGCACTAAGAATTGGTGTTAACGCTGTTTATTTGGGCCTATAACCACCGATGGCAGGGCTTAACCACTCGTTACTCAGAAATGGCTAAGTTGTTCAGTTGTTCAGTTGTTCACGATACACAAGATGCTAAAGGCTCTTACGCGCCAGACTTGAGGTAGATACCTACTTCTCTTAGCTGTGCTTTAATGTCTAACATTTGGACGTGAGATAGCACTAATTGGATCAAATTGAATATTGCTCCAGCGAACATCAAACCCGCGACATAACCAGACCATGCTTGGTGATCAACTTGATACAGAGTATTGAACGAAAGAACGAAGAAGATGAGACTGGAAAAACCAATAGCATACTCATTACAGTTGTAGACGTATGAATTCGTCGCGTAATCGTATTTGATTTTTACCTTTCCACCCGCTCTGCCTAGCTTAAGATTAAGAACATTTCCGCTAACCTCATATTCCAATCCATTAATTAATACAACGCGCTCTACTTTCTCAAGCATATCTGTTTTTTCCGTATTATTTTGAATACTGTCCATAGTCGTACCCTACTCCGTCACCTAAAAATTATTCGTAAGCACTCAACCATGCTTTTAGAAGTTGGTTAGTGTTCTTCTTCTGGCTCGCAGACAATGACTTAACCAATTTTTTCTGCATTTCGACATGTTCAGTCATCATTTGGTCGATCAGAATAAGACCATCTTTGGTTAGCTGAACACTCACGCTGCGTCTGTCTTCTTTGCTGTGCTCACGACGGATCAGCCCTTTAGCTTCTAGTTTATCAAGGCGATTGGTCATTGCGCCTGATGTCAGCATCATCGATCCGATCAGTTCTGATGGCGTCAGTTGATAAGGCTTCCCAGAACGTCGCAACGTTGCCAACACATCAAACTCACCAAGTTTCATGTCGTAATTTTTATGCAGATCGGCAACTTGCGTCTCCATATACTTGGCAATACGCATAATCCGGCCCATCATTGCCATTGGCTCAGTTTCTAACTCAGGCTTTTCCTTTGCCCATTGCTCTACTACGCGGTCGATAGCATCCATTTGCGATCTCGCTCCGTTATTAGTCTGATTAATTCAAACTAGTTTAACATAAAGATACTTTACAACCATATGATCTAGGTATACAGTTCATACAACCATTATCTTAACGTAAAGATATTTCATATGAACATATTATTAGCAATGATTCCCGCGTTCTTTTGGGGAACAACCTATGCAGTGACGCAATTTACGCTACAGGAATGGCCCCCCTTATTATTGGGTGCTTTGCGTGCGTTGCCTGCTGGTTTGTTATTGCTAGTAGTAAAACCGACACTGCCTCAAAAAGGCGAATGGCAGATCATTTTCACATTGGGTCTTATCAATATCGCGACCTTCTTTAGCTTAATTTTCGTGATGGCGTTGACGTTGCCTTCGGCAATCTCCGGTGTAGGTATGATCTCTGTGCCAGTGTTTGCGATGATCTTCCATTGGGTAGTAAAGAAACAGCGTCCGCAATTGATTCAAGCCTTGTCTGGTGTTGGATTAATCACATTGGCGTGGATATTGTTTAATCCAAGTCAAATCGCATTAAACCCAATAGGTTTAGGCGCCATGTTCGCTGCAATCATGTGTATCATTATCGGCAGTAGCATTACCAAGTCACTGGGTAATCGCATGCACTGGTGGAAGGTATTAACGTGGCAACTGATTCTAGGCGGTACGATTTTATCTGTCGCGTCTGGCGTTCATGCGCTCATCGACCCACAGCCTTATGTTAACGCTGTGACTCATTTCGATACTCGTAACGCAATAGGACTTGTTTGGGTGATTGTCCTGAACACGGCCCTGGGTTACGGCATGTATGTGTGGCTACTACAACGTATGTCTGTGGTGGATTTCACCTTCGGTGGCATCGCTAACCCAATTGCGGGAATTGTGACGGGTATGATGTTGATGGGTGAATCCTTTACCCCACTCCAGTACTCGCTAATGACAGGCATGATCGTGATGTCACTGCTACCACAACTGATTCTTGCGGTAAAACAGTCCAAACAAGTTAAGCCTGTTACGTAGTTGAATCTACCGACTGTACTGAGAATAATAACGGCGCCTTACATCTTATACAGTGATTTAAAAGGCGCCTTTTGTTGCTACGCTGACAGCAATAAACCAAATAGCCATACTCGCCAAGTTGATCGTTTCTTAAACGACATTAAACCTTACAAAGAACAATGCCTTTACTCAAGCTACCTAAATTGAATTTATTTTCTAAAAAACAGACATACTAGAGATTAATTTTCCACAAAATATTGCAATTAGAGATAAAAAGACAAAACTTTTCTCCGACGACCTCCTTATACTGTGCCACGTCATTAAGGCGCCACAAGCCGATGATTTAAAATAATTATTAATGAGTAGTCACCATGAATTCGAAGTCGCTAACTATCTTGCTTTTTGTCTCTGTTTGCCTAATTTGGGGAACCACTTGGTTCGCAATGGAAGTGGCATTGCATTCTATCCCACCAATTTTTGCTACTGCATTGCGCTTTTTACTCGCAGCACCTCTGCTTGCGGTATTAGCGAAAGTCTTCAACCAGCCACTGCTGTTTCCTAAAGGCAAGCGTCAATGGTTGCTGATTGTTGCGCTGATGTACTTTGCGATTCCATTTACTTTGATGATCTATGGCGAGCAATACATCTCTTCTGGTCTAGCGTCGATCATCTTCGCTAACATGCCGGTCGCTGTGATGTTGATGTCAGGCCTATTCCTAGGCCTACGATTGGCTAAGCACCAAATATTTGGTTTGGCTACCGCTGTTGTAAGCCTATGTTTGATCCTCGGTAATGAAATGCAGATGGGTGGCGATGACTACCTAGTTGGTACCGTTTGCTTAGGTCTTGCTGTGGCAATACACGCTGTTATGTATGTGTTAGTTCAAAAGCACTGTAAAGGCATCGAAGTACTGACGTACAACGCAGTCCCAAGTCTGATCGCTTCTCTATTCTTATTCGCCGTTTCGGCGATAGGTGAAAACGTGAATGTTGAATCCTTCACTTGGGATTCAATCTCAGCGGTAGTTTACCTAGGCTTTGTGGCGAGTGTTGGCGGCATTGTTGCCTACTTTAAACTCGGACAAGTTTCGACGCCGTTCCAAGCGTCTATCTGCTTCCTGATTTTCCCTGTGGTTGCACTACTGATCTCTTGCTACATCAATGGAGAAGTGCTGTCTGAACAGTCACTGGTGATGATGATTCCTCTGCTTTGTGGCATCTTATTGACTAAGGCACCAAAAGGAATCTTCAAGTTACGTGGTGAATTAAAAACCGCAAGAAGCTAATCCTACTGAAAGCTAACCCTACCGGAAGCTGACTAGATATTTCCATCTAGTACATACAAAAAAGCTCCAATATCACTATTGGAGCTTTTTATTAGTCTTTATCGAGAGTTAGCGCCAGCTAAACATTCGCACTTCATTGCCCTCTTCGGGCTTCTTGGGGATGTTTAAAGACAACGCCAAAGATACCGCCGCCATCGCAGCACCTATGTAGAAAACCGTTGCAGGGGACGATAACCAAATCACCCCAAATACGACCGGAATAACAACCGCTGCAATATGGTTGATGGTGAAAGAGACACCTGCTGTTGATGCCATGTCGGCAGGATCGGCGATTTTCTGGAAATAGGTTTTGATCGCTAATGCGAGTGCAAAGAACAGATGGTCGACAACATACAGCGCCGCTGCCCATTCCGCGCTTTGTACCAAACCATAACCGACAAACACACCAATCAAACCAACATACTCGAAGATCAGGGCCTTGCGCTCTCCAACCACACCGATAAATCGACCAATACGTTTTGCGAATAAGAAGTTAAACAGGTAATTAATTAAGAACAGTAGCGTTACGTCAGCAGCTGAGTAACCAAACTTCTCTACCATTAAAAAGCCAGCAAATACCGTGAAGATCTGTCTTCTCGCGCCACTCATAAAGGTGAGCGCGTAGTAGAGCCAGTAACGCTTTCTCAGCACCAATTTCTTATTTTGTTGAGTCTTGGTTTGAAACTCAGGAAAACCAAAGGTCATCACCAAAACCAGAATAAAACCAATACCGCCAGTAATGCCGTACACCCAAGCAAAATCGAGCTTTAGCTGTTCTAACATCACCCAGATTGAGCCATAAGTAATTAACGAGGCCAACGCGCCAACGGAGATCATCTTACCAAGCATCTCAGGTGCTTCTTCTTTACTCAGCCATTGGAGTGACAAAGACTGCTTGAGCGTTTCAAAATAGTGAAAACCCGTCGACATCAAAATGGTGGTCAGCAATAGGCCAGTAAGTGAAGGAAACAAACCGGTAATCGCCGTACCGACCGTGAGCATCGCCAGCGATATCAACATGAAGCGTTGCTCGCGAATGAACGCCAACACAAACACCACGGTAAAGGCCAAGAAGCCAGGGATCTCACGAACACTTTGCAATAAACCAATATCCGCACCATCAAAGTTCGCTTTCTCAATAACAAAGTTATTCAGCAGCGCCATCCAGCTCGAAAACGCGATAGGGACAACAATTGAAATCAGTAATAAGAAGTTTTGCGGCGTTTTCCAGCTCGCGGTTTTATCGAACATTGACGGACTCCTGTTCGTCTAATTGGTTAAGCACTCGTAAGGTTAGTTGCTCGGTATACTGGTTGATCTTCCAATGCTCAGGGCTCCAACCTTTAACAAAACGTTGAAAATCAGCCCATGCCACGTAAAACATTGGTCGCCATGCGGCTTCAACATCATCGAATGAAAGGTGTGGCTGATAGTGCATGAGTGCCGCTTTCAAGTATCGAAAGTAAGCCTCCAAGATCTCTGCTTCAAGCTGCGCGCAATCTTGCGGCCTAACCGCGCTGCTCATGAACAAGGCCACATCTTTCATCGCACAACCACGCCCAACGTATTGGAAATCAACGGCAGCAGCGCGCTCACTGTCTAAATCAAAGCAGAAGTTGGCGAGCTTGGCGTCACCATGTACCAAGGTTTGATATGGGCACGTCCTTAATAGATTATCAATGTGCTGCGCTTGGCTCTTAAGCGATAAATCAGCCAATGCGTTTAACTCGTCAGGCCGCGTGTCTAAATGCCAATATGTGCCGACTTGCCACAATGAAGCTGAATGTTCTTGATCTACATTGATGTGCTTTGCGTGAAAGTTAGCGAGCCATTTAAGGCAAGCATCGCGTTGGTTTTGCTCTTCTAGTGTGTAACCAGACGCCAGATCAGACTGAGTATCTTGGATTGCTGAATCATCAAAAGCAGCAAGCACATCAAACTGAGAAGTTAACGGAAAACCGATTTCGGCCAAGTCTTGCATCACAATCAGCCACTCGTGCTCTTGCAACTCACATTGCAGCCCTACAGGTACAGGGCAACGCTCATCCCACTGTTGGGTAAACGACTGATACCACGCGGTCTCAACTTGGTAAGAGTGCACCTTTCGTTGATGAGAAAGTTTGGTATTCCAACCCTTTGGGTGTTCTGCTTTATCTGGCAATGCGACATGTTTAACAATCACACTGTTGAATGAAGAACGCCTGTCTTTAGAAAAAACCAAACGAACTAATTCACCATACCCGCCCCATAGGCTTTGAATTACCTGGACATCAAACCCTTGATGACAACCCAGTGAGGCCGCTATTTTTTGATAAAGCTCATTTTGATAAAACTTTTGTTGATAAAGCTCTGGCTGATTTTGACTTGAATTCGCTATCGGTTGAGCGATATTTTTTGACGATATTGATTGAGACATATACTCGTTACTATGCTTTATCGGATAAAAGGTGTGCCCACTGTGGCTGCCTATTCATATAGTGAATCACATAGCTACAAATTGGTACAATTTTAAAACCTGCTTGTTCAATTTCAGTCAGTACCGACTCCATCATCACCTTACCGAAGCCCTTACCTTGAAGCTCATCAGGAATACGTGTCGATGTGATATGTAGTACATCTCCATCCTTTTGATACTTAACAACCGCGAACTGGTTGGGTGCTAGCTCAACTGTGATCTGGTTCGCATCTTGATCCCATTTTGTTGCCTGCATTCTCAACTCCTGAAAATAATTGATACGACAAACAATAAAAATTTGAAGTATTCATTCCTTGTAATAGACTAACTCAAGCTTATACAAATAGAACTAAGTACTTACAAACAAAGTAAATAACTCTGTGCCATCGGCTTAATAACGAATCAATAAAGATAAAGGCACTCTATAAATCTATGTGAGTACATCTACCTAGTCTATGTAATTGCACTTAATTTATGTAATTGCACCTGCTAAATCTAGCACGTATTTGCCCCTTAATAGCAAGTTACCAATATAACAAACAGACGCATGTTGGCGCATGGAGAACATATAATGAACGCACCACTGAAGAAGCCTTTGGAGCATAATCAGGCACTTCAAGATCCTCGTAACCGCACCGTTTCTACGTTAAATAGCACCGATGCACTGGCCATGATAGAGCACGGCAGTGAACTGACATTAAATGTATCGACTCCAGTTGGTACTAAGTTTCTCGCCACCACCAAATTTATCGGTACACACAGTGATAACTGCATTGTGGTTGAGGTTCCCGACGTATCCAACGATGATCTGAGCTTTTTCTTTCAAGAAGGTTTTTGGATGACAGCCCGTGCATACTCTCTGCGAGGAGAAGGCGCTCTTATCCACTTTAAAAGCCAAATTCACCATAGGATCGGAGATCCTTTCCCTATACTTGTGCTTTCAACACCAAGCTCGATGCAAGTAACCCAACTGCGTAAAGAGACACGCTACGAGGTGAACTTAGCTTCCAGAATCATCTTCAACGATCAACGAGCAAACTGTGAGATTAGAGACTTATCGAAAAGTGGTTGTCGTTTTGTTACCTCACCGACTTCTCGTGCGATTCAAATTGCCGATCGAGTATCTATTGAAGTTACACCTGAGAACTACAATGGCCCACTTATACCGCCATTGAAAGGCATCATCTGTAATCTCCAAAAATCAACGCACTACGCTCGATACGGGGTAGAATTTGATGATATTGGCCGCTCTAATGCCAAGCACTTGTTGGCGAAGCTGAAGTTCGATGGCACCAAGCTCTGTTTGCGAAATAGGTAAAGTCATTTAGCACATTGCTTTCACCGAATACCGTAAGCAGACCAGATGCAGACGACTCAATAGCGAGCAAAGTCGCAATCAAAAAAAGCCATCGATTTTTATGTCGATGGCTTTTTAGTTTTGTCTATCTGTCTAACTTTCAAATACTTATCTAATTAAAAAGCTAGCTGGGTCTATAGATATTAGACTATTTACGCAGTGCGTTCAGTTTAGCTTGAGCGATACCAAAGATAGTATCGATTGGATAGCTCCCCTCGTCACTCGCCTCACCGGCGGCTTTGCCTGTAAACAGCTCAATCGCTTCGGTCACATGGTCAATAGCCCAAATATTAAACTCGCCCTTTTCAACCGCTTTTACGATGTCATTACGCAGCATCAGGTTGTGAACATTTGAACGTGGGATGATCACCCCTTGCTCATTTGAACGTCCTTTGATTTCGCACACATCAAAGAAGCCTTCAATTTTCTCATTCACACCACCAATAGGCTGGGACTCACCGAACTGGTTCATCGAGCCGGTAATCGCGATGTCTTGACGGTTCGGCTGCTTAGAGAATGCAGACACTACCGCACAGAACTCGGCCATACTCGCGCTATCACCATCGACGCCACCATACGATTGTTCGAAAGTGATATTGGTAGTAAGCGGTACTTTTGCTGTCTTACCAAATACCGAAGAAAGGTAAGCCGATAAGATCATCACCCCTTTCGAGTGAATACTGCCACCTAGGTCTACGTTTCTCTCTATATCAATCACTTCACCGTCACCATAAGCCGTGGTTGCCGTGATCCGGTTCGGTGCGCCAAACATATGATCAGTCGTACTGAGTACAGACAGCGCATTGACCTGCCCAACCGCCTGACCATCCACATGAATCAGTGTTGTACCGTTGGTGAAGGTTTCCATGACGCTGTCTTGCAGTCGCCCGACACGCATCTGTTGGTTAGATAGCGCTTGGTCGACATGCGTAGCACGAATCAGGTTCGACTTCGCCCCTTTCGCCACGTAGTTTGACTCACGAAGCAGGTTGGCAATGTGTGCCGAGTGCAACGACAACTTACTTTGGTCACCCGCCTGACGAGAACTGTGCTCAATGATGCGAGCAATCGCTTTGCGATCACAATGCAGCATGTTGTTGTCGTGCACGATGCTTGAAATGAAGCGTGCGTAATGCATTTCAGAATCCGCAGTACGCTTCATCTCATCTTCAAAATCGGCCGTCACACGGAACAATTCACCAAACTCCGCATCGTAATGTTGCAGTAGTTGATAAGTTCGATAATCACCAAACAGGATGATCTTAACGTCCAATGGAATAGGCTCAGGATCAAGTGATACCGCCCCCGTTAACGTGACCTCTTTTTCTAATGACGTGAAGCTCAATTGACGCGAACGCAGCGCGCGCTTCAAGCCTTCCCATACATAAGGTTGTTCAAGTACTTTGACCGCATCCATCAGCAAGACGCCGCCATTGGCTCTATGTAAGCTACCTGCGCGAATCAAAGAGAAGTCCGTAAATACGGTGCCTTTGAACGTTGCCGTCTCGACATAACCAAACAGAGAGTGATAATTTGGATTCTCTTCCACCACGATCGGCAGAGTCTCCTCCTTCTGGCTCACAATCACGTTCACCTTGTAGCGACGTGGCATTTTCTTATCCAAAGAGGCGGTCGCAACTTCTGCTTGCTCTGTACTCTCTTCTAAGAAAATATCTGCGTTGTCGACAATGTCTTTACGCAGTGCTGTCAGGTACTTTTTAATATCAGGATATTGGCTGTAATCTTGCTTCAACTGCTTGATGAAGTGGGTAATAACGTCTCGCGCCGTATCATCATTCAACTTTTGAACTTTCTCTGTGTACGTCTCTTCAAGCTCAGTCAGTTCACGAGAAATGGTGCGCAACCCGACTTCCAATCCATCAATGGTTTTATCGAATTGATCTTGCTCTTCTGGCGTGAGTAAGTCGAAGCTCTCTTCGGTATGAAGATCATCGCCATTCATCGCGACAAATTGGTAGTCACCCTGAGTCGTGATCGTCAGGTTGATGCCCTTATCTTTTGCTTCTTGACTGATCGCTTCTAACGCCGCTTGTTGCTTAGCGGCCAACTGATTTTTTAATCGGTCAGCGCGGTTAAAGTACATCTCGTTATCAAATGCGAGTGGCATTGCTTTAAGAAGCTTACGCATCAGCTTTTCAATATCTTGCTTCAAGCTGCTGCCAACACCACGAGGCAATTTCAGCACCTTAGGTGTACGAATGTCTTCAAAATTCGCGATATAGCACCAATCAAAAAGCTCCTGTACTTCTTGAGGGTGTCGGTTTAGGTAGCGCAAGATCATGGTGCGTTTACCCAGACCATTTCGACCTATCGCATAAATGTTGTAACCCTTTTCCTTAATTGACATCGCGAACTCAACGGCCTTTTGTGCACGTTCTTGCCCGACGATTTCGTCAATTGGAGCCAGTTCTTTGGTCGACTTACATGGTAGCTTATCGAGTTCCGCTACCTTATACAGCTGTTCTGTATTGAGTCTTTGCATCGCCATCGCCGCCTCCTTAGTCCTTCATTACTTGGGTGTAGATAAAATCAGTGTAGATGTAATTACCTATAAATTTAGTGACTTACGCTGCACAGCTGTTCAACTGAACAAATAACACACAATTTACCCCGTTTTTAGCAATAACGAGAGATTTAATTCACCAACTTAGCATGTGAATGATTTTAATTTGCAATTGATAATAAATATCATTAACATTTTAGGATATTTAAAATTAAGGATGTGGACATGGAAATTGAACGCTGCTGGATGCACTACCTAAAAGCTGAACAGTTAATGGAACAAGGTCATTGGCCCGAAGCACAGCGCCTCTATAATGATGTTCTCACCTCTCTTCCTCATCACATCCAAAACGCGGCATACCAAAGTGACATCAAACCCTGCCAGTTTGCTTGCTTAATTTCAGGCCTTAGAGACGCCAGTGTCGCTCAATCAGAGATTCTCAATCGTTTAGGGCAACAGCAACAAGCCTTCGACACCTTGAACCAATCTTATGCATTGATGCAATTTATCTCTCTTGAAGGTACAGAGTTGATTCAACGTACCTTTAGGTTATTGGAAAAGCAGAGCGAAGATTTACTCAATCACCTGATCGCATTTTGCAGTGCTCAGCGCAGCTCACATTGGATGCTCGAGCTAGAACAAATTCAACGCGCTCATCACCATTTTGGGCAACTTAAAACCACTTCAGAAGTTCAATCTTCACCTAATGTCTTAAATTGATAAGGATATATCATGTCGGACCGGGCCATTCTTAAAGTTAATAATCTCTCCGTTAAATTCATAACCAATGATGGAATCATTGATGCGGTAAAAAAGATTAACTTTACTCTTAATTCTAGTGAAACCTTGGCCATTGTTGGCGAATCGGGTTCTGGTAAATCTGTCTCTTCCAACGCTTTGATGCGTTTGCTTCCTGACAACGCCATTATTGATGCTCAATCGGAAATCGAATTTGAAGGTCAGTCGATACTCAAAAAGACTGAACGAGAGATGCAGTCAATTCGTGGTGACAGGATCGGAATGATCTTTCAAGAACCAATGACCTCTCTCAACCCATACCTGCGCGTGGGCACACAAGTGGCTGAAGCCATTATGTGTCATCGTAATGTATCGAAATCTCAAGCGAAGCAGCGTGTGCTTGAGCTTTTCAACCTTGTGCATCTGCCAATGCCAGAACAAGCATACAAAAAATACCCACATGAGTTTTCAGGCGGCCAGTTGCAACGCATCATGATCGCAATGGCTCTGATCAATGAACCAGACATTCTGATTGCAGACGAACCAACTACGGCTTTAGATGTAACGGTTCAGGCTGAAGTGCTTTCTCTTATCAAAGAAATTCAAAGCAAGATGGGCATGGCGATTTTGTTCATTACCCATGATCTCGGTGTAGTGAAACACTTTGCCGACCGTGTTCTGGTGATGTGCAAAGGTGAGCTAGTTGAAGAAGGGATGACTCAAGCCTTATTCGAGAATCCAAGACACGATTACACACGCATGCTGATTAACTCGATTCCTAAAGGCGCTAAGGTTCCTGTTGAGGCGTCAGCCCCAGAGCTATTGTCTGCTGACGATATCCGAGTTCAATTCTTGGTTAAATCACATTTCATCAAGAGTAAAAGTCAGTACTTCGAAGCCGTAAAAGGCATTTCGTTGAATCTTAAACAGGGCGAAACCTTGGGTATTGTTGGTGAATCCGGATCAGGTAAGTCAACACTAGGACGCGCACTGATCGGCTTACTGCCAAGTACCGGACGTATTGTTTACAAAGGCCAAGATGTGAGTTTGTTAACCGATAAAGAACGTCACAAGCTCAAGAAAGATGTACAGATGGTATTCCAAGACCCTTATGGTTCTTTATCACCACGCATGACCGTTGGGGAAATCATCACTGAAGGTTTAACGGTGCATCAACCTCATCTATCCAAGCAAGAACGTTTAGAAAGAGCGCGCAAAGCATTGATTGAAGTTCGCTTAGAGCCGAATTCAATAAACCGTTATCCGCATGAGTTCTCTGGCGGACAAAGACAACGTATTGCGATTGCTCGCGCGTTGATTCTTGAACCATCTTTCATTCTATTGGATGAACCGACTTCAGCACTCGATCGCTCAGTACAACTGACGGTGATTGACCTGCTAAAAGACATTCAAGCCAAGCACAATATCGGCTTCCTATTCATCAGCCACGACCTTTCGGTAGTCAAAGCCTTATCGGATCGTGTATTGGTGATGCAGAAAGGTGAAGTGATGGAAGAAGGGTCTGCAGAAGAGATTTTCAATGCACCGAAAAATGACTACACCAAGAAATTAATCGCAGCGTCATTCGACTTAGAAAATAAATCGAAAAAAAATGCCGCGTAAAGGGAACTAATCAAGATTAACAGCGTCTTATAAGTACATTCTGAATAATCTCCTAATGGATTGAAATCTAGAATGGATATAGCAAAACTGGTTTGGCCGCCAAAAGAAAAATGTCGCATGGATGCGGCATTTTTCGTTTCTGGCGAATATGAAAAATCAACTCAGTGATTATGAAGGTTTGCTATAATTGACGGACTTTAAACAGGGGTAGCTGGTAGTCGGGTAATAGTCGCAGAGCGGCTTCATTCAACTCGTTTTTGGACAGAAAAGAGTTTCAGGAATTCTAATATTAGTTATTCATGAATAACTTTTTATAAGGCAAATTTGCCAATTAATATACCTTCGTACAGTGCATACTTTGCCTGATTACATTAAAACAGGCTTTATATGCATTATCGAAAATGACCGAGTGCTGAGTCACTCTGGAAGACTGGAAAGAGGTTAAAATACACATGATGGTTTGGAGCTTCCAACTGGATAGATGGTTAGCACCTGTATCTTGATCAGAAATTAGCCTAAAAACCCATCAATCCAGTCGTTTCCTTGCTCAGATAATATCCACTAAGCATATCCTGCAGTTTGTCCCTGCAAGCCACATGGTTCCCCCAGCTGGCAATGCCTGTCCGTTTAGAGTCGTAGAAGCTGTCAGTGGATAATATAGCTTGATCATAAATGCCCCTGAAACGGGTCATATACAACACTCAGAGTGATAAAGTTTGATCATAAATTGCGCTAAAATATTAGCGCTGAAATTTGTTCACTACTTTCCATGGAACAAGCTCGATTGGCCATTTAATAGTCTATACACTGATCACCTTCTTGTCGGTAACCACTATTACAAACCCATTTACGACCTGTGTAGTCAATTTTGGCATTCGCAGGTACGGTGATCTTCAAACA